>UQLB01000004.1 GCA_900541725.1 uncultured Collinsella sp. | reverse complement strand
GCGCCCGCCGATCCCGTGCGATCGCGCCTGCGGGCGTCGAGCGTGCTGATGGGCTGGGGCATGGAAGATTCGCTTGAGCGCGCGGATGCCATGCGCTCGCGCGGGTGGGGTGCTGCGTCGCGCCGTACGACGTACGCGCGGTATCGACTGGGACGCAGCGACGTTGCCGCGCTGGTCGAGCTCGCGCTGTTTGGTGCCGCCGCGGTGGCAGTGGCATGGACCGCGACAACGCAGTATTCGTTTTACCCGCAGCTTTCGGTGCCCGCGCCGTGGCTGGGCTATGTCGTGTACGCTGCCTGGATGGTGCTGCCCTGCGTGCTGCGTGCGATCGATGAGAAGAGGTTCGGCTGATGGCTCGGTTGGATAGGGGCCCGGTGTCGGGCGCGGCGTGCGGCCCGGATATGCCGGCGATTGAGGTGCGGAGCCTGAGCTTTGCCTACCCCGGGGCCGATGCTGCGGTGCTCGAGGGGCTCGACTGGTCTGTTCCCCAAGGTGCATTTGCGCTGCTTGTTGGCGGTACCGGATCGGGTAAGTCGACGCTGCTCTCGCTGCTCAAGCCCGAGATCGCTCCGGCGGGCGAGCGCACTGGCGATGCGCGCGTGCTGGGCGAGAACGTTGCCGACATGGACGTGCGCGCGTCTGCGGAGCGCGTGGGCTACGTGTTCCAGGATCCCGAGAACCAGATTGTGTGCGAGACCGTGTGGCATGAGATGGCGTTTGGCCTGGAGAATCTGGGTGTGTCGCGCGACGAGATGCGTCGCCGTGTTGCCGAGACCAGCTATTTCTTTGGTCTGGAGGACTGGCTTCATCGCGATACCGATACGCTTTCGGGTGGCCGCAAGCAGCTGCTGTCGCTTGCCGCCGTCCTGGCGCTGCGTCCGCGTGTGCTGCTACTCGACGAGCCCACGTCTCAGCTCGATCCCGTTGCCGAGAAGAATTTTCTGCACGCGCTGTTTCGCGTGAACCGTGAGCTGGGCTGCACGGTTGTTGTGGCTACGCATCAACCGCGGCCGATGCTCGAGTATGCGACGTGTGCGTACCGGATTGAGGACGGTCGCGTGCGCGACGTGGCGGATATGGCTTCTTTGGGACGCCGAGAATCGCTGTTTTCCGATGACATGTTGGGGTGGGGTGCCATCCGATGTGCAAAAAACGGAGTATTCAGCAGGCGTGAGGACAATTTAGGCTCTCTGGAGCCGTCCGGGGACGTATCGAGCGCGAAAAAAAGTTCGGAATTGGACAAATCGTCCGAATTTGTGGCACAAACGTCGCTCGAGAACGGCTCGGAAGCCTTCCCGCGCACGAATGGAAGCAGAATACTCCAAAAAATGCACGGCGGGTCGGCTACCACCCTGTCGGAAGGCTGGTTTCGCTACGATCACGCGGGCGGTTGGGTGCTGCGCGGGCTCGATGTGACGTTTTCAGCCGGCGCGGTGCATGCGGTCGTGGGCGGAAACGGCTGCGGCAAGTCGACGATGCTCTCGGTGCTGGCCAAGACGGCTAAGCTGCAGCGTGGCCGCATGGTGCGTGGGGCGGCCTCGGCGGCGCTGCTGCCGCAGAACCCCAAGGCTCTGCTGGTTGCCGAGACGGTGCGCGACGAACTGATGGAATGGGCTTCGACCTGCGGATACGACGAGGCCGCAGCACAGGAGCAGACAGCGCGCTTGGGCCTGGCGGGCTTGGAGGCGCGTCACCCGTACGATCTTTCGGGCGGTCAGCGCCAGCTGCTTGCGTTGGCAAAGCTACTGTTGATCGGTCCGGAGCTGATGCTGCTTGATGAGCCCACCAAGGGCCTTGATCTGGCAAGTCGCTGCATTATCGCCCGAGCTCTGCGCGAGCATGCGCAGGCCGGCGGTACCGTCATCATGGCCACGCACGACTTGGACTTTGCCGAGCAGGTGTCCGACGACGTCGCCATGATGTTCGACGGCGAGATCGCCTGCATGGAGCCTCCGGCAGATTTCTTTGCCGACAACGTGTTCTACAGGGTGTGATGGGATGACGGATCATCGCGCCTCGCGCCTACTCACAAAAATGGAGATTCCGCTGCTCTTGGCGGTGCTGGCAGTGATGACCGCGGCGTTGCTGGTGGGCATTGAGCAGGCGGCGCTTGCCATGCTGGTTGTTGTGGCACTCGTGCTCGCACTGTTCTTTGCGGGCTATGAGACATCACGTCCAGGCCTGCGCCAAATCATGCCCACGCTGGTGCTGGCGGCGCTGGCCGCGGCGGGGCGCATCCTGTTTGGCCCCATTCCCGACTTTAAACCCGTGAGCGCCATCGCCATTGTCGCCGGGGCGACGCTCGGTCGTCGTAACGGCTTTATGGTCGGCGCGTTGGCAGCGCTGACCAGTAATTTCTTTTTTGGACAGGGTATGTGGACGCCATGGCAGATGTATGCCTGGGGGCTCGTGGGATACGTTGGCGGTGCGCTGGCGCATGCCGGCGCTTTTGATCGCGCCGATGGCACCGTGCGTATGCCGGCGCTGCTGACCTACGGCTTTGCTTCGGGTTTGCTGTACGGCGTTGTGATCAACGCCTACGACATTATCGGTTTTGTTCAACCGCTCACGTGGGCGGGTGCCATGGCACGTCTTGCCACGGCAGTGCCGTTCGATATCACACACGGCCTCGCGACCTGCGTGTTCTTGGCTGCCTTGTACAAGCCTTGGTGCCGTCGCATTAACCGTGTCGTCGTGAAATACGGGCTGTAAGGCATTTCGCGTTCCCTCACGAACTTGCGGTGGAATGGTTCTCGTTTTTGGCTATTTGCTGCCCAAACAGGAACTATTCCACCGCACCTTATAGGGGGAGAGGGGTCACATGATCTGTTTTCCTCTGTCCCCTAGAGGAATTACTTGGGGCTAGAGCTCTAGCGTGAGGGTGACGGGGCAGTGGTCGCTGCCAAAGATGTCGCCGCGGATGCCGGTGTCGCGAACGTTGGCGGCGATCGAATCGCTTACCAGGAAGTAATCGATGCGCCAGCCGGCGTTGTTCTTGCGGGCATTAAAGCGATAGCTCCACCAGCTGTAGACGCCCTCGACGTCGGGGTTTGCCGCGCGCCAGGTATCGGTAAAGCCGGCGTTGAGCAGCTCGGTAAACTTGCCGCGTTCCTCGTCCGAAAAGCCTGCGTTGCCGCGGTTGGACTTGGGGTTCTTAAGGTCGATCTCCTCATGCGCCACGTTAAAGTCGCCGCAGGTTACGACGGGTTTGCCGGTCTCGCGCTCGAGCGCGTTCAAAAAGCCGCGGTAGGCATCGTCCCAGGCCATACGCACGTCGATGCGCGCGAGCTCATTTTGTGCGTTGGGCGTGTAGACATCCACAAACCAGAATTTGTCGAACTCGAGCGCGCAGACGCGGCCCTCGGTTGCGGCTTGGGCGACGAGCACGGCCGCCTCGCCTTCGCCGGCGTGGGGCAGCAGCGCATCGGCGCGCAGTACGCGCAGCGGCTCCTGGCGGCTAAAGACCGCGGTGCCCGAATAGCCTTTACGCTCGGCGTAGCTCCAGGTTTGGTGATAGCCGGGCAGGTCAATATCGACCTGGCCCTCCTGCAGCTTGGTCTCTTGCAGCGCCAAGATATCGACGTCGAGTTCTTGCGCGATCTGGATAAAGCTCGGGTCCTTTTTGAGCACGGCGCGCAGGCCGTTGACGTTCCACGAGGCGAAAGTGTAAGTCTGAGGCATGGTGTCCTTTCGACGGGGTTGGCAGGCTTAAGATTAGCGCAACAGGGGCGGGGTGGGATCCGCGCATGCTGACTTAAAGGCCGCATGCTGGGACGTCGCTCAACGCTGCCCGACTAACAAGGACGGAGGACTCATATGACGCAGGCAATATCGGACCCCAGGCAGGCCTCCGCCGCGCTGGCGGATCTGTTTGACACCCACAAGCGCGTGGTCTTCTTTGGCGGCGCTGGTGTTTCTACGGCAAGTGGCATTCCCGATTTCCGCAGCGTGGACGGCCTGTATCACCAGCAGTTTGCCTATCCGCCCGAGACCATGCTGTCGCATAGCTTTTACGAGGCGCATCCGGCGGAGTTCTTCGACTTTTACCGCACCAAGATGATCGCGCTTAACGCTAAACCCAACCGCTGCCACACCAAGCTGGCCGAGCTGGAGCGCGCCGGTAAGCTTGATGCCGTGGCGACGCAAAATATCGACGGCCTGCATCAGATGGCCGGATCACAGCGCGTGTTCGAGCTGCACGGATCGGTCCATCGCAACATTTGCCAGTCGTGCGGCACGGTCTATAGCGCCGAGTGGATTTGCTCGCGCGAGCACGAGGATGCCGCGGGCGTGCCTGCGTGCCCCGCGTGCGGTGGCCGCATCAAGCCCGATGTGGTGCTCTACGAAGAGCCGCTCGACGAGCATGTGTTGACCGGTGCCGTTGCCGCCATCGCCGCGGCCGATGCCCTCATTGTGGGCGGGACCTCGCTCGTGGTGTATCCGGCGGCGGGCCTTACGCGTTACTTTACCGGCGATACGCTGGCCATTTGCAATCTTGCTCCCACCGATCAGGATGCAAATGCCGACCTGCTGATTTCTTGCGACATCGCGGCCGCGTTTGCGTTCTAGCCCGCGCGCGCGGATACAATAGAAAGACTGAGTGCAAAGCGACCCCGCCGCCAGCTCCCCAAGCTCGGCGGCGTGGGCATTTTAGGAGGATGTTCATGGCGAACGACAGCAAGACATGGCGGTGCGGAAAGTACGAGCTCAGCTTTGACCGTCCGCGCATCATGGGCGTCCTCAACGTGACGCCCGATTCGTTTAGCGACGGCGGGGAGCACTTCGACCCCGATGCCGCCATCGAGTACGGCCTGGCGATGCTCGATGCCGGCGCCGACATCATCGACGTGGGCGGCGAGTCCACGCGCCCTGGTTTTACCCCGGTCAACCCCGATGAGGAAGCGCGCCGCGTGCTGCCCGTGGTGCGCGCGCTGGCCAAGGAGGGCGCCATCGTCTCGATCGACACGCGTCATGTAGCGGTTGCCAAGGCGGCCGTGCGCTGCGGCGCCTCGATCGTCAACGACGTGACCGGCTTCACCGATCCCAAGATGGTCGAGTTTGTTAAGACGAGCACCTGCGGCGTCATCGTGATGCATGCCGGCGAGGTCGCCGCGCCCGCCCGCACGCACGCAACGGTGCAGCTCGATACCTCGGCTGCGGCGTTTGTTGCCGAGAAGGCACGCGAAGCGGCTGCCGAGGCCGCGCGCGAGGCCGAGAAGCCGGCCCGTCGCCGTCGCGGCAAGTTGCTGGGCGAGCCCAAGGTTGAGGCCAAGCTTCCGGGCGGTGTGGTACAGCCCTCACTGCCGTTTGGCGAGCCGGAGCCCACGTCCGAGCCTGCAACCGAGCTGGGGCAGGAGACGCCGGCCGCCGAGCAGGCTGCTGCCGCCGAGACCGTCGCGCCCGCGCCCGAGGCCGCGCCCGCAGCCACCGAGGTCGCATCGGAGTCCAATGACCACCTGGCAGCCATGATGCGCCGCAGCGCCCGCCGCGAGGAAGCCTACGTGCCCACCTCGCAGCTCCGCCGCTTCACCCTGCCCGATTCGGCGCCCATCATGCGCCGCGTTATGGGCTTTCTGTCCGACCAGGCCCGCACGCTCATCCATGCCGGCGTGTCGCGCGACCGCATCTGCATCGATCCTGGCCCGGGCTTTGGTAAGTCGGCTAACGAGGATATCGTCATCCAGCGCGAGACTGCCAAGATGGCGTCACTGGGCTATCCGCTCATGTGCGCCGTGTCGCGCAAGCGCTTTGTGGGCGCCGTCTCGGGCGTGACCGAGGCCGCCGAGCGCGATGCCGCTACGTTTGGCGTGTGCCTGGGCGCCATCCAGGCCGGTGCCAACATCGTGCGCGTGCACGACGCCGTGGGTTTTGCGCAGTTCCTGAACGGTTACTGGGCGGTTGCCAAGCCGCAGCCGCGCCGCGCGTTTGTGGCAGTGGGCTCCAACTTGGGGCATCGCTGCGACAACATCCGCGCCGCACGCGAGATGATCGCCGAGATTCCACTCACCTGCGTGTCCAACTCCTCCAAGATTTACGAGAGCGAGCCGGCCTACGAGACGCGCCAGGACGCGTTTGCCAACGCCGTCATCGAGATCAAGACCGAGCTGGCGCCGTTGGTGCTGCTCGACGAGCTCATGAAGATCGAGGCCGAGCTGGGGCGCGACCGCTCCAAAAAGGCCAAGGCCAACGGTCCGCGCACCATCGACCTGGACCTGCTGTGGATGGACGGCGAGACCCACGGCGGCAAAAAGCTGCGCCTGCCGCATCCGCTAATCGGCGAGCGCGATTTTGTGCTGGTGCCGCTCGAGGACTTGATGCACGACCCGGCGCGGTTCTTCCGCTACAACGGCGTCGAGGTCAAGGAGCCTGAGGACCGTGTGGGTCATATCGTGGGCGAATTGGGGCGTATGTAGATGATCGAGATGAATGCTGTTGCCGCCGGCACCGAGCTCGACGCGGCGCGTGACGCGGGCCGCGAGGGCGTATCCGCGGGCTGGTGCGCGTGGAGTGCGGGCGATGCATCGCTGACGTTTTCGCTGGTCGTGCGTCCGAATGTGAACATGCATGCCTTCCATGGCCTGCCGTTTGTGGCCGCGATGGGCATGATGGACGCGCTCGTGGGCACGGCTTCGACGCCGGGGTTGGGCCTTGCCGGTAAGGTGGGTATCCAGTGGCCGAGCGACATTGTGTGCGGCGCGCCCGCGTTTGAGACGTCGTTCGCGCGCGTCGCCGTCAACGGTGGTGCCGGTGCTGCGGGCATGTTCAGTGCCGTGACGGTGGATATTGAGCATTCGGCGTTGAGCGAGCTTGGTGTGGACGTAGCTGACGAAGCGCTGGTCGAGGCGTTGGCCGTCGCCGTGCTGACCCGTGTGGACACCTGGGCGGTTGTTGCCAACACGCCGCAAGGCGCCGCAGGGCCGCTGGCTCCCGTGCTGGGCGAGTATTTCGACATGGTACCGCTGCTGGGCCGCCAAGTTGCGGCGGTGTCGCCCAACGGCTTGCCGCTTGCGGTCGGTGTGTTTGCGGGCCTGGACATCTGGGGCCGCGCGACCATTAAGACCGATGCCGGCGAGCAAGAGTTTCCGCCCGAGGCCGTACGAATTCGCGGGCTGTAGCGCGAGGCGCCAGCGCTCAAAGACAACGATGACAACAAGACCCTCCTCGGCCTGTGCCGGGGAGGGTTTCGCCTATCTGGGGAATGGGTTGCCAGCGCCCTATTCCTCAAAACTGAAAAATTTTCGTTTTTGAGGAATAGGATTAAGGCAGCTCGGTCTTTCGCGAGGTATATTCGCTATAGAGCCTATTCCTCAAAACTGAAAATTTTTCAATTTTGAGGAATAGCGATAAAAGACCGCGAGGAGGCCCCGATGAAACTCATCAATAGAACGTCATATATGGACACGTTGACGAGCCTTATTGGCGTGCCGGACATCAAGGTCATCACGGGCATCCGTCGTAGCGGTAAATCAAAATTGCTCGAGGCCCTCCGCGATTACGTGGAGGCAAATCTGTCCAATTCGAATGTCATCCATATCAACTACAACCTCGATGAGTTCGAGAATCTGCTCGAGTATCACGCGCTGCTCGCCTATGTAAAAGAGCATCGAGTGTCCGGCAAACAAAACTTTCTGCTTATCGATGAAGTTCAGATGTGCGACGGTTTTGAGCATGCGATCAACAGCCTCCACGCATCCGAGCAGTACGACATATTCATTACCGGATCGAATGCCTTTTTGCTGTCGAGCGATCTGTCGACGCTCTTTACGGGGCGTACGTTTGAGATCGAGGTTTTCCCATTCTCGTTTGAGGAGTATCGACTCTATGGCGACGAGGGCGAGGTCGACCGCGACTTCGATGAGTACGCGAGAACCGGCGGTATGTCCGGCTCCTACCCTTATTCACTGCAGGAGCAGCGTTATCAATATCTCTCCAATGTCTTCAAAACGCTCATCGTGAGAGATATCGTGCAGCGGCATAACGTGAGAAACGAATCGGCGCTGCTGCGCATTGCCGATTACATGATGGACAACGTATCCAACATAACGTCGGCACGTAACATTACGGATATTTTGAACGCGGATGGGCTAAAGATAACGAACAAGACGGTCGGCACGTACATGGGGTACCTGTGCGATGCGTTTGCCTTCTATAAAGTTCGTCGGTACGACATCCGCGGCAAAAAATACCTTAAGAGCGGCGAGAAGTATTACCTGGCAGACCACGCGTTCAAATACGCGCTGCTCGGTACACGTGATATGGATTGGGGACGCGTATACGAGAACATGGTGGCAATCGAGCTGCTGCGCCGCGGATACGAGGTATACGTCGGCGTGCTCTATAAAAAGGAAATAGACTTTGTAGCAATCAAGCGAAGCGAGAAGCTCTACATTCAGGTGAGCGACGACATCAGCTCGGATAAGACATTTGAACGCGAGATTTCACCACTGCTGAGCATTGGCGACGCGTACCCCAAGATGATTCTCGCCCGCACGCATCACGAGGCCACGGACCGCAATGGGGTGCAGATCGTGGACCTGGCGAGGTGGCTGTGCGACGAGGCCTAGCAGAAAGCCCTATTCCTCAAAACTGAAAATCTTTCGATTTTGAGGAATAGGGCCGATGCGTTGCCTAGTTCGCCGCTCGCGCTCGTGCTCGACTTAAGCCCCTGTCCTATCCCAGCTCCTGCATGCGGCGGTAGATTTCGCAGATACCCTTGATGGTGAGCTGTCCGTCGACCACGTCGAAGGCATCGGTCGAATCGGCGACGATGCTGGCGAGACCGCCCGTGGCGATAACGGTGGCATCCTCGCGGCCCAGCTCGCGCTTCATGCGCGCGACCAGGCCCTCAGCCATGGCGGCGGCGCCCGTTACGGCGCCGACCTTGATGCACTCCTCGGTATCGCGGCCGATGGCGTGCTCGGGCGCCTCGAGCGGCACGCTGGCGAGCTTGGCGGCACGGGCGGCAAGCGCGTCCATGGAGATGCGAATGCCTGGCGCGATCGCTCCGCCAATGTAATAACCGTCCTCATCGATGACGTCGATATTGGTCGCGGTGCCAAAGTCCACCACGATTGCCGGCGCGCCGTAGAAAGTCTCGGCCGCAACGGCGTTGGCGACGCGATCGGCACCTACGGCCTGGGGGCGCGCCGCGCGCAGCTTGGTCACCGCGGCCGTCTGCGGCCCGATGACGATGGCGTCCGCGGCAATGCGGTCGGCCACGGCGTGCCACTCGCGCGAGAGCTGCGGCACCACGCCCGCAAAGGCGATTGCGTCGACCGCATCGAGCGAAAGGCCGTACATCTTAAAGAAACCCATCAGGCGCACGTGGATCTCGTCGGCGGTATAGGAGCGGTCGGTGGGCATACGCCACGACTGCACCAGCTCGTCTCCGTCAAACAGGCCCATGGCCGTCTGCGTGTTTCCCATATCGATAGCGAGCAGCATGTCTACTCCCAGTGTTGGCATAAAAGGACGCGCACCATTGTATACGCGCCGCCGACGGCGCTCGGCTGCGATTCGTTTACGGTGATAGGGGCTGAGGGGTTTAAATATGAAGGAATTATGCTCTACGAGATTTTCCTTGCCGTTTACCGAACTCCCGCGTAATATTCTTTCTTGCGCACATGAGGCGCCCAGACATTGCGGGGTGGAGCAGTCTGGTAGCTCGCCGGGCTCATAACCCGGAGGTCGTAGGTTCAAATCCTGCCCCCGCGACCAAGAACTTGCAGCTCGGAAGCATAATTGTTTCCGAGCTTTTTCTTTATTGGTTGACTTTGCGGGTGAATTGCGGGTGAATCCTGTGGCAATTTATTTTGTGAAGCATATAAACCATTGATAATCGCGGGCCGGTCGGCTTGACTTGTCGACCGATAAACTCCAATTAGAAAGAGTTTCGGCGGTCCTTAGCTAAAATAGTGACGTCTGAATAACAACAAAGGAGTCGCTATATGAAGACCGTCTACGATGCCCTTGACCCTATCGTCAACGGGTCGGCAACGACCAAGGAGAAGGGCGACAAGTATGAGGCGGCCTGCGTTTATTATCTCAAGAACGACCCCTTCTACGCACTGTTCTTCTCCCGTGTCGGGACGATAGCCCAGGCACTCGAATGGGACGATTGTCCCGTCCACGACACCCAAGACAACGGAATCGACCTCATGGCCCAGACCGCCGAGGCGGGGGAATGGTGGGCGATCCAATGCAAGTGCTATGACGGCGAGAAGGACCTTCCCAAGGGCATCTGCGACTCGTTCTTCGCCCATGCGGCGTTTATCGACGGCGTCGACTCCCTGATGGTCATGACGACGGCGAAGGGCCCGGGAAAGAACCTCCAGAAGCAAATCGACGCCAGCGGATCCATGTACATCGATACCGCCAAGATGGCGGCCTCCAATATCGACTGGACTCCGTTTATCGAGGGCGTCCCCGCCGGCGAGCGGGTGACCTACGACCTCCGCTCTCATCAGGAGCGCGCGGTCGCGGCAATCGAGGAGAAGTGGGCCGAGTTTGACCGCTGCAAGGCGATCATGGCGTGCGGCACGGGAAAGACGCTCATGTCCCTTCGCCTCGTCGAGGACTGGATCGGCCCCGCCGCCGGCACAATCCTCTTCTGCGCGCCGTCGATCTCCCTCGTCGGACAGTCCATGCGCGAGTGGATGGGCCAGAGCCGCATGCCCATGTCCTCGCTCGTCGTCTGCTCGGACTCGAAAGCGTCGCGCAAGGACGACGTCATCCCGATGACGCTCGATTCATTCGAGTATCCCGCAACGACGAATCCCGAGAGCCTGTACCGCTCGTTCAAGCGTTGCAGACGCTCGAACCCCGACGGCCTGGTCGTCATCTTCTCGACCTACCAATCTATCGGCGTCATCCATGACGCGCAGGCGCTCGGCATGCCCGAGTTCGATGTCGTCGTGTGCGACGAGGCCCACCGCACGACCGGCAACGCCCTCCCCGGCGTCTCCAAGACTGAGGCTTCGGCCTTCATGAAGATCCACTTCAACGAGAACGTTGCCGCCAAGAAGCGCCTGTACATGACGGCGACCCCGCGCATCTACGGAGAGACCGCCAAGCGCAAGGGCGCCGAGGAGGACTACACCATCGCCTCCATGGACGACGAGTCCATCTACGGCCCCACCGCCTACCAGATCAAGTTCGGCGAGGCCGTGGAGCAGAAGCTGCTCACCGACTACAAGGTCGTCGTGCTCACCGTCCAGGAGGATGCCATCGGGGACCGCCTGCCCTCCCTGGAGAGCGACCAGGGCGTCAACGCCATGAGCCTGGAGCCCTCGGACATCGGCAAGATTATCGGCTGCTGGAAGGGCCTCGTCGATCACGGCGAGGGCGCGCCCGACGACGCGACCGGCCTCGGTGGCATGCTCGTCGTCGATGACGTCGAGACCATGGTGACCGACTGCAAGCCGCTGCACCGCGCCGTCGGCTTCTGCTCGACCATCAATGCATCGAAGACCATCACGGAGGCCTTCTCGCAAATCGTCGAGAAGTTTGCCGAAGACGAGCACGAGGAGCTCCCGCTCAAGTGCGAGCTGCGCCATGTCGACGGCAACATGCCGTCCGACCAACGCACGAGAAACATCACCTGGCTCGGAGGGGACGTCGCCGAGGACGAGTGCCGCATCCTCACCAACGCGCGCTGCCTCGCCGAGGGCATCGACGTGCCCAACCTCGACGCCGTCATCTTCTTCAATGCCAAGAACTCGACCGTTGACGTCGTCCAGGCCGTCGGCCGCGTCATGAGGCGCGCCGAGGGCAAGGACTTCGGCTATATCATCCTGCCCATTTTCGTCCCCGCCGGCATGACGCCGGAGGAGGCGCTCGACGACAGCAAGGTGTTCGCGAACGTCTGGAGCATCCTCCAGGCCCTCCGCTCGCACGACGAGCGAATCGAGGCCAAGGTCAACGCGCTCGCCCTCCAGCAGGAGGCCGAGAAGAACAAGGTTGCCGGATCTGCCAACCAGAAGGGGTGGGACGCCGGCGACCTCAAGCTCAAGCAGGAGGAGGAGAGCCAGAAGGCGGCGGAGATCACGCAGGGCGTGCAGATGAGGCTCACGTTCTTCCCGGTCGAGCGCTGGGAGAAGGCCGTCAAGACCACGCTGGTCAAGAAGTGCGGCACGCGTATCTACTGGGACGAGTGGGCCGAGGACGTGGCGAAGATCGCCCAGCGCCACATCGAGCGCATCGGCAAACTCGTCCGCGAGAACGACGAGGTGTCCGGCAGCTTCAAGACGTTCCTGCACGGCCTTCAGGACTCGCTAAATCCCAGCATCACCGAGCAGGACGCGGTCGAGATGATCGCCCAGCACATCATCACCGTCCCGGTGTTCGACGCCCTATTCGGAGACTTTGAGTTCGCGAAGTCGAACCCCGTGTCCGTCGCCATCGAACGTTTCCTTGGTGTGCTCGAAGAGCATAAGATCGAGGAGGCGTCGGATTCCGAGGTCCTCGACGACGTGTATGCGAGCGTGCGCCGCCGCGCGGCCGCCATCCAGTCGGATGCGGCGCGCCAGCAGCTCATCCGCGACCTCTACGAGAAGTTCTTCAAGGTCGCGTTCAAGGCGACCTCGGACAAGATGGGCGTCGTCTACACCCCGACCGAGATCATCGACTACATCCTCCGCGAGACCGACCGCGTTCTCAAGCGCGAGTTCGGCCAGTCGCTTGCCGACGACCGCGTGCATATCCTGGACCCCTTCGCGGGCACGGGCTCGTTCATGGCGCACCTCATCGAGAGCGACCTCATCCCCGACGAGAAGCTCAAGCGCAAGTACACCCGCGAGATCCACTCCAACGAGATCCTGCTGCTCGCGTACTACATCATGACGGTGAATATCGAGTACGCCTACCATGCCCGCATGGGCGGCGGCTATCAGCCATTCGAGGGCGCGGTGCTCACCGACACGTTCCAGATGACCGAGGAGTCGAACACGCTCGACGATGAGGTGTTCTACGACAACACGGACCGCGTGCGCATCCAGAACGCGCTCCCGATCCGGGTGATTGTGGGCAACCCCCCATACTCGGTGGGCCAGACGAGCGCCAACGACAACAACCAGAACGAGAAGTATCCGACGCTCGACAGTCGCATCGCGCAGACGTACGTTGCGAAGACAACTGCGACCAATAAAAATTCCCTGTACGATTCTTACATCCGAGCGTTCAGGTGGGCGAGTGACCGAATCAAGGATAAGGGCATCGTCTGTTTCGTTAGCAACGGGGGCTGGGTCGACGGGTCCTCGTCCAACGGGTTTCGTCGCTCGCTCGTCGAGGAGTTTAATAGCATCTATGTCTTCAACCTTAAGGGGAACCAGAACACTTCAGATTGGAAGCGCGAGGGTGGCAAGGTGTTTGATGCTGGCGCGAAAATCGGTGTCGCTATAACCATGCTGGTCAAGAATCCAGATTCTAAAGAGCGTGGCGTTATCCACTACCACGATATTGGCGACTATCTAAGCCGCGAGGACAAGTTGAATCTGATTCGCGATTTTGCGGTCAATGGCGACATGGAATGGTCGATTATCAGGCCTGACAGATACGGTGACTGGCTGAATCAGCGAGACGATTCGTTTTATGAATTCGCACCGCTGGGAGTAACGAAGAGGAAGCCCCCCTACGGTCTATTTACCATCTGGTCTGCGGGCCTTAAAACGCAGCGCGACCCTTGGGCGTGGGGATTTTCTCGTTCGAAAGTGCAGGAACAAATGGAGCGCCTGCTATCGAACATGGACGCTGAGATTCAAACCGCGAAGGGCGAAGGGCGCGCAATTGAATATGATCCGACCCGCTTCAGCTGGACGCGGCGTATGGAGGATGCTGCTAGGAAGGGAGAGCGGCTGGTCTATAACTGTGACGAGGTCGTAATGGGGTCGTATAGGCCGTTCTGTAAGCAATGGGTTTACTACGACCGTGTGATGAACGAAATGACCTACCAGCAGCCCCGCCTTTTCCCTCTCGCGGTAAGCGGGAGGGAAAAGGCCGAAAGGACCTACCAGCAGCCCGATATCCTCTCAAAGATAACGGGAAAAGGCGGGGCCGAAATGACCTACCAGCAGGACTCCTTCCGTTGCTTGGATAATTTGGTCATTACGGTTCAAGGAAATGAAGCGGTGCCGTTTTACGCATTGATTTATGATTCGATTCCCAGTCTGACCGCTCATGGCGGAAATCAGTGTTTCCCTCTGTTCTGGTATGAAGAAAAGCAAGTCGGGATGAATCTCTTCAGCGGAAATGGCCGTGCTGCTTCTGGTGACCAGACGTCTCTTTATGGTAATGAGGCGCCTTGTGTCGAACGGTCCTATACGCGCCACGATGCCATCACTGATGAAACCCTTAAGGTTTTCCGTGATGCTTATCCGCACGCGTTTCCGAACCGCTACAAGAAGGACGGAGGCATCGAGCTCACCAAGACCGATATCTTTTATTACGTCTACGGCATCCTGCACTCTCCTGAGTATCGTAAACGCTTCGAGTCGAATCTCAAGAAAGAGCTGCCGCGCATCCCGCTCGCTGCGGACTTTGCCAGGTTTTCGGAGGCGGGACGAAAACTCGCCCATCTTCATCTCGATTACGAGGAAATTGACCCATGGGCATCGATTGTCGAGGACGGTGACTCGGTGAACCCTGGCCGTACGGTCAAGATGGCATTCGGCAAGTGCAAGAAGGACGAGGGGCATCCCAAGGGCCAGGACATGACCGTCCTCAAGGTCGCCGAGAACATGACGCTGCGCGGTATCCCGCTTGGGGCATACGAGTACGTCGTTAATGGGCGCTCGGCCATCGGCTGGCTCATGGATCGCTATCAGGTCCGCAAGGACAAGGCGTCGGGCATCGTCAACGACCCCAACGACTACAGCGACGACCCGCGCTATATCGTCGACCTGGTCGAGCGCGTCGTGACCGTGTCGATGGAGACCATCGCTATCGTTAACGAGTTGCCAGCCCTGAACGAGAAGGCCCAGCCTGCCGACTGGCCCGCCGCATGGAAGGTGAAGTAACAGCTGAAGGGGATTCATGATTCGCGGATAGCGACGTTGCATATTGGGGTTGATGAACATCGCCCGATAGCGTGTCGCCGCGGGACGGATGGTTATCACAACTGCCCGGTTCTCGAAGGAGGCACGACGCTATGCAGAAGGTCTACTCGGCCAGACGGTCGTGCTCGTCGACGGCCCCGCGCTCGCCGGCCTCATGATCGACTACGGTGTCGGCGTGAGCACAAGGCAGGTTTACGAAATCAAGGCCGTGGACACGGACTTCTTCGAAGAATAGCGAGCAAGCGGCTACCTCGCGCCCTTCCGCCCGTTGCACTTCGAGCAGAGCACCTGCAGATTAGACGGCACGGTCTTACCGCCCCTAGCGACCGGCACGATATGGTCGATGTGCAATCCAACACCATCGGGCATGTACTTCCCGCACATCTGGCAGGTGTAGTTGTCCCTTCGCGCTATCTGCTCGCGCAGCTGTTTAGTCATCAGCTTCCGCTGGTTGCGAGCATGGTAATCCCTGAGCGTCGCTTCGTCGTTAATGGCGGCGAGGCGGTTTCGCCTGTTCACAACCCAGTCCCAGCTCACGGCCATCACGCTATCGTCCACGGACACCTTGTAGGACGTCTTCACGTAGTTCCTCTGCCTGTAGCGTGTCTGCTCACGGCACGTGACAAACTGGAACGCGTGCGCGTCGTCGAGTGTCTTGGCGTATTGCCGCTCCCGGCGCTTCCGCAGGCTGCAGGTCTTCAGGTATTCCTCCTGCTGTGCCTTCCACTCCTGGATGCAGGAGCGCTCCGCGACTATCTTTTCCCAGTTGGCGGGCTCGAGCATAAAGCGATCTATCAGGTCGTCGATCTTCACGTTGCGCCTGCCGGAGACATCGAACCGCTCGACGAAGTATGGGTAGTGAAAGGGATTCGCCAGGACTCTTCGCACCAGAGAGACGACGCAGCAGATGAGAACAATCGAGACAACGGCCGCAACGATGTAGGGAAGCAGATCGACGGCGACGAGATTTCCCCATTTATCGACATGATAGTAAGTAAACAAGATGGCTCCCATTCGCTCGTATTGGCATCAGATGATAGACCAACGCGAGCACTCGCCCTTTTACCACCCCGCCCAGACACAACCACGCAACCCCCACACCATGTTCGCTTTACAAAACCAAACGCCCGGCCGATACTGGTAGAAGCAAAACACGAACACGTGTACGGGAGGTAAGGCATATGATCATGAAGAAGCACTCCCTCGCGGGCACCTGCGGCATCCCCACGGAGGACCGCCGCATCTACATCCCGGTGGACGTCAACGGGACCGACGACCCCGACCGTGGCCCGTCCGACCCGGTCACCATCCACTGGCCCGACGGCCGCTCCTGGCAGGTCGAGTCCATCTACTTCCGCTCCGAGTTCGGCCGCGCCCTCTTCGGCAATCTCTGCGTGCGCTACGACGTCTGCATCGCAAAGCAGCGCAAGACGGTCTGGTGGGAGCACGACGACTGGTTCGTCGAGCGTGGCAGCGGCATGGCGGTGACGCCCGCGTGACAGATCACACCAAGGACTTCGGCGGCGGCATCACGGTGCGCGCCCGCGGCGACAGGCCAGGTCGGCGCGTCCACAAGCAGTACGTCGACGTCTACGCCCGCGCAAACGCCGACGGGACCATGGTCCCCATCCGCGTCTGCTGGCCGGACGGGCGCTGCTTCACCATCGATCAGATCCTCGAGATCGAGCCCTTCGGGGCTATCGTGCAGAACGCCCAGACGGCCACCTACACCGTTCGCTTCGGCCAGTGGCGCACCCAGCTCATGCTCGAGCACTACCACGAGGAGGACGACATCCACGGGGCTGAGGACCACCTGCGCTGGTGGGTCTGGGCGTTCGACAACACCCTCACCAAGAACGACGTGGGGGTGTAGACCCGTCGCCGGAACGTAAACGTCGTACGTCAAAAGGCCTCTGTCCTCCGAATGTCCCGTTCAAAAAAGTGACGAGCGCTCGTCAGGGTCAAAATGCTGCATATCAAAATCGCTCAAGCAATCGGCTACAATGCGAAGTGGCGGGCAACGCATACGCGGTGCCCTTTCGCTTTAAGACCTCTTTGCGTGCTTTCCGGGCTACTTGGGGGTCTTTTATCATGTCACAGAGCAACCGCCAAACGTCAAAAACGTCCGCTAGGCGTAAGGCCATCAAGGCGCTCGTCGGAGTCGAAAGGTTTTCCTGTAATGCATGACGCGAGATTGTCGGCAAATCGGTCGATTTGGCCTGCGGCATATTCGACGATTCTGTCCGGATCCTGTAGGTCGCCGCGGGATGCCGCGAGGAGCGTCGCCGCGAGCCCGCGCATCTCGTAGCTGATATCGAAGATCTGGTTCTGCTCGGCTTCTGTCATGGATGCCCCTTTCCGGAAACGATGCGTAACCCATATTCTCCCCTTCGGGCCCGCCGCCGGCGGGCCCTTTTGCTGCCGCCGGTATCCGGCATGCGCCGCCGTATGGCCACGGCTCCGCGGCCGGGTGGCACCTCCGCTACGCCGCGTCAAGGGGGCCCATGAGACCCCGCACAAACCTCCGCTCCGCTCCGGTTGGTGGAGGTCGTCATGGACCTCCCTTGACCCGCCTTCGCTCCGGTGCGGCTTTGCAGGGAGCAAAGCCGACGACGACGCGCGGCGTCGCCATTCGGCTTTGCCCGCAGGGGCGAGATGTTGAGGGCAGGGTGCCCGGAACGGAGGAAGAGATGCAGCAGCTGATGACGAGGGAAATCGCCAAGACGGCTCCAAGGCTCTATGGGCAGGACGGAGCAGAGGACCCCACGGTCTATGCCCACTACTTCTCGTGCATGAACGGATGGGACTGGTGGCTGCTCGAGTTCGACGGCACGGACGAGGCGTTCGGCCTCGTCGAGGGCTACGACGACGAGCTCGGCTACTTCAGCATCAAGGAGATGGAGGAGCTGAACCGCCAGATGGGGTTCGCCGCCGTCGAGCGCGACGAGCACTTCTCCCCGAAGCCGCTCAGCGCCGTCAGGAGGAGGTAGCCGCATGGTCACGGTCGAGTTCGACTCCATGGGCGAGGCGGTCCGCCTCGCCCTCGTGGCCGGGGAGTACGTGGGCGGCGGCCTCGCCGTCCTCCTCCTCGACGCCACGGACCCGCGCTCCGACGGCTACATGGCCGAGTGGGGCGTGCTCACGGCGAACGTGCCGGCTGCGGCCGAGTGGTGCCGCGGGCACGGCAACATCGCCATCGACGCCGCGGTCCCCGCGGCACTCCTCAAGGCACTCGTGGCCGCCGGCATACTCCGGATGGCCGGCCGCTCGGCTGCGTCCGGGATGGCCCGCTACCCGCTGGCCACGGTCGCCGGGCACGCCCTCGACGGCATGGGCGGCCTGACCGAGACCCTCGAGGAGGCGCTCGGCTCGACGGTCGTCGTCGAGTACGAGTCGGGCGGCGACGGCGGCGCGTTCGAGGCGGGGACCGCGCCGGCGGGCTCGGCCGAGCTCGAGCGCCTCATTGCCGCCGCGAGGTCCGAGGCCGACGCGTTGGCGGCCGCCGGCGGATGGGCGGCCGTCCGGGTCGGTTTCGGGGACGCCGAGACCATCGACTGCGAGACGGGCCGGACGGTCTACGTCGCGGGGTGAAATAGGAGGAGAGCGCAAGCGCGGTCCGGATGGGCCGCGCTTTTCTTTTCCCGGGGATGCGGAACTCCCGCCGCCCAAGTGCCTTGGACGGTGGGAGCAGGATAAGGGCGCACTACGGGCGCCCGGGATTTTGCGGCGCAACTCGGCGGGCCGAGTTCGTTTCCGCTGGTAGCGTTGCCGGTCAAGCCGGAAAGGCGACGGCGGCCCTCCGTCATACGCGCCCCGAGCGCCGTATGACGGAGGGCCGTTTGCGCGGGCAGGGCCGTATGACGCGTCAGAACCCGTCGGGCGCCGCGGACACCTTGCGCTTCCTGCCGCCGGACGGCGACCCCTTGGGCTTTTTCGGCTTCTCCGGGATACGCCAGACCGGTGCCGGGGCGTCGTTGCGGGCCTCCCCCTCGAGCGCCCGCGCGAGCAGCGCGCCCTCGGCCTCCGGCGACGTCATGCCCAGCAGCGGCCCCAAGAACGTCTCCGTGATGTCGCGGCTGGCGAGCGCCATCGGTCCCTCCGCGTCGATCACGAGCGCGCCGTTCTCGCGCGCGCTCCAGGCCATGAGCTCCGACGGGGTGATCAGCGGACGGCGCGCCACGGAGAACGACTTGCCGGACGAGGAGCTCTGCGTCCCCTTGGTGGAGCTCTGCCCGGTCGTCTTGACACTGTAGTCGCCGAGTCGCTTGCTGATCTCCTCCGCCTCGCCGACGGACTCTACCGAGAGGACGACCTGGGTGCCGAGCAGCGCCAGCAGCGCGTCCGACTCCGCCCTGGAGTAGCCGCACCGGGCCTCGAGCAGGCGGGTGTTCTGGAGCACGAAGACGACGTGCAGGCCGATGCTGCGGACCTCCGCGAGATCGCCGAGGAGGCGGGGAATCTTGGGGATCCCGGACCCCTCGTCGATGGCGAGCAGGGTCTCGGCCGGCAGCCTGCCGCCCGACAGGCGCGCGGTCTCGCGCAGCGCCGACAGCGCTTGGGAGAAGATGCACGAGACGAGCGCGCCGCGGTCCCCTCGGTCCGTCGCGCTGGCGATGTAGAGGATGGTGGGCTTGCGCCCGACCGATGCGAGGTCGACCTCGCCGTCCCAGAGCATTCGGCTGACGTCGTCGTCGCAGAAGGACATGAGGTAGTTGCGCGCGGTGGAGACGAGGGCCTCCCCTCCGCCGCCGTTCGACGAGGCGACGAGGAGGAACTGGCGCGCCGGGTTTCCCGCCGGCAGGTCCGCGGCGAGCTCCTCCAGCGACTTCACGGCGCTCTTCCCGTCGCGGGGTTCCAGGAGCGCGAGCACGGTCGAGAGGTTCCGCGCGCCGTCGGGGATCCGCTCGTCCGCTATCGCGAGCAGGCAGAGGCCGGTCAGCAGGTTGCGGCTGGCGTCCGTGAAGAACCTCTGGCCAGAGGAGAAGGCATCGGGCACGATGGCGGACGACAGCTCGCGGAGCTCGGCCACGGCACCGGCGACGCCCTCGGTCCCGAGTGCCGCGATGGCGCGGTCGAGGGGGTTGAACCTCGCCGACTTGACGGGCTCGTCGAGCCGAATGGCGACGACCTCCATCCCGGCCCTCCTGGCGAGCGGCTCGGTCCATGCGCGGATCTCGGACTTCGGGTCGTGGACGATGACGGAGGTCGGGATCCCGTGGGCGTTGCGGTCGATCGCGGCGGCCACGCTGACGGCAAGAGACCTTCTCGTCTTGCCTGCGCCGCTGCCCGCCCTTATGAGGCAGTGGATGGCCGGGACCATCGCGATCCCGCCGCCGACGCAGCCGGCCGCAACGAGCCCCCTCGCGGCCTC
Organism: uncultured Collinsella sp.; assembly: GCA_900541725.1. Lineage (GTDB taxonomy): Bacteria > Actinomycetota > Coriobacteriia > Coriobacteriales > Coriobacteriaceae > Collinsella. The sequence continues at coordinate 98,297 of UQLB01000004.1, read as the reverse complement.
CTTCCCGTCCCACGGCGGGCAGCGCCTTGCGACCCTGGACGGCCTCGACTCGAGCCAGGCGTCCCCGTGCGTGCGCGTGGGCGCGCGGTCGCCGGCGAACGTCCCGTCGTGGAGCCTCAGCCACGAACGTGCCCACGAGACGAGGCCGAGGACCATGATGGTGACTGCGACGGCTGCGACCGCGGCCAGCAGCCCGCCCACTTTCCCGGTTGCCAACGTGTCGGCGAGCGTATCCAACGGGTTGCGGAGGACGGTGTCGGGCTCGGCCCCCGGGTCGCCAACCTGCAAGTGCAGCAGGGTGGAGAGGTCGGAGGCGAGCGATGTCATCCACCAGCTCGCGTAGTCCCACGAGCTGACGGTTGCGATGGCGGCGACGCCGGCGACTATACCGTGGGCCGCCAGCGTGTCGGCGAGCTCCCTCCTCATGTTGCGGTTGAAGGATTTGGGTTTCATCTTCTCATTGTCCTTTCTATCCTGTTCGCAATCTTCACGGTCGGGGCACTCGACGGCCCGGTGCCGCCGGATGCCAGGATCCGCAGGGCCGAGGCGATGAGCCGCAGGACCCTCTCTCCGGCCTCGTCCCCCATGTCGCGGCCACCGGCGTCCCGCGTGGCCTCCCTTGCGATGAAGGCCGTCATCGCGGCTGCGCGTCCGAGGGCCGGGCCGGCCGACGGCACCTGCCGGAAGATCCGCTCCGCCGTGGGGCACCCCTTTAAGTCGTTGCGTTCGATCGACTGGCCGCGGGCGACCTTTCGGCCGATTGCCTCAAGGCGCCTTTTCGGGATACAGGCCCGGGCCTCGGTGGCGAGGCCGGCCTCCCGCCGCCTCTCCGTCGCCGGGCCGGTTCCGGGCGTGGCGCGTCGCATCGGCGTCTGCTCGCGCGCCGGCGCCCTGTCGGGGACCATGACGCGCAGGGCGGCGTTCTCGCAGCGGAGGCCGAAGTCGTCGGCGGCCCTGCGAACATAGGCGTCTCGGGCCTCCCCGGTCAGGCACTTGAGGTCGGCGCACCTCTCGACGGCCTTCTTATAGCGGTCCAGTGCGCCGGCGAGCTCGGGGAAGTCGGAGGCCGCCCGGTCGAGGGCCTCCCTCAGCGCGGCGGACGTCTCCGGGTGGAACCGCCTCAGGTGCGCCGCCTCGATCCTGCCGTCGCGCGGCAGCTCGACGTCGAGTTCGTTCCGGTCGATGCGGGCGACGGCGTCCAGGACCGCCTCCCTCGCGAGGTCGCGCTCGATGTAGGTCTCGCGCAGCAGCGGTGCCATGGCCTTGGAGGAGAGTTCGATCCTGGCCGCCTCCATCTTCCGCTTGGGGAGCAGCGCGTCCCACTCGCCTTCGCGGTCGACCGTGAGGATGTGGACGTGGTGGCTCGTGCCGTTGACGTGCATCGCGGCGTAGAACTCGACGCGGCTCTCGGGGACGCCCGTCATCTCCGAAAAGAGTCTCGGCCATTCGGACCTCACGAGCGCCTGCCACGTCTCCAGCCGGTCGAGCCCGGCCTCCGGGGCGATCTCGTTGGGGACGGTGACGACGGTCGTGAGGACAGCGCCGGCGTTTCCCGAGATGGCGCGCCTGGCCTCGGCAACCGGCACGGGCCCGTCCGCGCCCCAGAGGCCGCCCGTCGAGCCGGTCCTGTTCGCGGCGTAGGCGGCCAGGCCGTCCACGCCGAGCCTCCTGCCGTCCGCCTCGCTTACCTCGATGACGACGCCGCGGCGGGTGCCGGCGTATGCCGCCAGGCCTGCGGCGGTCGCCCTCGCGGACGCTCCCGCGCGGACGACGGAGTGGTTGACGATGACGGGTGGGCTAGCCATCGGCGCGCTCGCGCGCGTGGAGCTTCACCTCGTCGATCTTGCCGAGGCCCGCGCGGCTGAGCTCGCCGGCCTGCGCGAGGTAGTTCTTCCAGATGTCCGCGACGGGGACGTCGTCGAGCGAGGCGTAGGAGGCCTTGAGGACGTCTGCCGACATGAGGCCGGCCATGATGGCGGCAGTCATGGGGCGCGAGAGGACCGCGGCGATGCGGTCCTCGGTGGCGTCGAGCTTGCGCTCGATGTCGAGTGCGGCGACGTCCATGCGGGCGTCGACGACGCCGCGGATGAAGCCCGCGACCTCGTTGCCGTAGAGGTCGAGCCCCTCCGCGGCGAGTGCCGAGCGCAGGAGCGAGCGGATTTCGTCGCTGACGTTGGACTCGTCGAGCGCGGCCCGCGTCTTGAGGGCGGTATAGAGCCTTGAGTCGAGCTTTACGCTTACATTTTTTGTGGACATGTTTTCTCTTCCTATCGAAGAAAAACCGCCGTCCGTGTGGGCGGCGGCAGGCGATCAACTAATAGTCAAGGTCCTCGATATCCTGGAAGGTAAAGGGGTTGTTCGGGACGATCTCAAGATACTGAGCCGGAATCGCGGTGAAGATGCCAAGGTCCTGCCCAAAGCTTTCAAGACGATCCATATAGCGATCGCAGAAGACGTCGTGTGCCTCGTCGAAGCCGTCGACAATGTAGCGACGTGCGGCGATTTTGACGAGCTCATCGTCGGGGATGCCGTAGAGCTCATCGATGTCGGCGAGATACTCGACGGGATCAAGCGGCTGACGGGTGTTGCTGAAGACGATGAAAGCCTCCGGAAGGCCATCGATCTTGCGCTTGAAGCGAAGCATCCAGATGCTCTTCGCGGTCAGAAGCGACCCAATGTTGAGGAAACGGGGGTTGTCGTTGCCGCGGTAGGTGTAGCGGCGGCCGGCAACATCGATGACGAGGGGGAGGCCGTAGCCCTTCTGGACGATCTTGTTTTTGGTGTTAATGGTGCTCATATGAGACTCCTTGGGGTTGGGCGGGGCGCAAACGCGCCCCGCAGATTGCTATGCGACGCCGGCGAAGTGGTGATACGCCGGCCAGTACGTCAGATCGACGCGGCCACCAGCAGCGCCGTTACGGTTCTTCTTGACATCGACATGGAGATCGCGGCTGCCGTTCTCGGCATCCTCGCGGTCGGTCTTGATCGAGAGGATGACGTCTGCATCGAACTCGAGCTTGGCGGTGCCGCGGAAGCTGCCGTCCTTGCCGGTGATGGCGACGGCGATGACGGGGGTGCGCTCGTGATGCGCAATCTGCGCGAGACCGAAGGACACGCGGTCGAGGATATCGGTCGTCGAGAACGCCGGCGTCGATACGGTGACCAGCTGGGCGTAGTCGACAATCACCGCCGGCGGGAGGCCATCGCGGATGGCGATGGCGTGCACCGCCTCGGTGAGGCCCTCGATGCTGTGGCCGCGCACGTCGTCCATCGTGAGGTCGTCGACGATGACGAGGTTGTCTGAGATGGCGCGGACGGCCGCGATGGTGCCATCGGCAGCCTCGCGCTTGTCGTCGTCGCTAAAGTCCGCCTCGGTGAGCGGCGTGCCGCCGGGGACGAGGCACGACGCGGCTGGAAGGATGCGACGAACGCAGGCCGCGCGGGCGATCTCATAACTGGCAATCACCACGCGGCGATGGCGCGCCATGGAGAGGCCCATGTTCAAGATGAGGTCCGTCTTGCCGCCGCCGGCGACGCCAGTGAGGAGCACGAGCTCCTCGCCGAGCCCGTTGAGCTCGGCGCTGAGCGGAGCGGGCTCGAAGGTAACGCGGCCGTCGGCGCCGGTGAAGACGGCGTCGAGGCGGTCGAGCAGGGGACGGATGCCGCTGCGGAAGGCCGGCGGCACGGCGGGAGTATGGTTGGGGCTAGACATCGCGCTTCTCCTCGTCAGTGATCGAGTTGATGTAAGAGATGAAACTGGGTGCGAACACGCGGATGTGGCGCATAGCCTTGGTGCACGCGCCGGAGGCGTGCATCAGCTTGTAGGCCGTGGGGCGGCTGACGCCCAGCTCCGTCATGACGCGGTCGGGGGACCAGAAAAGGGGCCCGTCGTTAAGGTGATAATCGACGGAGGCCTCAGTATCCATGTTTCCTCCTTAATATCGTGTGGGATAGAGTGGCTCGCGCAAGCTGACTGTAGTTTCGCTTGGTTTCCTATGGTGAGGAATGGCCGCTGGCAAGTTCGGGTATCAGGTTGGAAACAGGCTGATTACCTGCGAAAATGAATTGTTATTGAATAGTTAAATGGGAGTTAAGATTGCAGAACGGGCTGAGATGGCGGCAACGGGTGGGGCTCGCGCTCGATAAAGAAACCGGTCTGTTGGGGAATTGCTTCACCGTCGACATCGAAGACGACGATCTTGTTTTTACCTTTGACGACACGCCGTTTAATCGGGATGCGCCGATGCCGAGGGTTGATTCGGACGACGTCATATCAAGGCTGATCAACCTTGTCGAGCCCATTCCCGGGCGCACCTATATTGCCCCGGTTCGTGCGGGGCAATATAGGTGCCTAGCGCATGTCGCCGATAGGGAGAATGAATACCGCCTCGTCGACCCTTCCTTCGAGGAGCTCATTGATCTTGCCTATGAAATCGGCCCTCTTTTTGGAACGTATGATTTCGACAGCGGCATGGTCTGTGGCCTAACGGTTCGAGAACCTGTTGACTGGTGGAGGGCGGCCGCCGGTGCGCTATCGTGCGCGATGCGAATGAGGGACGCCGCAAGTGACGAAACGTATTGGCGATTTATGTCTTCAGAGGTCGAGCTGTGCAGGGCGGTTACCGATGAGCTTCGGGTCCTTAAAGCGATCTATATCTCTGATCTCGGATTTCCGGGGGCTTACGGTAGGATGATTACCGTCGGAGAAAGCGAATACCATCGCGCGTTTCCGGCTGTGTCGGCCTCTGACGAACCGGCGGGCGTGTACTATCGAGGTGGATTCGAAAGCAAGGGTGGCGTAAGGTGTGAGCCTTCTCCCTACCCTATCTTTATTCGTCACAGCGATTGGGCCAAGAGACGTTTCGACCTGTATCAGAACAAAAAGCTGTCGGAGTTATCGAAGGGGTTTGTTGTTTCTCCCCAGGATGGCATGCGATCTGTTTGCGTCCGGAATGGCGATTCCGTTGATGCCCTTTACGTGGTTCGCGTCGAGGGAGGTAGCGCCGATTGCGAGGCCGGGTCGGACCCGTATCGATTTGGGGCGCTTCCCGACGGCGGGGACTATTCGGTGTTCGTGAATTCGATTCTTTGCCCGAATCCGGTTTGGTACAAAATGTACGGCAACTTATATGACGTCATGGTCAGGGTTCACACAAGGCGCAATTCTCTTGATTATGAGTTGGGAAGAGTCTCGACAGAGTTCTATGAGTGCGCGCTGGAGCGTATCTGGTGCGCCTTCGCGCGACAGGCGATAGAAGGCAGGTCTGTGGCCTGCCGCAATTGTGGCAGGGCCTTTGTGATCCACAGAGGGGAAAGGACTCGCCAGTACTGTGATGCAATCTGTAGGGATTCTTATAACAAGAAGGTGAAGAAGGAGGAAAGGGCTCGGCGGATCAGATGCGTGATCGCGGCGCATTTGGTCGGGCGCTCGTTCACCTTGTCGTCGATATGCGAATGCATCGGGGCGCCGGGTAAGGAAGCGGAAGTTGACTCCGTGATGCGCGAGATGGAACGGGACGGCTGGACGTTTAAGCGTAGGAGCGGGCGGTACCCCTCATTTACAGTGGAATATTCTGCACCTGAGTCTTAACCGACCAAGGGCGCGGACCTACCCGTTCAGCAGACGGCCAATGGTGTCCCCGGCCACACGGGAACGTTCCTCGAATGCATGGGCGTAGATGTTGAGCGTGGTCGAGGCGGACTTGTGGCCAAGCTGGGCCTGAACGGTCTTGACGTCCAGGCCCTCGGCAACGAGAAGGCTAGCGACGGTGTGCCGGAGCTCGTGGACAGTTAGTCCCTGATAGCCTTTTCCCCGCGTGAACGTTCTTCCGCCATAAGTCTTGGTGACGACGCCTATCGTGTATTCGCCCCAGCCGTTATCGACGCAGAAGTTCCGGAAGAACTTGTCGAAACCGTCTGGGTCAATCCGTTGCCCGTATTTTCCGTTGATGACTGGCATGCGCTCGTCCTGGGTGAGAGGCTCTATGGAGTGCTTCTGACGGAGGTCATTGATGTGCTCTAGGTCAAGACGCTGGCTGTTCTTCCAGATGGCGAGTATTCGTGCCAAGGTGTCATCCATGCAAACACGCCGGCCTGCTGAGCCCATTTTGGGATTGCGGAGCACCTTGTCCTTTGCATATTGGTTATAAAACGTGATTGTATTGTTGGAGAAATCGACGTCGCCCCAGCTAAGCCCTAGCATCTCACCGCGTCTGCAACCCGTTCCAAGGATGATGAGGACTCCGACGTATTTGGCATCTCCCTCTGTTTCAATTTTACGGAGCACGGCTTTCCTGAATCTTCGGGCTTCAGAGAGGGTGAGGCTGTTCCTCTTGTTTTCTTGAGGCGGCTTTGGGAAATCGACCATATCTGCGGGGTTGTTGGGAATTTCCCCATCTCGATATGCCTGTTTAAGTACCTGTCTTAGTTTGACATGGACCTTGTAGAGGCCGTTTTCTGAAAGTGGCCTTTCGTCTCCGCAGTCTTCCGTCCACACCGCTCGCCTCGCGCGCTCGGCCGAATATGCATTACGGATTCGCGAGGGAGTTAGGGATGTGAGTGCCATGCCGCGGAAAAGCCTTTCGATCTTTTTGATCTCAAGTGCTTCCCGGTCATAGGCGAGGGGCGAGTTCAATTTGTGCTGGGCATGGAACCTGCTCGAATAGCTTGCAACGGTATCTTTTGATCCAGCAACCTGTCCGTCTTCGTATTCGAGCCGGTAGCGGGCAAGTTCCTTTTTGGCATCCGATTTGAGTCCATGCACCGTTCGCTTGGGCGCGCGTTTGTACCTCCCATTGGCGTCCTTTTCCGGAAGGTTGAAGGTGATGAGCCAAGTGTTGGGCTTTCGGCCCTTTTCGATAGCCATGGGCGCGTCTCCGCTGATGGGTTGGATACGATACTCCCTGCCCGTGCCTTTAAAGGCACGGGCAGGGAGTATCGTATCCCGAATCGTGAAAAAAATTCACCCACAAGTGCAAAATTGCGGGTGAATTGCGGGTGAAACTTTTTGTAAATCATAAACAACCATGAGCAGAATAGGCTGAATACCTGCTATTTTCTTTACTGTAATTATTATTGATTTACTATAGTTAATAGGAATTACTCCGGGCTCATAACCCGGAGGTCGTAGGTTCAAATCCTGCCCCCGCGACCAAGAACTTGCAGCTCGTCGGCCTAGCCGGCGAGCTTTTTTGTTATTCCGGGACCGTGTTTTCGGTCCAATTCTCGGCCTCTCAAACAAAATCTCGATCTGTAACATCTAGACCCGATTTAGGCGGCTGGGTGTTACAGATCGAGATATACCGGTGGGTTGGGTCGTGTTTGTCTAAATCTGTAACACGAGGGACGGATTTTGCCGAGTTGTTGTTATAGATTGAGATTTTCTAGCAGGCGGGTTTGGTTTGTCTCGATCTGTAACAGGTAGGGGTCAAAAGTGGGCCTAGCTGTTACAGATCGAGATTGTTGAGGATGGGTCGAGAGGAATATCTTGATCTGTAACAGTAAGACCCAGTTTTGCCGCGTAACTGTTACAGATTGAGACAAACCGACGGGCCGCCCCGCCCACCCCCATCCACCTGCCGCCACCTGATATTCGCCGATTTCCGTTGTGCCGCTGTGCCCCCATGTTATATCCTCTAGACAACTACGCGGCAACATCGCCGCCGCGCCTACAAGAGAGGAATGTCCATGACCACACCTGCATCCAAGCTGCTCCAGCCCATTACGGTTGGCCCCCTTGAGCTCAAGAACCGCATTATGTTTCCGCCGCTGACCACCGGCTACGAGGAGCGTGACGGTTCCATCGGCGAGCGCAGCCTGGCTTTTTACGAGCGCCTGGCCCGTGGCGGCGTGAGCTACATCGTCATCGGCGACGTCGCTCCCGTCATGACCGCGAGCCCCACGCCCAAGCTGGCAACCGACGCCCAGATCCCCACGTTTAAGGCCCTGGCCGACGTCGTCCACAAGCACGGCGCCAAGGTCGCGCTGCAGCTGTTCCACCCCGAGTACGATGTGCCCGGTGTCGGCCGCATGGTCATGGGATCCATGGCCGCCGCCAAGGCCGCGCAGGAGGCCAAGGCCGCCGGCGACGAGGAGACCTTTGCCGCCAAGATGGCCGAGTCCAACGAGATCCGCAACCAGGCCTACGCCAAGCTGCACCACGACATGCAGCACTTTGTGAACGAGGCGAGTGTGGAGCAACTCACCCAGATCAAGGAGGCCATCGCTGCCTCGGCCGCTCGCGCACAGCAGGCCGGGATCGATGCCATCGAGGTCCACGGCGACCGCCTGGTGGGTTCGCTGTGCTCGGCCATCCTCAACCAGCGCACCGACGAGTACGGTGGTTCGTTCGAGAACCGCGTTCGCTACGCGCTGGAGGTCGTCGCTGCCATTAAGGAAGCCGCGCCGCAGCTGATGGTGGAGTACAAGCTCCCCGTGATTATGGAGAACCCCGACGGCACGCCGCGCGGCAAGGGCGGCCTGCAGCCCGACGAGGCCTGCGAGTTTGCCAAGCTGCTTGAGGGCGCGGGCATCGACATGATCCAGGTCGCGCAGGCCAACCACACCGGCAACATGGGCGACACCATTCCGCCCATGGGCGCCATGCCCTACAACTGGACGCTGCCCGTGGCCGAGCGCGTCAAGGCCCTGGTCTCCGTGCCGGTGGCAACCGTGGGCCGCGTGGTTTCGGTCGAGGCCGGCGAGAAGATTCTGGAAGACGGCGCCGCCGACATCATCGCCTATGGCCGCTCGCTCATGTGCGACCCCGACATTGCACTGAAGGCCGCCACGGGTGAGCCCATCCGCGAGTGCCTCAACTGCAACAAGGGTTGCGTCGATGCGATTCAAAACCGCAAGTACATTTCGTGCGTGCTCAATGCCGAGAACGGCGACGAGGCGACCATCGCCATCAAGCCGGGCGAGGGCGACAAGAAGATCGCCGTGGTGGGCGGCGGCATCGCCGGCCTGGAGGCCGCGCGCGTGGCAGCCAAGCGCGGCTACGACGTGACCGTCTACGAGGCGAGCGACCATCTGGGCGGCCAGATTGTGCTGGCGGCCGCGCCCCCGCGCAAGGACGAGATCATGCGCTCGGTCGAGTACTACGAGAAGATTCTGCCTGGCCTGGGCGTGAAGGTTGAGCTCAACCACGTCGCTAGCCCCGCGGACCTCAACGCCGCCGACGCTGCGATTGTGGCCGTAGGCGCGCACGACGTGGTCATCCCCGTTCCGGGTGCCGATTCGGACAAGGTCGTCTCGAGCTGGGACGTGCTGGCCGGCAAGGTGGAGCTCAGCGGCCGCGTCGTCGTCATTGGCGGTGGCCTGGTGGGCACCGAGACTGCCGAGTACCTGCTGCAGCACGGCTGCGAGGTGGCGATCGTGGAGATGCTCGACAAGATTGCCGCGGGCGAGTCCGAGACCATTCTGCCGCTGATCATGAGCGACTTTGCCGAGCACAACGTGGAGCAGCACGTGAAGACCCGCCTGACCGCCATTACCGACGAGGGTGTGGAGGCCATTCGCACCATCGAGGACGGCACCGAGGAGCCGGTGAAGATCGCCTGCGATTACGTGGTGATGGCCGTGGGCTCCAAGGCCAACGCGTTTGACCTGGACGGCGTGACGGTGCCCGTGACCTGCGTGGGCGACTGCTCGGGCGAGCGCACCGCCGACATTGCGAGCGCCATTCGCACGGCGTATCACGCGGCCAACGAGCTGTAGTTGAACATCGCGGCCAGGCGGGGCGGTAGCACGGATCCGTCTCGCCCGGCTGTGCCCCGTCGGGTGTCAACCGGTGCGGGGCCTGCAAGCGCAGCAGGTCCCGCCCTTTTTGTTTTGCTCCGGTGGATGGCAATGCGCGGTAACCATGAGGAGTGAGGACGTCTACTGCCTCGCAGATCACTCAAAATTATTGGGGGAGGGGTTAATAACTATATCCTCTATATCAAAGGACATAAAGAGATGCCAATTTTGTTGACAAGCGAATGACGATTAGCTGCGAGTCAGCTACCAGCGTAAATAATCGATAAAGAAATGTCGTAATTTGGTGCCAAATGCCCAGATAACGCCGCGTCTATTTTAATTAACTGCTTTGAGCAAACAGTAAAATGTTACTATCTAACTTGCACGTAAGAAAGCAGATTAACGGTTAAGGCTAAGAAGTGGCAGGTATGTCGGAAGCAACTAGGACTCGCACGCATGCGCCCGAGGTTAGGCAGCGCGCCGTCGAGATCCTCCAAGAGGGGGTCGGTCATCGCGCCCTCGCCGCGGAGCTTGGCATTCCCCAGGCCACGGCTCGTCAGTGGGCCCGCGCGTATGCCGTGGGCGGTGCCGACGCCGTTCTCAATGCCGGTTCGCATCATCACACCTACTCGTACGACGTAAAGCTCGCTGTGGTTAAGGACCGTCTGGAAAACGGCTTGACGGTTCGCGAGGCCATGATCAAGCACAAGATTCCCAGCGAGTCTTCGGTCAAGGCTTGGTGCCGTCAGTACCGCGAGAGCGGTGAGGCCGCACTGGTCGATAAGCCGCGCGGTCGCAAGCCGCGCGTTAAAAAGGCGGAATAGCAAACGGGATGGTGCGCCCACAGGGGCGCATTTTTCTTGCCGCCTCTCTGCTCCAAAGCGGACAGACTCCTTACCCCGTACGCCTAAAACTCCCCAGTTGACCGAAAACCCGCCGCCGCTACTCCTCAACTGAGCTATAATGTTAAACAATTGCAGCGTTTTTGCATGGGGGAGTGATGGTATGACGCTACTGTATTTCCTTACCCTATTTCCGCTGGTACCGGCGCTGGGCATGCTGCTCGCGCGCGGTGATCGCGCCCGCGATGCGGTGGGGCTTATAGGCTCCGGCATCATCATGGCGGTGACGGTTGTAGTCGCCGTCATGTTTTTTGGCGCGGGTCCGCAGAGCTTCGAGGTTGCGCCGGGCACCTCGCACGTGCTTTCGATCATCAGCTCCGTCATCGATGTGATCCTGTGCGCCGTCATCCTGTACAACGCGCACAAATATAAGAACATGCTCACCACGGTGCTCGGCGTGGTGCAGCTGGTGGGTTCGGTCGCCTTTGCGGCCATGACGCTGCCTGCGGCAGAGGCCGTCACCGCCACGCCGCTCTACCTGGACTACATGAGCGTGATCATGGTGCTTGCCGTCGGCATTGTCGGCAGCCTCATCTGCGTGTACGCCCTGGGCTACATGAAGGACTTCCAGGCCCATGACGAGCACGAGGCCGCGCTGCGCGGGCAGACCGCGCCCGACCGTCGCCCGCAGTTCCTGGCGCTTATGTTCCTGTTCCTCTCGGCCATGTTCGTCATCGTGACGAGCGACAACCTGGAGTGGCTGTTCTGCGGCTGGGAAATCACCACCGTGTGCTCGTTCCTCATGATTGGCTACACGCGCACGCCCGAAGCCATCAAAAACGCCTTTACCCAGATCATCCTCAACATGCTGGGCGGCATCGCGTTTTTGGCCGGACTCATGTACCTGCACGTTAACGGCATGCCGCTGACCATCTCGGGCATGATCGAGCTTTCCGGCGCCGGAACCGCGCAGTCCGCGCTGCTGGTGATGCCGGTCATCCTGTTGTCGCTCGCCGCACTCACCAAGGCCGCACAGATGCCGTTCCACACTTGGCTGTTGGGTGCCATGGTTGCCCCCACGCCCACGAGCGCCCTGCTGCACTCGTCCACCATGGTCAAGGCCGGCGTGTTCCTGATGGTCAAGCTCAGCCCGCTCTATGCCATCTATCCCGTGACTGGCTTTATGGTCACGAGTGTGGGCGCCATCACGTTTTTGCTCGCTGCCCTCATGGCCATCTCGCAGAGCAACGCCAAACGCGTGCTCGCGTACTCCACCATTTCCAACTTGGGCCTCATCAGTGCCTGCTTGGGTGTCGGCGCGCCCGAGGCCGTATGGGCGGCCATCTTCCTGATCCTGTTCCACACGGTGGCAAAGTCGCTGCTGTTCCTGTGCGTGGGCACGGCCGAGCATCATATCGGCAGCCGCAATATCGAGGACATGGACGGTATGTTCAGCCGCATGCCGCACCTGACGCGTCTGATGATGCTGGGCATTATGGGCATGTTTGTGGCGCCGTTTGGCATGCTCGTGTCCAAGTGGGGCGCTCTGGTGGCGTTCGCGCAGACCGGCAACGTGCTCATGATCATGGTGCTTGCCTTTGGCTCGGCCGCGACGTTTTACTTCTGGGGCAAGTGGCTTGCCAAGCTTTCGGGCGTCGACCCCACGGCTCAAAACGTTGAGGTCAATGTCCATAAGACCGAATGGATGGCCCTCAACACCATCGCCGCGCTGCTGATTCTGTGCTGCGTGGCGTTCCCGGTTATCTCGAGCGGTCTGGTGTCGCCTTACTTGGCCATGGTGTTTGGCCGCGTGCCGCACGTTATTGGCAAGGACGCCATGTACCTGATGGTGGTTATCGTGGCGTTTATCGCCGTGGTGCTGCTGACTTCATTCCGAGTGAGCAACAAACCGCATGTAAACGTATATCTTTCGGGCGTGGGAACCGACAAATATCGCCATTTCCGCGGCTCGATGGGGCACGAGGTGAAGGCCGAAAAGCGCAATTGGTACTCGGAGGACGCCCTTGGCGAGAAGCGTATTGGCCCCGCGGGTAGCGTCGTGTGCTGCAGCATCATCTTGTTTGCGCTGCTGTGTTGCGCGTGGATTGGGCCCGAGCGACTTGCCATGAGCGCGCCCTCGGTGCTGCGCGGCAAGTATTTCGAGGGTTCGGGTGTCGTGGGCATATTTATAGGCACCGTGGCGTTTGCTCTGCTGGCGCCGCTTGTGGGCGGCCTGATCGACGGCGTTGACCGCAAACTTTCGGCCCGCATGCAGGGCCGCGTGGGACCGCGCCTGCTGCAACCGTTCTACGATGTAGCCAAGCTGCTGCGCAAGGCCCCCGCCAGCGTAAACACCATGGACGATACCTATATGGCGTGCGCGCTCATCTTTACCGTCGTGGGCGGCGGCATCTTTGTGTCGGGCTCCAATACGCTGCTGTGCGCTTTTATGGTGACCCTCGCCGCGATCTTTGTGGTGCTGGCGTCCGCCTCGACGCAAAGCCCGTTTGCCCAGGTCGGCGCCGACCGCGAGCTGCTGCAGGTTATGAGTTACGAGCCCGCCGTTCTGCTGATGAGCGTGGGCCTGTACCTTGCCACCGACAGCTTCGATTCCATCGCCGTGACGGGGCAGTCGGCCCCCATCATCGTGTACAGCGCGCCCATTTTCCTCGCGCTGCTTGCGGTGCTTACCATCAAGCTGCGCAAGTCGCCGTTCGATCTTTCATACTCGCATCACGCGCATCAGGAGATTGTCCAGGGCGTCGCCACCGAGATGAGCGGCGGCACGCTGGCCAAGATGACCCTTATGCACTGGTGCGAGACCGTGCTGTTTTTGATGTGGGTGGGCATGTTCTTTGTCTGGGACAACCCGGTGAGCTGGGTGGTCGCCCTGGTCGTGATGGCTGCGACGTACTTTGTCGAGGTCCTGATCGACAACACCTTTGCCCGCAGCACCTGGCGCAGCTGCTTTAAGCTCGGCTGGGGCGTGGCGCTGGTGTTTGGCCTGCTCAACCTTATGCCCATCCTCGTCGACGTGTTTATTTAGGAGGCGGCATCCATGGATCATAAAATGTCGCGCTCGCCGTGGGTTATTCATTACGACGGCTCGAGCTGCAATGGATGCGATATCGAGGTGCTGGCCTCGCTCACGCCGCTGTTCGATGCGGAGCGCTTTGGCGTGGTCAACACCGGAAACCCCAAGCATGCGGATATCTTTTTGGTGACGGGTTCGGTCAATGCCCAGAACCTGCCCGTCGTGCGCCAGATCTACAACCAGATGCTCGAGCCCAAGTGCGTGGTGGCGTGCGGCATTTGCGCGTGCTCGGGCGGCGTGTTCCGCGATGCGTATAACGTGATCGGCGGCGTGGACCGCGCGATTCCCGTGGACGTGTACGCGCCCGGGTGCGCCATTCGTCCCGAGACCGTGATCGATGCCATCGTGGAGGCGTGCGGCATCCTGGACCAGAAGGAGGCCGTGATGCGCGCCGGCGGCGATCCGCTCACCGTGGGCGGCGCCGCTACCTGGGACGGTGGCGTTGAGCTGGGCGAGGACGGGTTTGTGGCTGCGGGGGCCGGGGCCGGTGTCGACGCAGGTACGGCTGACGGTGCGCCAGCCGCTGCAAAGGAGGCCGAGTAATGCAAAAGGCAATCTATACCACCGTCGGGATCGACGAGCTTCTGTCGCATGTCCAGGCGCTCAAGGGCGTCGGCGCGCGCTTTGTGCAAATGCACGCCGAGCGCTGTGTGGACGACGGCTCGTATCGCCTGGTCTATACGTTCATCAACGTCCGCGCTGCTCGGGAGCATATCGCGCAGGACGGCAACTATGCGATCGAGAACCTGGTGGTCGAGGGTATCGACCGGTACCAGGAGATTCCGTCCATCAGCTCGTACTATCCGGCGGTGTTCCCGTTTGAGAACGAGGCGCATGACCTGTTTGGTCTTGCCATCACTGACATGCAGATTGACTTTAAGGGCTTTTTCTACCAGGTCTCGACTGCCGAGCCCATGAGTGTGATCACGCCCGAGGTGAAGGCCGCGCGCGAGAAGGCCATGAAGGTCCGTGCCGCTGCCGAGGCTAAGGCGCGCAAGGCTGCGGCCGAGAAGGCCGCCGCTGCCACGGCCGCTGCGGGGGAGGGCGCTGCGGGTGTCGGCGATGCTGCGGGCGCTGCCGTCGCCCAGCCCGCTGCGGCTGCCGGCTCCGATGCTCAGCATGACGATGCCGCTGCGAAGGCCGCGCTCAAGGCTGCCGAGATGGAGGCAAAGCTCGCCGCCATGGATCCCGAGAAAGCAGCCAAGGTCCGCGCGGCGCTTGCCGCCAAGGCCGCCCGCGACAAGCAGAAAAAGGAGGCGTAAGGTCCATGGCTCATCGCTCCGTCATTCCGTTTGGCCCGCAGCACCCGGTGCTGCCCGAGCCGCTTCATCTGGACCTGGTGATCGAGGACGACCGCGTCATCGAGGCAATTCCGCAGATCGGTTTTGTGCACCGCGGGCTCGAGAAACTCACCGAAAAGCGCGATATGCATCAGTTTGGCTACATCGCCGAGCGCATCTGCGGCATTTGCGCCGTGGGCCACAGCTGCGGCTATGCCAGCGCCTGCGAGCGCATGCTCGACATCGAGGTGCCCGGCCGCGTGCAGTATATCCGCACCATTTTGCACGAGCTTTCGCGCATTCACTCGCACCTGCTGTGGCTGGGACTGCTCGCCGATGCCTTTGGTTTTGAGGCGCTGTTCTATCGTTCGTGGACCCTGCGCGAGCAGATTCTCAAGATCTTTGAGAGCACCTGCGGCGGGCGCGTGATCCTGTCGATCAACGAGATCGGCGGCCTTAAGCACGATATCGAGGACTCCGAGTTGGCGGGAATCGTCCAGACGCTCGATGCCATGCGCCCCGACTACGAGGCCCTGGTGCATACGTTTTTAGATGATGCCAGCTGCGGCGAGCGCTTGCATGGCGTGGGCGTGATCAGCAAGAAGGACGCGCTGGATCTTTCGATGGTCGGGCCGTTCGGTCGCGCCTCGGGCGTGGATTACGACGTGCGTATGTTCGGCGACGGTGCCTATGCGGACTTGGCCGCGTTTGAGCCCATCGTGGTGACCGACGGCGACTGCTATGCCCGCTGCCAGGTGCGTTGTGCCGAGGTCACGCAGGCTATGGACATTATCAAGGAGCTTGTGGGCAAGATTCCGCACGACGGCATCGGTGGGCGCACCAAGCTCACGCCGGCCGACGGCGCGCGCGGCGAGGTTGTGATTGAGCAGCCGCGTGGCGAGGCGTATTACTATGTGCGCGGCAACGGCACCAAGAACCTGGACCGTTTCCGCGTGCGCACGCCGACGTCGCAGAACCTAGCGGGTCTGACGCATGCGCTGCAGGGCGTGCTCCTTGCCAACGTGCCCATGATTATCCTGACCATCGACCCCTGCATTAGCTGCACGGAAAGGTAGGCGCGGCATGAGTTTACTGACATTTGCCAAGACGGCCTTGGGCTCTATGGTCAAGCAGCCGGTAACGGTGTGCTATCCGCAGGAGAAGCTCGCGGCACCCGAGCGCTTGCGCGGGCATATCGTCAACGACATGGACGTGTGTATCTGCTGCGGCATGTGTGCGCGTCGCTGTCCGGCGGGCGCGCTCGCGGTCGATCGCAAGGGTGGAACGTGGTCGATCGACCCGTATGCCTGCGTGGTGTGTGGTGAGTGCATCGAGAGCTGCCCCAAGCACTGCCTGACTATGGACACCGCTCGTACTCCAGTTGCGGCGGACAAGACTCCCACGGTAGAAACTAAGTCGGAGTAGCATTGGTATAGAGCTGGAATAGGGGCCGGTGGGGGAAATGCCCCACCGGCCCCGCGCTTAAACGCGCGGTTGGGCCGCCACGAACAAAACTATGCCGGATTACGGGGCTGGATAGCGAACCTCCGACCATACAGAAAATCGCAAAAACAAACCAGCAGGTAGATTGCTTGCCGTCTTTCAAAAAATGAAGGTATGGATGAGGGCCTCGACTTTAGCCCCGTAATCCGGCATAGTTTTGAAATGACACCATATCCGTAACAGCCCTTGATCTCCCGTGGACAGAGGGAAACGGATCATTTTGGCCTCGCGAGGGCCGCCGCGTGACCCGTCTGCCACGAAATGGGTCTATCTACTACGTTTAGGCGGCAGTCCTCGACCACGGCAAGTAATGCGAAATGAAAGCCGCAGGTAGAACGCCTGCGGTTTTTCATGAAACGCGGTTATGGTCGGAGGTACCGGACTAAACATAGTAGATAGGCCAGTTTCGTGGCGAGCGCCATCAATTGATCCCTCGGGGACGGAGGAAAACGGATCATTTTGGCTCGTCAATCTCGAGTCGCACCCGTTTTCCTGCGAAAACGCCGTGTCTCAACTTTGGTGAGACATTTGTCTCACGCCCAAAACAGAATCTGGAACATGTGTCACCTGCCCAAATTGTGTCTCATTTCGTAACTTTAGGCTGTTGCAAGGTCTGAGACCGCGAGAAGGGAGACGCGATGAGTAAGTACACGAGGGGTCTCTTGGCGGTGATACTGGCCGTAGTGCTGGTATTGCCAGCCGCAGCATTCGCCATGCTGCCCGAGGCCAACGCCAGGTCCAGCACAGGAATGGACGGGCCGACAGTGAGCGGACCGACGGTCGTCGACCCCGACACCAGCGGACGCTGGGAAAAATGGGCGGCCGGCCACAGCGGCAATAAGGTGACGACTCAAAACGTCGGCCGAATCTGGACCGACAAGACGGTTGAGGCAACCGGAGAAAACGAAGAGTCGGATTTCTTGACTACGCTTTCGGCTATGTCTTCGACATCCAATTCAACCGTGACGGTTACCACGCCGCTTGACATCGTGATGGTGCTGGATGCCTCTGGCTCGATGAATGATCCTATGGGCGGAGGCGACAAGACCGAGCGTATCGAAGCGCTGAAGAACGCTGCGAACAGCTTTATTGATACCATCGCCAAGCAAAACGAGGGTATCGAGGGCGTGGATAGGCAGCATAAGGTTGCCATTGTTAAGTTTGCGGGTAATGAGACCGATAAGGTTGGAAACGACACGTATCGCTCCGGCGGCCATAGCTACAACTACTCGCAGACAATGCAAGGGTTGACGGCGTGCACGGTTGGCGGCGCAAAGAGTCTTAAGGAAACGATCGATTCCATTAGACCTGCTGGCGCTACGCGTGCCGATTATGGTATGAAACAAGCCGAGAAAAACATCAAAACTTCTGGCCGTGCGGACGCCAAGAAGATTGTTGTGTTCTTTACCGACGGCACGCCAACGAGTTTTAGCGACTTTGATTCTAAGGTTGCCAACGATGCCGTGACGGCTGCCAAGAACATGAAGGACGGCAAGGCCACCGTTTATACCATCGGTATCTTTAGCGGAGCGAATCCCAGTGCAGACATTCAAGATTTAGGAACAGACGAAGCGAATAAAGCGAACAAGTTCATGCAGGCCGTATCGAGCAACTACCCCAATGCCACGGCATGGAACGCTCACGGCACACGCGCGGAAAACTCCGACTACTACAAGTCGGCGACCAATGCCGAAGAGCTCAAGAAGGTCTTCGACGACATCTCACAGGCCATCACATCGGAGGCGCCTTATCCGACCGAAATCCATAAGGGCTACGACAAGACCAAGTCCGGCTACATCACGTTTACCGACGAGCTGGGCGACTTTATGCAGGTCGACGGATTTACCGAAGTCGTCATCAACGGCACGCCGTTTACCGAGGCGAGCAAGACGGTCAACAAAGAAACCAATACCGACACCTACGAGTTCACCGACAAGGCAAAAGACCTGCTTATCACCGTGCAGCGTGCTGGTGATGACAATCCCCAGAAGGGCGATGTCGTAACGGTCGGCATTTCTGCGTCGTTGATTCCGCTGAGCCACTTTAAGACCGTAGACGGCAAGCTTTCGGTCGACAGCGCTCAGCCTATCCGCGTGAAGTACACCTCGAGCGTGAAGAGTACTGCGCTCGACAACCTGTTTACGCCTGAGAAGGTCACGGGGCTCAAGGCTTACATCGAAAAGAATACGACCGTTGCCGATGACGGCACCAAGACCGTTAACTTCTACGCAAACAAGTGGAAGACCGGTGCGTTGGGTGATACGGTTGCGAACTTTGAGCCGGCCGATACCAACCGCTACTACTACTTCCAGAAGCAGACTCCAATTTACACCGATAAGGAATGCACACAGCCTGCAAAGATTTCACTGGCAGAAAAAGGCACCTATTACTACAAGGATGAGTTTGAGGAGCAGGGCGAGAACAACGAGGCCAAGTCCGCCACTGCCGTCATCGAGTTTATCGGCGGCGACGCTGCGAAGTTTGACGGCGCTATTATTGCCGACAAGGACGGCAACCTTTCGTTTAGCGTGGGGACCGCGCGCCTGGCCTTTATCGACGAGCTCCACACTACCAAGGACAGCGTGGGCGGCAACAAGACCAGTACCGCGACCGACGTTCTCAACCCCATGTGGAACAACGTGTCCGCCAAGGCGGGTGCTACGCATGTCAATTCCTACTTGGGCAACAACGGCAAGATCAGCTATAAGTACGACATGACGCCGGCAAAGGTTGACACCAAGGCTAGCTTTGGCCTGACCAAGGTGCTCGAGGGTCGCGAGTGGACGAAAGAGGACAAGTTTGAGTTTGGTCTGACGTCCGAGAACGGTGCCCCGATGCCTGCGGCTACGACTGCGATCGTGCACAAGGCTGACCTGGACCAGGGCAAGGCTGCCATCGACTTCGGCACGATCGAATACGCCGAACCTGGCACGTACGTCTACAAGGTCAGCGAGAAGAACGCCGGCCAAACTATCGATGGCATCACTTACAGTGGGAATGTCGCGGAGATTACCGTGACGGTAACGCCCAACAAGAAGGGCGAGCTCAGCGCTGACGTACAGGTGACTTCGGGCGAGACTGAGTTCAAGAACATCTACGCTGCAAGCCCCGTCGATTCGAGCGTTACCGACGAGATCGAGGTCGTCAAGTCTCTGACCGGCCGTGGCCTCAAGGCCGACGAGTTCAGCTTTGAGCTGCGCGAGGCCAAGGGCGAGGACTCTGAGCTTATCGAGACCGTCAAGAATGACGCCAACGGTAACGTTACGTTCAAGGCCATCAAGTACACCGAGATCGGTCAGCACACCTACACGCTGCGCGAGGTCAAGGGCAATGCCGGCGGTGTCACCTACGACGAAAACTTCTACATCATCGTGACGACCATCAGCGATAACGGCAAGGGCCAGCTGGTGGCCACGCACAAGCTGAAGGGCGCCGAGGACGTCAAGAGTATCAAGTTCAAGAACGCCTACACCGCGAATGCTGCCGAGGCATCGCTTGCGGGCATCAAGAACCTGCAGTTCGCCGACGGTCTGACCCCGGCCGACATCAACGGCAAGTTCACCTTTACCGTGACCGGTGAAGAGGGCGCACCCATGCCCGCGAACGCGAGCGTGACCAATGATGCCAAGGGCAAGGTCGACTTTGGCAAGATTGCCTTTACGCTCGACGACCTTAACAAGGCTCTGGGCGAGAAGTCCGAGAAGCGCGAGCACACCTTTACCTACACCGTGACCGAGTCCGGTAAGGTTGCCGGCGTGACCAACGACGCCAAGCTGTCGCGCGAGGTTTCCTTCACCGTGACCGATGACAGCAAGGGCAATCTGAGGGTGTCCCGCAAGCCGGATGGCAACGCAGCCTTTACGTTCACCAATACCTATAGCGTGACGCCTGTCGAGACGAGCGTCACCGACCAGATCACCGCGACCAAGTTCCTGACCGGCCGCGACATGGCTGAGGGCGAGTTCTCCTTCGAGCTCGTCGAGGGCGAGGGCAAGGACGCCAAGGTCGTCGCCACCGGCAAGAACGCCGCCGATGGCAAGATCACGATGAGCACCATCGAGTACACCAAGGCCGGAACGCACGCCTACACGCTGCGCGAGGTCAAGGACAACGCCGGCGGGATCACCTACAGCGATGCCAAGTTCAACATCGAGACCACCATCACGGACAACGGCGACGGTACGCTCAGCGCCACGCATGTTCTGAAGGACGTTAAGGAAGCAACTTTCGAGAACACCTACAGCGTGACCCCGCTCGAGACCGAGGTTGACTTTGATCTGAGCAAGGCCATTGACGGCCGCGACTGGACGGATGCGGACAAGTTCAGCTTTACCATTACCGCCGCCGAGGGCACCCCGCTGCCCGACCCCGCAACCGTGACCGTGAACAAGAAGGACGCGAAGGACGGCATCGCCGCCATCAACTTCGGCAAGATCCGCTACACGGCTGCCGGAACCTACAAGTACGAGATTCGCGAGAACGCAGGCAACGCGGCAGGCATGACGTATGACGGACATGTCGCGACCGCCGAAGTGACCGTGACTGATAACGGCAAGGGCGTCCTGACCGCCAACGTCACCAAGAAGGAAAACGGCCGTTTCACCAACAAGTACCACACTGAGCTCAACTACACCGCGGCCGGCGGCCTTAAGCTCAGCAAGACCCTCTCCGGGCGTCCCATGACCGAGGGCCAGTTCACCTTTACCGTGACGCCCGCCGACGCAGCTTCTGCCAATGCGCTCGGCCTGCACGAGGGCGCCAACGTGTACAAGTCCCCTGCAGCGACAGAGGGGACCGTCGGCCTGATCGACATTCTGGCCGGCCATGAGGTCAAGTTTACGCAGGCTGACGCCGGCAAGACCTTCAAATACACCGTGGCCGAGAAGAACGACGGCAAGCCCGGTTACACCTACGACAACGCCGAGCGCACGGTGAATATTGCTATCGCCGACGATGGTGCCGGCACGCTTACCGCTACGACGACCGTCTCCGGCGGTCCCGAGGGCACGCACGAGACAATCCACAAGAGCGGCGAGAACAAGGTTGAGAGCGCTCTGGTCCCGTTCGAAAACAGCTATAGCGCATCGACTGATAACCCGGGCGTTTCTGCACAGATTGTCGCCACCAAGACCCTGACCGGACGTCCGATGGTTAACGGTGAGTTCTACTTTGGCATCGCCTATGCGGGCGAGACGGAAGCCATCAGTGGCACGCCGGCGTTCAACTATAACGGCCAGGTGAGCTTTGGCACGCTGCATTACGACACCAAGATGCTCGCTGACCTGGTAAGCACCGGGCGCGCCATCCGCACCGACACGGACGGCAAGCTTGCGTGGACTATCAACTACACGGCCTTTGAGTACACGAACTTGCTGGCCGACCAGGGCATTACCGCCGTGAAGTCGAGCTTTAGCTTTAAGGTCATCGTCGTCGACAACGGCGACGGTACCCTGACGGCAAAGCCTGACTACGGTGGCGTCGAGCCCGTGTTCGAGAACGTCTACGGCGCCGATGCCGTTGACGCTGCGCTCGCTGGTACCAAGAAGCTCCAGGCTGCCGAGGGCCTGACCCCGGCAGACATCGCGGGCAAGTTCACCTTTACCGTGACCGCCGACGAGGCGGGCGCCCCGATGCCCGAGCGCGCGACCGCAACCAATGACGTGGCCGGCAACGTGGACTTTGGCAAGATCCACTTCACGCTCGAGGACCTCAACCGCGCCCTGGGCGTGACGACCGATGCTTCTGACGACGCATCGAGCGACGCCGAAGCCAACGCCGACGAGGCCAACGCCGACGAGGCCGAGGTTGACGCCGACGCCGCTGACGGCGACGCTGCCGACACCGACGAGTCCGAGCCCGCAGTCCCCACCGCTCCGCGCTCGCACACCTTTACCTACACGGTGGCCGAGTCCGGTAGCGCCCCTGGCGTGACCAACGACACCAACGCCACGCGCAAGGTTTCCTACACCGTGACTGACGACGGTGCCGGACATCTGAGTGTCGTGCGCAACGGCGACGACGGTGCGGCCTTCACGTTCACCAACACCTACAGCGTGACGCCCACAGATTCTGTCGTGACCGATCAGGTCAAGACGGTTAAGCGTCTGACCGGCCGCGACCTTGCAGCTGGCGAGTTCACGTTTGAGCTGCTCGAGGACGGCGTGGCTGTCGCTAGTGGCACCAACGACGCCAACGGCAACGTTACGCTGAGCCCGATCCGCTACGAGGCGCCCGGCACGCACACGTACACGCTGCGCGAGGCTTGCCCCAACGCGCTCGGCCTGTACAAGGGCGTCACCTATGACGGCATGACCTACACCGTCGTGACCACCGTCTCCGACAACGGCGATGGCACGCTGGCCGCGACGCACAAGCTCGAGGGAACCACCGAGTCGGCTGGCTTTACCAACAAGTATCACGCCATGCCCACGCAGGTTTCCATCGGCGCCATCAAGGTGCTCGAGGGACGCGAACTCAAGAAGGACGAGTTTAGCTTTAAGCTCGTTGGCGAGGACGCCGAGTCCACCGTCACCAACGATGCCGACGGCAAGATCAGCTTCGACAAGTTCGAGTACGACGAGCCTGGTACGTACGTCTACACCATCAGCGAGGTCAAGGGCGACGAGGCCGGTATGACCTACGACAAGTCCGTCTTTACCGCGACCGTCAACGTGGTCGACGACGGCGAGGGCAACCTCAAGGCGAGCGTTGCCTTTACCAAGGGCGACAAGAGTGTCGAGGGCATCGTGTTCAACAACACGTACAAGAAGCCCGAGACTCCTGCGCCTACGCCCGATCCCGGCACGCCCAAGACCGTGACGAATATCGTCAAGACGGTTAAGGGCTTCCTGCCCACCACGGGTGACCAGCAGGCCGCCGCACTGCTCATGGCATTCGTCATAGCCATGGCCGGCGTCGGAGCCCTGGTCTGGGGTATCCGTAAGCGCTAGGCACGTCGACGGAGCCTGGGGCCAAAAGGCCCCGGGCCGCCGGCGGGGAGCCAAAACACAGCCCCCACCCCACCCCCAGCCGCCACGGAGGCATCTCCCTCCTCCGTGGCGGCACTTTTGTGCGTAGGCAAGAAGGGTTCGCCACGAAACCGGCCCCATCTACTACGCTTAGTCCCTTACCCCCAACCATGCCAAAAAGCGCGAAAACAAAACCGCAGGTAGAATGCCTGCGGTTTTGTTCAAAACGAAGGTATGGTCAGGGGTATCGAGTCAAACGTAGTAGATGGGCCGATTTCGTGGCGCGCGGTTCCGGCTGATCCCTTGGGGACGGAGGAAGACGGATCATTTTGCTCCCGCGAGGCTTGCAGGGGCACTCGTGCAGGGCCGCCCGAACAAAACTATGTCGGTTTACTACGATGAATTCGACATTCCCGACCATGACTGCATTTTTCTAAATATTGCAAGCGTTCTACCTGCGGTTTTGCAAGCGCGCAATTTACCGTGGTCGAAGGCGGGCGATTCATCGTAGTAATCCGGCATGGTTTTGAAATGGCATTAAATCGATAACGGCCATTTTGCTATGCCGGGGCGGTCGGCCGTTGGGTAATTACCCTCGCAGGTAGGCGATGGCGATCTGCGTGCGGTTGCGCAGGCCCATTTTGGCAAGGATCGAGCTGATGTGGTTGCGTACGGTGCCTTCGCCCATGTAGGCGGTGGCGGCAATTTCCTTGTTGTCGAGGCCGCGGGCGATGAGCTCGGCGACTTCGAACTCGCGGTCGGTCAGGCTGACAAAGGCCGCGGGCCGCCGTGCCGGCCTCGACGCCCGCCCCATCAAAGTTGATATCCTCGATCGCCTTGCCCTCGAGCACGCGTTTGCCGCTCATGACCTGCGCCAACGCTGGCGGAATGGCGGCGACATCGGTTTTGATCAGATAGCCGCGGGCACCCAGCTTGAGCGCCGACACAATGTACTCGTCATCCGAGAATGTCGTCAGAAACACCACGCGCGCCGCAGGGTCGCGCCCGAGGATCTCGCGTGCCGCCGATAGGCCGTCGCGTCCCGGCATCTGGATGTCGAGCAGTGCGATATCGGGTGCGTGCTCGGCGTAGAGCGCCACCGCATCGTTGCCGTTGGCGCCGGTGCCCACCACCTCGATCTGCGGCTGGGCGCCCAGGATAATCTTGAGCGAATCGACCACCAAGCGGTCGTCGTCGACAACAATAAGCCTCATCGGCCCTCATCTCCTTGCGGTTTGGGAACGGTGGCAAACACGCGCCAGCCGCCGGCGCCGGCACGCGGACCGGCGGTGAAGGTGCCGTCAAGCGCCTCGACGCGCTCGCGCATGGAGGCGAGCCCCATGCCTTCTGCGACGTTGCTGCTGCTCGCCGGGGTCGCGTCCACGCCATCATCGGTAACGATGAGCTGGTAAAACGACGGATGCTCCATGCACCGCACGGTAATGGTTTTGGCATGGGCGTGGCGCATGGCGTTGGAAAGCGCCTCGCGCAGGACCGCCGCAAGGCAGTTGGCGACATTTGCGGGCGCATGCTCGGCCAAAACTTCAAGCTCAACCTGCGGGCCGCTGTCCGAGCGTGCGCCTTCAACGATGCGCTCGAGCTGTACGGAGAGGTCGACGGCGTTGTCGTTGAGGGCGTGGACGCTGGCGCGTACGAGCTGGAGCGCC
The DNA here is from genome assembly GCA_900541725.1 of uncultured Collinsella sp. Lineage (GTDB taxonomy): Bacteria > Actinomycetota > Coriobacteriia > Coriobacteriales > Coriobacteriaceae > Collinsella. Next base: position 73,205 of record UQLB01000004.1, on the reverse strand, counting down.
TCGTCAACCGTGCGTTTGACGTCGGCAAAGTCGGCGGCAATCCTGGGCTCGTTGGCGTGGACCACGCGCAGGGCCTCGGTCTGCAACGAAGCACGCGTGAGCTGGTGGCCGACGTTGTCGTGAATTTCGCGCGCGATGCGGGCGCGCTCGGCCAGGGTCGCAAGTTCGACCTCATAGTCCTGGCGGTCGGCAAGATCGCGGTTGCGCGCCTCGAGTGCGAGGGCTCGTTCCTGCAGCTCGTCGCGGGTACGGCGCATGCGCTGTTGCTCGTGTTCCAACTGGGCGGTACGTAGCGATAGCAAGGTGGCGGCAACCGAAAGGATGGCGGTCAGCAGGAGCGTTCGGGCGGTAAGCGCGTCGGTGCGAAGGTCCGCGATGAGCGCAAAGGCAAAGACGGAGCCAATGCCCAGCGCGACCCAGGCGTGCTCACGGCGCACGCGCCGCGCGATGTCATAGAAGGCGAGAGGCGCAAGCGGCACAAACGGCGGTACGAAAACTGCCGCGATGATGTAAACGTAGCTCGCGGTCTCGCTCGCACGGCGGGCGCGGTTTCCCTGTGCGACCTCGGCCAGCGAGGTGGCAATAACGCCAAGGCAAAACGCCGCGACCAAGCGAGCGTCCACAGCAAGGCCCATGGCGGCCGCAATACAGCACGCCAGCACGATCGATTTGTCGAAAAGCCTGTTCATACGGGTATTGTACGCGAAGCCGCGCATGGTGGAGGGGCCGCCTGCGCAACCGTGACATTCCTCCCGCGCGGCAAAGCGGTCGCGTCGGCGGGCAACGCGACCGAGCCTCCGCACTCGTGACAAAGCTCACTGGTGCGCGCCGGCCGCTCCTGCGATGATGCAATCGTACCGGGCCGCAATCAACAGAAGGGCCGCCTCATGACAGACATCGTCCACGTCGAAAATCTCGTCAAGCGCTACGACGATCTTATCGCGCTCGACCACTTTAACCTGAGCATCGCCCCCGGCGAGATCTTTGGCCTGCTCGGCCCCAACGGCTCGGGCAAAACCACGTCCATCAACTGCATCCTGCAGCTGCTCGCCTACGACAAAGGCACCATCGAGCTGTTCGGCGAGCCCATGACGCCCGCCCGCTACGACCTCAAGCGTCGCATCGGCGTGGTCCCGCAGCAAGTTGCGGTGTTCGACGAACTCACCGTGCGCGAGAACATCGACTATTTCTGCAGCCTTTACGTTAGCGACCGCAAGCGCCGTCGCGCGCTGGTGGACGAGGCGATCGACTTTGTCGGGCTGGGCGACTTTGCCAAGTTCCGCCCAGGCAAGCTCTCGGGCGGCCTGGCGCGACGCCTCAACATTGCCTGCGGCATCGCGCACAAGCCCGAGCTCATCTTCTTTGACGAGCCCACGGTGGCGGTCGACCCGCAGAGCCGCAACGCCATCCTGGAGGGCATCTGCCGCCTGCGCGACGAGGGCGCCACGGTAGTGTATACCAGCCATTACATGGAGGAAGTCGAGCAGATCTGCAGCCGCATCATGATCATGGACGGCGGGCGCGTGTTGGCGCAGGGCACCAACGACGAGCTCAAGCGCATGATTCAGATGGGTGAGCGCGTGACCGTCGAGGTCGGCGCCGTCGAGCCCGCCACGGTCGAGCGCCTGCGCGCCCTCGAGCACGTGCTTTCGGTTGAGCTGTCCGGCGGCGAGCTCGTCTGCACCTGCGAGGCGAGCCCGCACAACCTGGTCGACATCCTCGACACGCTGCGCGCTGCCGACGTGGCGCTCGGCCGCGTGTGGAGCGAGCCGCCGACCCTCAACGACGTGTTCCTCGAGATCACCGGCCGCGAGCTGCGCGACTAGGGGGCAGCCATGTTCAACACCATTATCATTACGGTCAAGACGCTGCTGCGCCGGCCGAGCACGTGGGTCTGGGGCGCGATCTTTCCCGTCGCGCTTTCCACGATGTTCATGTTTATGTTTGCGAACCTCAGCTCCGACGGCACGGTCGACCCGGTGCCGGTGGCCGTCGTAGCGGATGAGGCCTGGGACGCCTCGACCTTTAAGGACGTGGCGACGTCGCTTGCCAAGGAAGGCGACGACCAGCTGCTCGAGATCCACGAGTGCGACGACGCAGCCGACGCGAACCGTGCGCTCAAGGCCGGCGAGGTCGCGGGCATCTATACGGTCGACGACGCGGGCGCGCCCAAACTCACGCTGCTATCGAGTTACGACAACTCACGTGCGTCGTCGGTGCTCACCGACCGCAGCATCCTTGAGACGGTGGCGAGCTCGTATACGCAAAATGCCGAGCTCATGTCCCAGATTGCCCAGGACAACCCGGCGGCGCTCGCCGACCCCGAGGCGGTTGCGCGCGCCCTGTCGCTCGAGGGCGGCACCCGCCGCGTAAGCCTGACGCGCACTACGCCCGATGGCACGGTCATCTACTATTACGCGCTTTTTGGCCTGGTCGCGATGATGTCTGCCGAGTTTGCCGCCTTGAGCGTCGTCGACCTGCAGCCCAATCTGTCGGGCCTTGGCGCACGCCGCTGCGTGGGCGGCCTTTCCAAGACGGCGTCGCTGGCCGGCATTTTTGTCGGCTCGTGGCTGGTCTCCTTCGCCTCGATGACGATCGCAATCGGCTACGTGTGCCTGGTCGTGGGCGTCGACTTTGGCGGGCGCGAGGGACTGTGTTTGGTGGGCGGCGCCGCTTCCGCGCTTGCCGCCACGGGCTTGGGACTCTTTGTGGGCACGCTTCCCGTTAAGGGCGGCAAGGCGTCCAAGTCGGGCATCCTCACGGGCTTTGCTACCACGTGCGCCCTGTTCGCTGGCCTCTACGGCGAGTCGGCGATGGCGCTTGCCGACGACGTCGCCCGCGCCTGCCCGGCCGAGTGCTGGCTCAACCCCGTCAAGCTCATCTGCGACATGTTCAACCGCCTGTATTTCTTTGAGGACCTGGGCCCCTTTGCCGTTCGCGCCGGCGCGCTGGTCCTTATGGCGCTGCTGTTCGTTGCCGCCGCCACGCTGATCTTTGGAAGGAGCCGCTATGAGCACCTTTAAGACTGCGCTTCACATGGCGTTCGCGCACCCGTTCTACCTGCTCATCTATACGGTGTTCATCTCGCTCATGGGCGTATTCATCGCGGCCTCGGTGAGCTGGAACTCGTCGCAGCTCACCGAGTACAAGCCCTACGACGCCAACGTGATCGTGGTCGACCGCGACGACAGCGACCTTTCGCGTGCGCTTACCAAGCATCTGGGGTCGCGTTTTGAACTGGTCACGGGCATCGGCGACGATACGTACGATCTTGCGGACGCGCTCTCCAAGAGCAATAGCGCCAAGGGCAGCGCCGACTGCGTGTTCTTTATCCCGGAGGGGTTTGAGGGCGACCTTGTTGCAGCCGCCCGCGTGGGGGAGTCCCTGCCCAAGCTCGATGTGACCTACGGTGCCGGCACCATGGCGGCGGCGCTTTCGTCTGCCGAGGCCTCGCGCTGGATCTCGCTCGCGGGCGCTGCGGCGGCCCTAGAGCCTGCCGCCTCTAACGGCAGCGTCGCCAAGGCCGCCGAGCATGCCGCCGCAAAGCGCGCGGAGGTCGAGATTGAGCAGGTCAAGGTCGACTCGACTGCCGCCGCCACACTCGAGTCGTACTTCAACTTTGGCGCGTACGCGATCATCTCGTCGGTCATCGTGTCGGTAGGGCTGGTGTTCTCGGGCATGAGCGAGCCCGAGCGCGTGCGCCGCATGGAGGCCGGCCCAATCTCCGAGCGCCGGCGTTCGCTCGCCGTGTTCGCGGCCGCCGCCGTGCTTACCGTCTGCATCTGGTTTGTGTCGAGCATGATGGGCGTCGTGGGCTTTGCCGGCGCGGTTGCCGAAGTCGGCGTGGGCCGTGTGTGCCTGGCGCTGGCGGCGACGTTTGCGCTGGCGTGCACGCCTCTGGCCGTTGGCTTTGCACTTTCGAGCCTGGGTGCGCGCGAGGAGCTGCTCAACGGCGTGGGCAACCTGCTTGGCATGCTCATGACGTTTTTGGGCGGCGCCTGGATGCCGCTGTCGCTCATGGGTTCAGCCGTGCAGACCGCGGCGCATTTTGTGCCGACGTATTGGGTGAACGACGCGATCAGCAAGGCGCTCGCCGCGGATTTGACGTCCACCGTGCTGGGCGACATCGTCTGCGACCTGGGCGTCACGGTGCTCTTTGCCGCGGCCATCGCCGCCGTAGGCCTCGCACTCTCGCGCACCAAATCCCGCGCCTAGTCTGAAATAAAGTCCAGACCTCGCTCCAAAATAGTTCGCCAAGGTTTACTATTACGCTCATAAAGTAGTACGAGGCTAACAATGGGGGATACCATGGAAGCGCAGGAAGCCTACGTCCAGGTTAAGGATCTCAAAAAGCACTACGGCGATGGAGATGCATGCCTAACGGTGCTCGACGGCATCGACACGTCCATCAACCGCGGAGAGATTTGCGTCATGTTGGGGCCCTCGGGCTCGGGTAAGTCGACCTTTCTTAACCTGATCGGCGGCCTGGAGGATGCCGACGCCGGCTCTATTCTGGTGGACGGCTGCGACCTCACGGTGCTCAAGCCCACCGACCTGGGCGAATACCGACGCCGTGAGCTGGGCTTTGTCTTCCAGTTCTACAACCTGGTGCCCGACCTCACCATCAAGGAAAACATCGAGGTCACGGCACACCTGTCCAAAAACCCGCTCAACATCGACGACCTGCTGCGTTCACTGGGCCTCTACGAGCACCGCAACAAGTTCCCGCGCCAGGTCTCGGGCGGCCAACAGCAGCGTTGCGCCATCGGCCGTGCACTCGTCAAAAACCCGGGCCTGCTGCTGTGCGACGAGCCCACGGGCGCGCTTGACTACAAGACGTCCAAGGAGATCTTGCAGCTCATGGAGGATGTCAATCACGAGTACGGCTGCACCATCATCATCGTTACCCACAATGCCGCCATTGCGCGCATGGCCAATCGCGTGCTGCGCCTGCGCGACGGGCGCATCGTCGAGGATGAGCTCAACGAGTCGCCCGTCGCGGCCGCCGAGCTCGATTGGTAGGCGGCGCCATGACACCTCTCGCAAAACGTCTCCCGCGCGAGCTGCGCCGCAATATTGGCAAGTACCTGGGCATCTTTTTGCTTATGTGCGGAAGCATCGCTCTCACCTCGGGCTTTTTGCTCGCGGCGCATTCCATCGGTTGTCTTATCGACGACATGCGCGATGCGTACACGATTGAGGATGGCCGCGTGACCACCTCCTTCGAGGCCACCAAAGACCAGCTCAAGGCCGCCGAGGATGCTGCCGGCGACGTCGGCGGCGTCACGCTCTACAAGAATTTCTCTATCGATGCCATCATCAAAAAGGCGTCCGGCGACGACGGCACCAAGCGCACGCTGCGCACCTATGCGCACCGCGCTAAGGTGGACATTGCGTCCTACTGTGAGGGCAAGCAGCCCAAGGCGGATGAGGAGGTGGCCATCGACCGTGTCTTTGCCACCAATAACAACCTGTCCGTGGGCGATAAAGTCGAGCTCGAGGGCCGAACCTACACCATTTGCGGCATCATGACCCAGCCCGATAGCCAGGCGCTGTTCCTCAACAATTCGGACTTTACGGTGAACACCATCACGTACGGCGTGGCCGAGGTCAGCGACGCCGGCTTTGCCGCGCTCGAGGACGCCGGCGGTGCACCTGCCTACACCTACTCCTTTACCTTTACCGATCGCGACCTCCCCACCGCGGACCGCACCGATGCCGAGCAAGCTATGGTGGAGGCGCTCGCCGATGCCGATGCACGCGTGGATGACCTCATCGACGCCGATTCCAACCAGGGCATTGGCTACGCACGCGACGACGTGGACGGCGACTCCATGATGTGGATGACGTTGCTCGACATTATCATCGTGATCATGGCATTTGTCTTTGTGGTCCTTACCGATGCCACCATCGAGGAGGAGAGCGCCATCATCGGCACGCTGCTCGCCAGCGGCTATCGTCGACGCGAGATCGTGCTGCACTACCTTGCGCTTCCCGCCATCGTGGGCGTGGTCGCGGCGCTTTTGGGCACTGCGCTCGGCATAGCGTTCTTTACCGAGCCCATGCGCGGCCTCTATTACGGTTCGTACAGCCTGCCGCCCTTCCAGGTGTACTGGAGCTGGGAGATCTTTGTGAAGTGCGCCGTGGTCCCCGCCGCTGCGCTCATCCTCATCACGCTGGTGGGCCTGCTTCGCAAGATGGGCAAGACGCCGCTGCAGTTCCTTCGTCACGAGGCGAGCGGCAAATCGGGCACCAAGCGCGGCCTGCAGCTGCCGGAGCGCATGGGTTTTGTTTCCCGCTTCCGCCTGCGTATCTTCCTGCGCAACCTAGGCAACTTCGCCACGCTCTTCGTGGGCATTGCATTTGCCTCGCTGCTGCTGCTCTTTGGCCTGGCGATTCTGCCCACGATGACGCACTACGCGAACAACCTCGAGACGAGCCTGGTCGCCGAGCACCAGTACACGCTCAAGGCTCCGCTGGAGCTCGAGGGCACTGCCGAGGAGCGTGGGCAGTGGTCAGCACTCGAGCGCTTGCAGTCGGTTGACGGCGCGCTGCTTTCTGCCGCTCAGGATGCCGATGACGAGCTTGACGACGCGGCCGATACAGCGCAGGCGGCAGCCGATGCTGCGACCGCATCTCCGTCTGCCGAGAGCCTGGCCGCAGCGCAGGATGCGCTTGCCAAGGTCCAGGACAAGAAGGATGTGCTCTACGCGCGCCTTGACGATCTTGCCGATGCCCTCGGCTGCAACCGCGATGAGGCTATCGACCTGATCGACAAAGCCTCCAAGATTGACACTGACAACGACGATATTCACCCGGTCAATACGACCGACAACGGCGCGGGCGCAATCGCGCAGGCCGAGAAATATGCCGTTTACCAGCTGCAATACGACCGCGGCGATGGTAATGGTCAGGAGACGATTTCCGTCTACGGCATCTCGCCCGATTCGCGCTATTGGAAAGACCTCAACGTCGGCGATGGGCGCGTCGTCTTTGGCGGCGGTCTGCTCGACAAGTTTGGCTGGAGCGAGGGTCAGAAGGTCGCGCTCGGCGACAAGTACGAGGGTGAGCATTATTCCCTTGAGTACGCGGGCAAGGATTGTGCCTGGGGCTCCAAGTCGGACATGAATATCTATATGAGTATCGAAGACTTTAACGAGCTGTTCGACAACGACGCCGCCTACTTTAACGGCTATGTGAGCGACGAGAAGCTCGACCTCGATGCTCGTTACTTTGCCGGCGACACCACGCCCGACGACATGCGCGCCGTGGGCGATCAGTTCATCGGCATGATGAGCAAAATGATCGGCATGATGGTCGGGCTTGCGGTGTTTATCTTCCTGCTGTTTATGTACCTGCTGACCAAGGCTGTGATCGACCATAGCGCCCGTTCGATCAGCTACATGAAAGTCTTTGGCTATCGCGATAGCGAGATCTCGCATCTGTACATCCGCTCGATCACACTGTGCGTGGTGGTGTCGCTCGTGCTAAGCCTGCCGGTCATTATTGGCTCGCTCACGGCCATCTTCCGCTCGATGCTCCTCGCCTACAACGGCAATATCGAGATCTACGTGCCCGCTTGGTCCATGGCGGCGTGCGTGGGCATTGGCTTTGCGACCTACCTGGTCGTGGCGCTGCTACACACGCGTTCTATCAAGCGCGTCAGTCTGGCCGAAGCCCTCAAAGTCCAAGAGTAGTCATCGGGGACGTTCCTAAAAGACTAGTCGCTGGGGACATTCTTTTGCCGCCCGGCAGGAAAGGGACGTCCCCAACGACTAGGTTTCGCGCTTGACTTTGACCCTACTTCAACGGGTACCATCCTCTTATGTCTGTAACGTCATATAGACCGAGGGGATAGATCTATGACCGCAACTGCACCCGCAGCACCCGCTAAGGTGTACTTCACCAACTTGCGCACGCATGCTCGCGAGAGCCAGCTCGACAAGCTCAAGCGCCTCATCCGCCACGCCGGAATTGAGCAGATCGACTTTGAGAACAAGTTCGTCGCCATCAAGATTCACTTTGGCGAGCTGGGCAACCTGAGCTTTTTGCGCCCCAACTACGCCCGCGCCGTCGCGGATGTCGTGAAGGAGCTGGGCGGCAAGCCCTTCCTTACCGACTGCAACACGCTCTATGTCGGTAGCCGCAAAAACGCGCTCGAGCACATCGACACCGCCTACCAGAACGGCTTTACCCCGTATGCCACGGGTTGCCAGATCATCATCGCCGACGGCCTCAAGGGTACCGACGAGGCGCTCGTCCCGGTCGAGGGCGGCGAGTACGTGCACGAGGCCAAGATCGGTCAGGCACTCATGGATGCCGATATCGTGATTAGCCTCACCCACTTTAAGGGCCATGAGCAGGCCGGCTTTGGCGGCGCCATGAAGAATCTGGGCATGGGTGGCGGCAGCCGTGCCGGCAAGATGGAGCAGCATGCCGCCGGCAAGCCGAACGTCGCGACCGAGCACTGCGTTGGCTGCCATGCCTGCGAAAAGATCTGCGCGCACAACGCTATCTCGTTCGACGACACCCGCGAGCGCGAGCTTGCCAACGGTAACACCCGCACGGTGCACGTGGCCACCATCGACCACGATCGCTGCGTGGGCTGCGGACGCTGCATTGCGGCATGCAACCAGGACTGCATCAAGCCCGGCTATGACGCCGCGGCCGACGTGCTCAACTGCAAGATCGCCGAGTACACTAAGGCCGTCGTCGACGGCCGCCCGAGCTTCCATATCTCGCTTGCCATGGATATCAGCCCCAACTGCGATTGCCATCCCGAAAACGACACGCCTATCGTTAACGATATCGGCATGTTCGCGAGCTTTGACCCGGTCGCCATCGACCAGGCCTGTGCCGATGCCGTCATGGCATCCGAGCCGCTGCCCAACACCGAGCTCACCGATAGCGCGGCCAAGATGGAGCATAACCACGAGCATCTGGGGGGCGAGCAGGCCAAGGACCCCTTCTGCATCACGCATCCCGACACCGACTGGCGCACCTGTATCGCACACGCCGAGAAGATCGGCCTGGGCACGAGCAAGTACGAGCTTATCGAGGTCAAGTAGCGCCTAGTTATTGGACAAATGAAGCGCTTTTCTGGCGTAAGTAGAGCAAAAGCCGCCCGTGGGCACAGCGCTCACGGGCGGCTTTCCGGAAGTATGCGGCAAATTTCGAGACCGCCGAGCACACGACGTTTTTTGGCAACAAAACCCCTGATAAATTGTTGGTAAAACTGCGGTCTGGTCGGCAGTTCCAGATTTTGCCGCATACTTCCGAAAATAGGGGGTCAGATAAAGCCCCAGACGTTGCTATTTGCCTAAAAATACTCGTCGAGGAAGTTGTTGACTGTGTTCCAGTAGAGCTCGGGGTCAACTTGCGCACTCTTGGCGTGGGTGGCGCCATGGATGGTGAGCTTTTGCTTGACCTTGCTGGCGCACGCGTCGTAGTTTTGGTCGAGCATGCTGTACGGCACAAAGGTGTCCTGGTCGCCGTGGATAAACAGCATGGGAACCGTCGCGTGTTTGAGTTGCTCCACGCTGCTCGCCTTATGAAAGTCGTAGCCCGCGCGCACGTTGCACACCAAGTCTGCTACATCGAGCAAGGGAAAGCTGGGCAGGCCGAACACGTCCTTGAGCTGCAGAGAAAACTCGTCCCAAACACTCGTATAACCGCAGTCCTCGATAATGCATTTCACGTTTGCGGGCAGAGATTCCCCCGCGACGTTCATGGCGGTTGCCGCACCCATCGACTCGCCAAAGACCAGGATGCGCGCCTCGGGGTCAGCTGCGACGATCCGCCCAATCCATGCGACGATGTCGAGGCGCTCGGGCCAGCCCATGCCGATATAGTCGCCGCCGGAGCGCTCGTGGGCGCGGGCGGCGGGTGCGAGTACGTTCATGCCGCGGTCATGGAATCGTTTGGCGTATCGGGCCATGCCGATGGGCTCGTTGGTATATCCATGTAGGCAGATAGCGTAATCGTGCGTGCTCTCTGGGGCGGCAAAATACCAAGCGGCGAGCTCGGTTCCGTCATCTGCGGTAAGGCTGCTGCTCTTGCGGTTGTCCTTAAACCACGCCCGCGCCTCGGTGTCCTCGGCATCCATCTGTTCGCCCTTTTCGGCGTCCTTGCCATCCTGCATCATCTTCATGGTGTATGGCGCGCGGGGATTCAGCGCGAAGTCAAACAGAAAGTTGCCGGCAAATCCGAGCAGCGCAACGACAACCACCAGCGCAACGATGCCGGCTATCTTGAGCTTTCGATGGGAACGTGCGTTTTGAGCCATGCGGTATTCTCCTATAAGATGTTAATACATCAACATTTAATGCAAGCGCATTATGGACGTTCGCCGTTGATGCGTCAACAAGCAAAGAATGGGTAAACAAAGGGTCACGTATGGTGCAAATTTCGCACGTACCTAGACGCTTTGATATAGTGTTGAGAACTCTTTACGTTGGAGGATGTAACCGGCATGTCCGATTCGAGCGACAGTTCTAAGCCGCGACCCAAGACCGCGGCCGTTCCACACTACACGGTGGGCGAGGAGATCATGAACTCCGTCACCCATGGTGTCGGCTGCCTGCTGGGTATCGCGGGCCTGGTGCTCCTGATCGTATTCGCCGCCCTGCGCGGCGGGGGCCCGGCCCACATGGCCGCGGCAATTGTCTATGGCGTCAGCATTATCCTCGAATACCTAGCCTCTACGCTCTACCATGCGATTCAGCCCGCGGGCGCTAAACGCGTGTTCCGCATTATCGACCACAGCTGCATCTACCTGCTCATAGCCGGCAGCTATACGCCGTTTTGCCTCATCACGCTCGCAAACGACGGCGGCGCTGTGCTGTTCTTTGCCGTGTGGGCCATCGCCATCATCGGCATCGCCCTCGAGTGTTTTATGCGTGAGCGTCAACCGCACTGGGTAAGCGGCCTGGTCTACCTGCTGATGGGCTGGCTCGTCGTCTTTAAGCTGCCCGAGCTCGTGTCGCTGCTCAACCCCGTGGCACTTGCCCTGCTCGCCGTCGGCGGCGTGTGCTACACCGCGGGCGTGCCGTTCTATATCGCCAAAAACGTGCGCTATCTGCACAGCGTGTTTCACCTGTGGGTGCTCGCCGGCAGCATCTTCCAGTTCATGGCGGTGATCCTCTTCGTAATCTAGCGACCATGCCTGCGCGTCCGCGTCCTCGTTTGGGCGCCAGTGCAATTGCTGTATCTGTCATCAACGTTTTACCCTAACGTCCCGAATCTTGGAGGTTCGAGAAACTCCCGATGGACATAACCATCTCCCTTATCACCACCCTCGTTTTGACCCTCATCAACGGCTACTTCTCCATGTCCGAGATGGCGCTCACCACGGCTAAGCGCGCCGTGCTGGAGCACGAGGCCGAGGAGGGCGACAAGCGCGCCGAGCGCGCCATTAAGCTGGCCGCCGATTCCGACCAGCTGCTCGCCACCATCCAGGTCGCCATCACGCTCGTGGGCTTTGCCTCGTCTGCCGTCGCCTCGACGAGCCTGTCCGACCCGCTTGCCACATGGCTCACGAGCTTTGGCATCGCGCCGCTCTCCGCCATCGCGCGTGGCCTGGCGCCGGTTATCATCACCGTCGCGGTCGCCTTCGTGTCTATCGTGATCGGCGAGCTGGTTCCCAAGCGCATTGGACTGGCCAACGCCGAGGGCGTATCCAAGCAGGTCGTGGGCCCGCTGTCGTTTTTCCAAAAGATCGCCCACCCGCTCGTGTGGCTGACCGGCGCCTGCTCCGATGGCCTGGCCCGCATCCTGCGCATCAAGAGCGCCGACGACCGCCAGAACGTCTCGGAGGAGGAGATCAAGTACATGGTCTCGGAGCAGGACGACCTGCTCGACGAGGAAAAGCGCATGATCCACGAGATCTTCGACCTGGGCGACACCGTTGCCCGCGAGGTCATGGTGCCGCGCGTGGACACTACCATGTGCGAGGACGACGAGACGGTCGCCGACGTGCTGTCCACCATGCGCCAGACCGGCTTTAGCCGCATCCCCGTCTATCACGAGGATCCCGACAACGTCGCCGGCATCGCGCACATCAAGGACCTGATCCAGCCTTCGCTCGACGGCAAGGGCGACCAGCCCATCGCCGACTTTTTGCGCGACGCCACCTTTGTGCCCGACACCAAGGACATCCTGCCGTTGCTGTCCGAGATGCAGACCTCGCACGACCAGATCGTAGTGGTCGTGGACGAGTACGGTGGCACGGCCGGCATCATCACCATCGAGGACATCGTCGAGGAGATCGTGGGCGAGATCGAGGACGAGTTCGACCCCGACAACAAGTACCTCACGCGCCTTTCGCGCCGCGAGTGGCTCGTCGATGGGCGTTTTTCGTGCGATGACGCGATTGAGCTTGGTTGGCCGCTCGAGGAAAGCGATGATTATGAGACCATCGCCGGCTGGATTTTGGAGCTTTGCGACTCGGTACCCGACATCGGAGAGGTGTTTGAGGTCGCGGGGTACAAGTTTAAGGTGCAGTCGATGCGTGGCCAGCGCATCTCGCTCATTCGCGTGATCGCTCCGGCCGAAACCGATAAGAAGGATTCCGAGCCCTCGGCAGATAAGCCGACGGTGTCGGGTGCGGGCTCTGCGGACCCGCACGACGGCGACGAGTAGGGCAAGGAAGAGTAGGGGAGAGTTATGGCAGGCCTGTTCAACATCCTTAAGGTCACCGTCAGCGAGGACAAGATCTGCGCGCATGTGCTGGTGAACCCCGGCATGCCGCTCATGACCTCGGAGGACATCGAAGCCACGGCGCGCGTGTACTACCTGGTGCCCGCGATTGCCAAGCATCTGTGCCTGGGCGATTCCGGTCGCGAGTTCCAGGACTGCATGGGCCAGACCGAGCTTTGCCATCTGCTGGAGCACGTGACGGTCGAGCTCATGAACGAGACCGGGCTTGCCGGCAGCATTTCGTGCGGCCGCACTCGTGTGAGCGAGCACGATGAGCGTGTCTTTGAGGTCGAGCTTTCGTGTCCCGACGACGCGCTGGCCATCGGCGCGCTGTCTTCGGCGACCTTTATGATGGATTGGGCCTATCTGCATGCCGACCAGCCCGCTCCCGATGTGGACGGTACGGTCGCGGGCCTGCGCAACCTGGTGCTGGGCATGCGTGCCGAGGCCGAGGGCAAGGATCCGCACGAGGCCGTCGCCGCCGCGAACGCCGAGGACGAGGCCGGGGACGCGACCGAGGGCGAGGCGCCTGCCGTGGCTGCCGTCGATCCTGTCGACGAGGCGCCTGCCGAGGCGGCTTCCGAGCCCGAGTCCGCGGAGCCCCAGGGCGTCCCGAACTTTGACGACGAGCCGCAGGAGGCAATCGATACCGAGGGCGCGACCGCTGAGAGCCACGAGGCCCCCGCTGCCGTCTACGGTGGCGCGGCGACGGCTCCGGTTGCCCCCGCGCACGAGGGAACGCTGCCGCTCGTTGACGGCGCCGGCGAAGACCCGGCCGCCACGGTGGCCATGCCGGCCGTGCCGCAGGAGTAGGCTCACTCGCTTATCACCATCATGTACCTGCGCCTTTACCGTACGCAGATGAGCAAGACGGCAAGCGCTGTGCTGCGGGTATAATGGACAGCATTCAAACGGTGGGCGCCGAGGTGCCCGCAGGAGAGGAATGAACATGGGTAAGACTTTCAACTTTATCTCGGGTGCGCTCTTCGGTGCTGCCGCCGGCGCCATCATCGGCGTCGCCCTGGCTCCGCGCTCGGGCGCCGAGACCCGCGCCATGGCTGCCGATATCGCCAACGACGCCTGGGATAACATGCGCGACACCTACGAGCACGGTGCCGAGGAGGCCCGCGCCGCGGTCAACGATTTTGGCCCGATGGTCGACGCCAAGACCGATGACCTGCGTGCCAAGGTTGACCTTGCCCGCGAGCGCATGGACCAGCTGCGCGAGCAGCTCAACGACGCCATCTCGGGCGGTAACGTGACGCCCGCTGCCGATGTCGTGGTCGAGAACGCCGTCGAGGCCGACACCGAGGCCGCGGAGCCTTCGACCGAGGCATAATGCGCGCCGGGGATTTTGTCGGCGCCAAGATCTATCGCAAGCCTACCGAGGATAAGCGCACCAAAAAAGACGGCACGCCGCGCAGCCCTAAAAAGCTCGGCAAGATTCACTTTCCGGTCTTTACCCCGGGCGGCACGCGCGTGGTGGGCTTTATGGTTCGCCAGTCCGATATCGCGGGCATGATCGAGCGCCCTGACCGATTTGTGGCGCTCGATGCCATTGGCGTCTACGAGGGCGCCATCGCGGTTGACGACGTCAAGGGCACCTACGATGCCGCTGCGGCCAAGCGCCTCGACATCAACCTGGACGATTGCATTATCTGGGTTGGCATGGACGTGCGCACGGAGTCGGGCGATGTCGTGGGCTATTGCTCGGATGTGGAGTTCAAGCCGCGTTCGGGTGTCGTGCAGACGTTCTACGTGACCGCTGGTGCTGCTTCGAGTGTGCTGGTGGGCGACACGCAGATGCCGCCGACGATGCTGCGCGGCTATGCGGACGGCGCGATGATCGTTTCGGACGAGGTCAAGTCGCTCGGGTATTCGGGCGGTGCCGCTGCAAAGGCTGCCGAGGTAAGCGTCGCGGTGGGCGATAAGGTCAAGAAGGGCGCCAAGGTGCTCGATGACAAGGGTTCGGTCGCCGTGGACAAGGGCAGCCGCGCGCTGGGCAAGCAGCTCGGCAAGACGCGCGGTATGTTCAAGGCCTTTAAGGACGAATATCAAAAGGCGAGCGGGGGCTCGTCGAAAGCTAGCAAATAGCGACGTACCAAATGACGGGAGACAAGCCGGAGACCTGTTGCTCCGGCTTGCTGCGTTTATGGGGGAGGGCACATGCGTCAAAACGGATCTAACTTAAACAGGCGCTCGGGTGCGCGTCCGACGGCGCGCCGCGACCTGGGGCAGCTGCCCAGCGGTCAGCGCAAGCGTCACCGTAAGCCCGGCGCGATGTATCTCAACCATAGCCGCGGCTTTAGCGACCGCAGCGCTCGCATCGGCAACAGCCGCACGCCCCGTCGTTCGTCTCGCCTGCCCTATGCGCTTATTGCCGTGGGTTGTGCGCTCGTGTTGTTTATCGC
This sequence comes from uncultured Collinsella sp., assembly GCA_900541725.1. GTDB lineage: Bacteria > Actinomycetota > Coriobacteriia > Coriobacteriales > Coriobacteriaceae > Collinsella. The sequence goes on along the minus strand of UQLB01000004.1, from coordinate 58,098 downwards.
TGCCGTCGTGGGCTACGTCAACCGCAGCGTGGATGTCGTCCTCAATGGCCAGGAGACTGCGGTGCGCGTCGGCTCTACGCTGCAAAATCTCATCGACGACCAGGAGTTGACTGACATCTACGACGCAGGCGACCTGCTGGCCGTCGATGACAGCGTGCTCAAGCGCCATGGGGGCGAAAAGCTGTCGGTGAAGGTCGACGGCAAGCGCGTGAAGCAGGGCAAATGGGATAGCCGCGAACTTGAGGGCGGCGAGAAGGTGACGGTCAAGGATGGCCGTAACACCTACGAGAAGCACGAGGTTCAGGCTACGGTTATCGAGCCAAAGCTCAAGGTCGAGGGCACGGGCGCTATCGAGTATGTGCAGACGTGGGGTGTCCAGGGCCGCTCCGAGGTGTGGGTTGGTGAGCAGTCGGGCAAGACGCAGGACCGCGGCGAGGTTGTGCCCGCCACCGATTGCGTCGTTGCGTGCGCCAGCGTGGCGCCCAAGGGTAACGAAAAATACGTGGCGCTGACGTTTGACGAGGGTCCGAGCGGCGCCACCAAACAGATCTTGCAGGTGCTCAAGGAAAAGGGCGTCACCGCGACGTTCTTCCTTTCGGGCGATGCGGCCGAGGCCTCGCCTGCCACGGCCAAGGCGATTGTCGATGCCGGGTGCGAGATCGGATCCAACAGCTACAGCGACGATTTGCTCAAGGGTCAGGACCGTGAGGCGGTACGCGAACAGATCACGAAAGGCACCGATGCGATTAAGTCGGCGACCGGCGTGAAGACGATGCTGCTGCGTGCTCCCTACGCTGCCTTTGACGAGCAAAACTGGATTGATGCGATGGACCTGGTCTCCGCCGTGGTCTCGTGGAATATCGACTCGGGCGACTGGCTGCTCAACGGTGCCGACGAGCAGGTCTCGACGGTGCTCGATTCGGTGACGCCGGGCAATATCGTGCTGCTCACCGATAGAGACGAATGCGCCGAGCAGACGCTCGAGGCGCTGCCGCAGATTATCGACGGCCTCATTGCCGACGGCTACAAGATCGTGACGCTCAGCGACCTGGTCAAGACGGACACGTCGCTGAGCAAAAAGCTCACCTCGCTGACGAAGGCCACCATGCCCAAGGACGCCGTGTTCCCCCAACTTGCCGAGGACGACGACACCACAGAGTAGTTATTGGGTAGTCATTTAAGAACGTCCCCAATGACTATGTCACGGATGCGTCAGCGTTTGGTATGCCTGCAATGTGCAGCGCATAAATTCGATGCCGCGGGGCGATGCTGATGCTATAGTTACTGCGGTTAATGAGGGTCAAGAGAAAGGTTACAGGTGAAATCCAAACCTCGACCATACAGTCGATGACCCCATGCAGGTGCTTTTTGCGCATGCACGGGGTGTAAGCGTCGAGCGGCGTGCCGCCCGCGCATGCGTATACATATCCAGAAGCCCCCGGACGCCGCACGCGCGGCCGCGTCCGGAGGAATAATGATGGGGAGCACCATTGAATTATCTGAGTGAGATGCTCAAATTGCCGGTCTTGGACGTCGACGGCGAAAAGCTCGGCGTTGTGAACGATTTTGGCATTGCTACCGGCGAAGTTTTTCCGCACGTGACGTCGCTCGCGTTCCGCGGACCCGGCAAGACGCCGTTTATGATCAGCTGGCGCAAATGGGTCGACCGTATCGACGAGACGGGCGTACACCTTAAGTCGCCGGCCACCGAAATCCGTTTTTCGTACCTGCAGCCGACCGAGCTCCTGCTTGCCCGCGACGTGCTCAACAAGCAGATTGTCGACACGCAGGGCATGAAGGTCGTGCGCGTCAACGACATCAAGTTTTCCATGTCGGGCGAAAATCAGCTGCGCCTGCTGGGCGCCGAGGTCGGTGCCCGCGGTCTGCTACGCGCCATCAGCCCCGCGCTCGAGCATATCGTCGAAGGCTTTATGAAGCACCTGGGCAAGCCGCTCAGTGAGGACATCATCGCTTGGTCCTACATGGACCTGCTCGACCGCTCGACCAAGAACATTCAACTCTCGGTGTCGCACAAGACGCTCGGCGAGCTGCACCCTGCCGACATCGCCGACATTATCGAGCAGCTCGACCCGCGCCTGCGTGCGCAGGTGTTTGCGCAGCTCGATACTGCCCAGGCCGCCGAGGCCATCTCGGAGTTCGATGACGACGAGCTTATGACCGAGATGCTCGAGGGCCTGTCCGATACCGACGCATCGTCGATGCTGGCCATGATGGACCCGGACGACGCTGCCGACCTGATCGACGAACTCGATTATGAGAAGGCCGAGAAGCTCCTGCGCCTGATGGGCGTCAAGGAGGAGAAGGCGATTCGTAATCTGCTGGGCTACGAGGACAACACCGCCGGCCGCATCATGACCTCGGAGTTTGTCTCGCTGCCCGCCACGGCGACGGTCGGCGACGCCATCGAGGCGATTCGCAAGCTCGACGAGGACTTTGAGAGCGTCTATTACGTCTATACCGAGGACCCGAGCGGCATGCTGACGGGCGTGCTTTCGCTGCGCACGCTGATCGTGGCCGACCGCGACGCCACGCTGGGCCAGCTCGCCTATCGCGATCTGGTCTACGTGTCACCCGACGAGGACCAGGAAGACGTGACGGACGAGATGACCAAGTACGACCTGGTTGCCATCCCTGTCTGCGACGAGAACCGTCATATCCTGGGCATCGTGACCTTCGACGACGCCATGGACGTTATTGCCGAGGAGCATCAGGAGGACCTGCAGATCGCCGGTGTCGGCTCGGGCGATAGCGCGTCGGACGACTCGACGAACGTGCTCAGCTGGTTCGTGCATCGTCAGTACTGGGTCGTCGTGTGGGGCATCGCCTCGTGCATCATGGCAACGGTGCTGGGGACGGCGCTGGGCTCCGCGCATTTGGTGGTGTTCCCCATGTGCGCCATGCCGCTCGTGTTGCTGGCTGCCTCGCGTATGGTGTCGTTCGTCAAGAACTACTTCCTGGAGTATGACGGTCACGACGACGAGCCCAAGCCGTATCTGGGGTTCTTCTTCCAGAGCACGGGCATGGGCCTGATTCTGTCACTCGTGACCTATCTGTGCGCCCAGCTGGTGCGCACCGCTGCGTTCCCCGATGCGCCCATGTTTGAGGAGCAACTCTTTACCGGGTGCTTTAATATCGCTGCCATCATTTGCCTGGTTGGCAACATGAGCGCCGTGATTTACCTGATGGTGCTGTTCTGGCGTGACGAGCATGACCTCAACACGTCGGGCACCGCCATGAACGTTATTGCCGTCATGATCTCGTGCGTAGCGTACTGCGCCGCTGCGGTGCTGCTCACCATGTCGGTCATGGGTTAGGTGGTCGCGTGCAAAATACCAAGCAAAAGTCGGGCACCAAGCAAAAGTTGACCATCGCGGCCATCTTTGGCGCTATGGGTCCCGGTCTGCTGGCGGCGCTTTCGGGCAATGACGCCGGCGGCATTGCAACGTATTCCAGCGCGGGTGCCAGCTATGGCTACAAGATGCTCTGGATGCTTCCCGTCATGACTGTGCTGCTCATCGTGACGCAGGAGACCGCGGCGCGCTGCGGCTGCGTCACGGGCAAGGGCCTGGCATCGCTCATTCGCGAGCGCTTTGGCGTGCGCAAGAGTGTACTTGCTATGGCGGCGCTGTTGATCGCCAACACGGCTGTGACCATTTCGGAGTTTGCGGGCATCGCCAGCGGCCTTGCCCTCTTTGGCGTGCCGGCGAGCATTTCGGTGCCGCTGGTGGCGCTGCTGGTGTGGATGCTTACCATGTCGGGCAGCTTCCAGCGCATCGAGAAGATTCTGCTGCTGGTGAGCTGCGTGTTCGTGACCTATATTGTCGCCGCGTTTATGGCTGGCCCCAACTGGGGTGAGGTCGCGGTCGACCTGGTCGTGCCTAACATTCAAAATGACCCCAGCTACGTGTCGCTCGTGGTCGCAACGATCGGTACCACCATCGCGCCGTGGATGATTTTCTTGGCGCAGAACAACGTGGTCGATAAGAACGCGGGCGAGGACGATATCGTGCTGCAGCGCATCGATACCGTGAGCGGCTCGCTTGCCGCCGATGTCATTGCCGGCTTTATTATCATCACGACCGGTACGGTGTTGTTCCCGGCGGGTATTCAGATTAGCGATGCTGCCGATGCCGCCCGCGCGTTGGAGCCTATTGCGGGTCAGTGGTCCACGGTACTGTTTGCCTCGGGCCTGGTCGCGGCGAGCTTCTTGGCTGCCTGCGTGCTGCCGGGCGTTACGTCGAGCGCTATCTGCGAGGCATTTGGCTGGGAGCGCGGTGCCGACCGCAGCTGGGACGAGGCCCCGGTCTATCGCGGCATCATTACGGCCATCATCGGTATCTCTGCCGTGCTGGTGCTTATGCCCGGCGTCGATCTGTTCCAGATTATGATGACCTCACAGGTCATCAATGGTGTGCTGTTGCCCGTGGTTCTGGTGTTCCAGGTGGTTATCGCAGCCGACCGTCACATTATGGGTGCCAACCGCAACGGCCGCGTGTGGAACGTGCTCACGTGGGCGACTATCGGCGTGATTACGGTGCTCACGGTCGTCATGTTTGTTCTGCAGGCGATGGGTTACAGCGCTTAGCGCCTCTTTTGGATTCCAAACAGGCCGCAGCGATGGGCTGCGGCCTGTTTTTGTCTGCTATAGGGTGTTAGTTATATGGCAGTGGGCAAAAAATGCCAAATATGAGTACTGTTGCTAAGTGAATAGCATTTACATTCAAGAAGATAATAAACATAACCTATAGTATGTTCATTAAAATTGGCTCCAATACGCCTTAAACCAGTCAGGTTGGCTGCTTTAGGGGGTTGTAGGGTTCGCTCGGACGTCATTTTGGGTGGTTTTGCCTGCTACTAAAATGGTAGCAGTACTCATATTTGCCCTTTTTTGCCCACAGACCTTTGAGGGTGCGGCGAAAAGGGCTTGTTTTGATTGTTTGGGGCAGGCGCGAGGCGCGGAAACGATGTCTGGAGCGACGGAGCGGCCTGGAATTCATCCGTAGAGGTCTTCATTGGCTGCGCCAGGAGTGTCCCTAGGTACCGGCACATAAGGAACGTCCCTAACTGCCGGAGGGGGCGTCTGCCGTGGCAGACGCCCCCTCCGGATGTGGGAAGTTTGCGCTGCAGGTTACTTGTCGGTGCCTAGCTTGTGCGGTTTGAAGGCTAGGGCGTTAACGAGTGCGTCGGTGGCAGACTTGACGGCTGCCGGCTGCGGATCGTTGACGTGATCCTCGGGATGCACGGGCAGGTCCTTCTTGACTGCATCGTGGATCAAGTTGAGGTACTCAGTCACGCCAGTGGTCGATAGATGCGTGCCATCGCCATCGAACAGGTCGTTGCGGTTGGCACTGTATCCGTACCAATCGATAACGCGCACGTTCTTGTAGCGCGTAGCGGCGTTGGCGATGGCCTGGTTGGTAGAGCCAACCCACGGCTGCGGGCTGCGCGTGTTCACAAACACCACAATACGCTTATCTCCTGCATCGGCCATGATGGCGTCGATCTGGTCGTCGGTTACCAAGCCGTTGGTGCCCAGGGCAAAGACCACGATCTTGCCGGCAAGGTTCTGCTGGATATAGCCCTCAAATGTCGCGCGCCCCGCATCAAACTGGCGGCCCTTTTCGGCATCGATATGGCTGTGCGGGAACACGCCGTCAAAGGTGTCTACGGCACGCAGCGACACGGAGTCGCCGATCATAAGCAGATCGTAGGAGCCATCGGGGAAGCCGTCGTTGTCCTTGTCGGTGTCGTCGGCCGCCTGCTGGTCGGTGGGCGCGGTGTTCTTGGCTTCCTTGTTCAGAACTTCGGCGCCCTCGCCGCTCAGCGCAGACGTCTCGGGCACAAAGATCAGGCCGCCCAGTGCAACGACCAACACGACAGCGCAGGCTGCGCAGACAGGGATGTGCGTGCGTGCCCAGTTGGCGGGCGTGGTGGTGCCATCGCGGAATTCGGCGACGGTGCGCCCAAAGGCGCCCTTCCTAAACGGAGTCTCGATAAAGCGATAGCAGCACTCTGCCACGGCGACCACCAACAACACCTGCAAAATGTACTGCCACCACGGCGTATCGTTGATGTTGGCGACCGGGTTCATGAGGAGCAGCAGCGGATAGTGCCACAGGTAGATGCTGTAGGAGCGCTTGCCAACCCACACGAGTGGCTCGGCGGATAGCGCGCGGGCAACCATTCCCTGGGGCTGCACGCAGGCCGCGATGACCATGAGCGTGAGGATCGAGCACAGCAGCGTGCCTCCGCGATACTGGAAGGCGGTGTAGCCGTTGGTGAGCGCGACCATGGCGGCAAGGCCAACCAGACCCACGACGCCCAACACATCGATGGATGCGGGCGAGGACCAAAAACGCACGAGGGCGCTCGGCTGTGCCGGGGCGGTCTCGGCTGCTTCGTCGGCCTTCTCGCCAGGTTTGCCCTCGGCGTTCTTGCCGTGCTTGGCGGCGCCAGCCAGGCGATTGAGCCCCAAACGATGAGCGAGACGCACCGGCGCCAGGTCGCGATCGGGGATAAAGGCCATCCAGGCACCCAGCAGCAGCGAGAACACGCGGGTGTCGGTGCCGTAGTACACGCGGCTGGGGTCGGCGGCAGGGTTGTAAAGCACCATCATGGCTAGGGCAGATACCACGGCAAGGCCCAGAACCACGCGGCGCGTGTTGGGTTTGCTCACATGCATGGATACCATGGCAAACAGCAGTGGCGGCCAAATCAGGTAGAACTGTTCCTCGATGGCAAGCGACCAAAAGTGCGTGAGCGGCGAGGGGTCGCCCAGAGCATTGAAGTACGAGACGTTTTGGGCAATCTGCCACCAGTTGTTGAAGAACAGCAGCGACGGCAGGATGTCGGGGCGCATCTTGGTGAGCATCACGTGGTTAAAGAGAGTGCACAGCGCGCAGGTTACCACCACGACGGTCACCACGGCGGGGACCAGGCGACGGATGCGGCGAATCCAGAAGCTCTTAAGGTCGATGCGTCCGGTCTTAGCGACTTCGTTGAGCAGCAAGCGCGTGATCAGATAGCCCGAAAGCACAAAGAAGATCGTGACGCCAAGCAGGCCGCCCTGCGCCCACGTGAGGTTAAGGTGATAGAGCACCACCGCGACGACGGCGAGCGTACGCAGGCCGTCAAGGGCAGGGATGTAGCGGGATTTGGGGCGAGCAGGCGTCTGCTCCGCGGCGGGAGTGTTGGCGCGGCCCGCGTTGTTGGCAGAAGCACGATGGGGGCTCACGGTGCGTCGCGGTTCGTTGGCACGGCGTTCGCCCTTCACGCGTTCGTGCGGCGCCGGCTCGTTGCCCGTGCGGCGTCGACCGCGCGAGCCCGATTGCGAGAATTGTTCCATAAAACATCATCCAATGACGAGAATAATCAGCACGTATTCATTGTAGCTGCCTGCTCCTGTGAATGCTTGCTGCTGGCGCAACCTCAAGGGTGCGTTCACATCAAAGTGAACTAAAGTTATAGAGGTGCGAAGGCGCGCAATCGACGGTCGACGGTGGGTGCAAAGCCCGCAGATGAGGAGGTTTCCATGGCAGATCGCGGCATCGTTGCGGTGTTCGGCAGCATGAACATGGACCTTTCGGTGGCGTGCGAGCGCATGCCGCGCGCGGGCGAGACAGTCGGTGGTAGCGGTTTTATCACCAACGCCGGTGGCAAGGGCGCTAACCAGGCCGTCGCCGCCGCGCGCATGGGTGCGCGCACGTGCATGATCGGCGCTGTCGGTCGCGACGCGTTCGGCGCGTCGCTCGTGGTGGGGCTCCAAGACGCCGGTGTGGACTGTGACTTTGTAGTGCATCGCGATGACGTGGAGACGGGAACGGCAACCATCATTCGCTGCGAGGGCGACAACCGCATCATACTGTCACCGGGCGCCAACCATGCGCTTGCGGGCGCGGACGTTGCCTGCGCGTTGAGGCGTCTGGCGGCCCATGAGCTCGACGGCGACGCCAGCGAGATTGCCCCGGCTGCCGGAAGCGTCTTTATCGCCCAGGGTGAATGTGACCTTGCAGCGACGGCCGATGCGCTTGTTTGCGCTCACGAGCTGGGGTTCTATACGGTCTTTAATCCGGCGCCTGCCTGCGAGCTGCCTGCGGAGGTCTGGCCTGCGGTCGACCTGGTCTGTCCCAACGAGACCGAGTGCCAGGTTCTGACGGGAATCTTGCCCGCGGACGATGCAAGCTGCGTCGTGGCGCTCAACGCCCTGCTCGCTAGGGGTGCCGGAGCTGCGGTCATCACGTTGGGCGGTGCCGGCTCGGTTACGCTCGGCGATGACGGTGAGCTGCTGCGCATGCCGGCACTTTCGAGCACGGTAGTCGATACCACGGCCGCCGGCGATACGTTTATCGGCGCGTTGGCGGCGGCTCGCCTAGAGGGCTTGCCGCTCTTTGAGTGCATGGCCGCGGGTGCTCGCGCCTCGGCAGTGACGGTGTCGCGCCTGGGCGCTCAGCAATCGATTCCCACGCGCGCCGAAGTTGAACATTGGTTTGGTTAAACGATAAAGACGGAGAAGCGGAGTAGAACAATGGCAATCAAGAAGCTGATCCTTGATCTGGATATGGGTGTGGACGATGCGATGGCGCTGGCCTATGCCATCGCGAGTCCCGAGGTGGAGCTCGTGGGCATCACCACGTGCTTTGGCAACGTACGCGTCGAGCAGTCGGCGCACAACTGCTTGGCGGTGCTCGACCTGTTGGGTCGTCCCGAGGTGCCGGTGTACCTGGGTGCCGACCGTCCTCTGCAGGCGACTGAGCCCTATGCGCCGCCGGCGTCCACCGCGCTCATTCACGGCAAGAACGGCATCGGCGGCGCGAGCGTGCCCGCGTCGCCCTACGAGCCGGTGGGGGCGACCTCGGCCGACGGCAACGCTGCGGTCGATTATCTGATCGATGCCGCGCGCACCTATGGTCCCGATCTGGTCTACGTAGTGACTGGCCCGCTCTCCAACCTGGCGCTCGCCCTGGAGCGCGATGCGGCGGCGATGATGTCCATCGGCCGCGTGGTCGTGATGGGCGGCGCCCTTACCGTGCCCGGCAACGTGAGCGCGGGCGCTGAGGCCAACATGGCGAGCGACCCCGAGGCAGCCGACGCGGTGCTGCGTTCAGGTCGCAAGCTCACCATGGTGGGTCTGGACGTGACGCATCGCGTGGTGCTCACACGCCGCGACGTTGCCGGCTGGACGGGCTCGGGCACTATGGCTGGCTGCGCATTTGCGAGCATGGTCGAGCACTACATTGGTTCGTACGAGATGAACGCGCCCTACCTGGGCGGCTGCGCGCTGCACGATCCGCTGGCGGTTGCCGTGGCGATCGACCCCACGCTCGTAGGTGCGCTCGCCTGCAACTTGCGTGTTGACTTGCTGGGCGAGTATCGCGGCCGCACCATCTGCGATGAGCGCCGCCTGTCCAATCCGGACAAGAGCGCGCTTGTGGCACTGACCGTGGATGCTCCGCGCTTCCTTTCCGAGTTCAAGGCACGCATGGCCCGCGTCTTGGGCTAAGTTGTCTTTTTGGGACGGGGCTTTTTGACTGGTATGATTGGTGCGACCAATCGAACCAGCTAAAAGAGACACGTCCCAATTTGACTATCGAGAGGATCTGCCATGGAGCGCATCGCCAGCTTTTCCGTTGACCATCTGTTGCTTGAGCCCGGCGTGTATGTGAGCCGCATCGACCGCGATCCGGCGACCGGGGCCGCCGTCACCACCTTTGACCTGCGCCTGACCACGCCCAACAAGGAGCCGGTCATGAACACGGCCGAGTGCCACACCATCGAGCACCTGGGCGCGACGTTCCTTCGCAATCATGCCGAGTGGTCGGGCCGCATTGTCTACTTTGGCCCCATGGGCTGCCGCACGGGCTTTTACCTGGTTGTGTTTGGCGAGGTGACGAGCGAGGAGATCCTGCCGCTCGTGCGTGAGCTGTTCGAGTTTGTCGCCGGCTTTGAGGGCGATGTCCCCGGTGCCGCTCCCGAGGAGTGCGGTAACTACCTGGACCAGAACCTCCCCATGGCCAACTGGCTTGCGCGCCGCTACCTCGACCGCGACCTGGCCGATATCGACGAGAAGCACCTGCACTATCAGCAGGCGTAAGGGCTTTATCGCCCAAAACGCGCGCATTGGGCGCCTTTTTGCTGAGTGGTCGGGACGAGTGTTTAAAATCGCTTATGTTTGTTCTAGAATGTTCATACTGTCACATAAACGAACAGGAGCGAACATGCATATCTACTCTGTCAACGATCCCGAGTTCAAGTCCTATGGCAACGTTTGGGATAACGTTCCGTCCGAGCTTACGTCGCCCGTGCTCGAGGCGCTCTCTGCCACGCCCATTCCCGAGGGCAGCAAGTACGTTGCGAGTGCGCCGGAGCTCGAGGACGTCAAGGATGCCGACAAGCTTGGCTTTCTCATGTTTGGTGGCCGTCCCTTCCAGCTCGGCTGGTGCAACGGCCACAATACACGACTCAACTGCCTGGAGTATCACCGCGCGAGCGAATTCAACTTGGGCGCTCGCGACTTTATCCTGCTCGTGGCGCATCGCTGGGAGATCGAGGACGGCAAGCTCGACACCGCGTGCGTCAAGGCGTTTCGCGTGCCGGCGGGTACGGTCGTCGAAGTCTTCAACACCACGCTCCACTACACGCCGTGCATGGTCGACGACGGTGGCTTCCAGGTGATGGTGGCGCTGCCCGCCGGCACCAACGGCCCGCGCCCCGAGGCCGCGGCCGACATGCCTGCCACCGGTGACAGCTACTGCTACTGGAAGGCCGACAAGTGGGTCCTCTGCCACGCCGACAGCCCCAAGGCAGCCGAAGGCGGCTACGTAGGCCTCATCGGCAAAAACCTCGACATCGCCTGCGACTAGAATCTTCTGTCTCGATCTGTAACATCTAGCGGGCTAAATCGTCTCTACCTGTTACAGATTTAGACAAACTGCAGGGACAGACCGAACAATCTCAATCTGTAACACCAAGCCCGATTTTGACGGCCTGGCTGTTACAGATCGAGACAAAACGGGCCCAAACCACCACAAAGGTGCCTGTCCCCTTTGTGGTGGTTTGGGGCGGCGGTATCAGAAAGTGTCAGACGGGGGCGGCTGCCGGGCCGCCGTGTGCGAAAAGAAGTGTCGGCCTGCATCGCTGTCGTTGGGCGAGGCCCTATTTGCGGGGATACTGAAACCACGACAAGCAGCGTGCGAAAGGATTGATACATGGCTTTCCGTAATGACTTCCTGTGGGGCGGCGCAACGGCTGCCAACCAGTGCGAGGGCGCCTACAACGTGGACGGCCGCGGCCTGGCCAACGTGGACGTGGCTCCGCACGGCCCCGAGCGCTATGCGGTGGTCTCCGGCCAGCGCAAGATGCTCGACTTCGAGGACGGCTATTACTATCCCGCGCAGACCGGCATCGATTTCTATCACCATTACAAGGAGGACATCGCCCTCTTTGCCGAGATGGGCTTTAAGACCTTCCGCATGAGCCTGGCTTGGACCCGCATTTTCCCCAACGGTGACGAGGCCGAGCCCAACGAGGCCGGCCTGGCCTTCTACGAGGACGTATTCCGCGAGTGCCAGGCGCACGGCATCGAGCCACTCGTGACCATCACGCACTTCGACTGCCCGATTCACCTCATCAAGGAGTACGGCGGCTGGCGCAACCGCAAGCTCATCGACTTCTACAAGAACCTCGCGACCACGATCTTTACCCGCTACAAGGGTCTGGTGAAGTACTGGCTTACCTTCAACGAGATCAATATGATCTTGCAGCTGCCGTTTATGGGTGCCGGTCTGGTCTTTGAGGAGGGCGAGAACAAGGAGGCTGTCGAGTACCTGGCCGCCCACAACGAGCTCGTCGCCAGCGCTTGGGCAACCAAGATCGCCCACGAGATCGACCCCGAGGTCAAGATTGGCTGCATGCTCGCCGCAGGTAGCTACTACCCCTATAGCTGCCGTCCGGGCGATGTGCGCCAGGCGCAGCTCGACAATCAGGACAATTACTTCTTCGTCGACGTCCAGAGCCGCGGCTACTACCCGGCCTATGCCGTCAAGAAGCTCGAGCGCTTGGGCATCGATGTGGGTATGACCGACGAGGACCGTGAGATTCTGGCCGCCAACACCGTCGACTTCATCAGCTTTAGCTACTACAGCACCCGCTGCTCTGCCGGTGCCGACAACCCCGATGTCGAGCGCACCCAGGGTAACGCCTTCGCCGGCGCCAAGAATCCCTACCTGCAGGAGAGTCAGTGGGGCTGGGCCATCGATCCGCTGGGCTTCCGCATCACCCTTAACGACCTGTACGACCGTTATCAGAAGCCGCTGTTTGTGGTTGAGAACGGTCTGGGTGCCAAGGATGTTGTCGAAGAGGGTGGTTCCATCAACGACGACTACCCTATCGACTACCTGCGCCAGCATATCGCCGCGATGCGCGACGCGGTGACCGAGGACGGCGTTGACCTGCTGGGCTACACTACCTGGGGCCCGATCGACTTGGTCTCGGCCGGCACGGGCGAGATGTCCAAGCGCTACGGCTTTATCTATGTGGATCGCGACGACGCCGGCAACGGTACCCTCAAGCGCTCCAAGAAGAAGAGCTTCGACTGGTACAAGAAGGTTATCGCTTCTAATGGTGAGGACCTGTCCTAAGGAAGCTGAGACACTCAACTTCATAGCCTTCTGACCAAGGCGCCCGGCGAGCAGTTAATGCTTGCCGGGCGCCTTGCCGTCTGCGGATTTTGGGACATGCGGCCCGCTTTTTCGACCCATCTGTCGGTACACTAAAAGCACTATGGGTACCCGCGAGCGACATATCGGCCACGCGGCCGCCCGATCCGCACCCGTGGCGGATCCCAGGGGCGGCAGGCTCTTCGCCATGCCGCGATTCCTTGTTGGCATAACACATCAGGCGTACCGTCACCGCGTCTTCGCTATCGCCGGCGCCATCACCGCACTGTTCCTCATGCTTTTGGCAGTCTTGCCGGCGCTGTTCGCCTTCGACCCCAAACTTTCTAACGCCGTGCCCGCCTATAGCGAGGTGTCCGAAGAGGTCGTGGATGCGCTCGTCCATTCGAGCTCTCTGCCGTTGCTTGTTGCCGCAATTGCATTTTCGATCTGGGGCGTATCGGTCTATCTGCGCTGTTTGGACCATGTGTTGCGCCGCCGTCTTGTTGCCATCGCCACCATCTGCGCCCTGTGGATGATCGAAGTCATTCTCAAGTACAAGTCGTTCACGCCGTTCTATGCCACCGTGCTGTGGTACCTGTACTACGTGCCCATGACGCTCATTCCGCTGCTCTACCAGTTGTGTGGTCTGCGCCTTGCGGGCCTGGAGCAACACCGCCTGGGTCGACGCTACTGCGCTGCGCTGTGGATTATGGCTATCCTGCTTATCGGATTTGTGCTCACCAACGATTTTCACCAGCAGGTCTTCCACTTTGACCGTACAAGCGACACCTGGAGCAACGATTACACGTACGGCTGGGGTTATTTCGCCGTCCTCGTGTGGACGGCCTTTAACTTTGTGGCCTTTTTTATCCTGGTGGGCCGGTCCTCGTCCTTTCGCATCCAACGTTTCTCGGGCACGGCGGCGCTCGTGCTGCTGGGCGGCGCGTTCTTTGCCATCTCATATGCGTTGCGCGTGCCCTGGGCATGGAGGCTCAACTTCTCGCTCGTCTATTGCGTCTTGTGCGTGGTGGCGATGGAAATCTGTCTCGATTGCGGTGTCGTTCCGTCATATCACGACATCGCCGGCATTTTCGACACCTTGCCGCTTGACCTCAAAGTTCTAACGCGCGACCTGCAGGAAGTCTATGCCACGCCAGTGTCAAAGCCAATGCCGGTAGGCGTGCGCGAGGAGTTGCGGACCCAGGCGCACAGCCGCGCCCATGCCTTTGCCGTGGCGTCCGATCCCGATGTGATGTACCGTGCCTTTCCACTGCTGGGCGGATCGGCCCTGCTTGCCCAAGACGTGTCGGATCTCAACGAGCTTAACCGTGAACTGGCACATCGTCGTATGGAGCTGCAGCGCCAAAATGAGCTGCTCGCCGCCGACTACGACCTTAAGACGCACCTGGCAGACCAAGAGGCCGAGACCTTGCTGGTCCAAGACGTGGACCAGGCGCTTGCCCGCGCGCTCGAAGGGATGTACGACCTGCTGAGCTCGCTGCCGCCGTTGACCGATGAATCGTCTTCGCACGAGCGTTACCGCATGCTGCAGCGCGCCAAGATGCTCGTCGCCTATTGCAAGCGCAAGGGGTCGCTCACGTTGGCACAGCACGGGGAGAGCGGTTTTGATCGCGACCGCATTCAGCTCATTGCCAACGAGCTCGCAAGCGACCTGCGCACCATCGATATCGATTGCGCCTCGATTATCGCCATACGGCGCCCGTTGCACGCCAGTACGGTAAGCGCCCTGTACGACTGCGTGTATGACTTTGCGTTTTTTGCCTACACCACCGACCATCCGGCGCTTATGTATCACTTGGGCGACCATGACCGATGCAGTGTCGAGCTACGCGCCACGCTTTTTTCCAACGATGATGCAGATCTTTCGCAGACGCCCGCTGCGCAAGAGCTCGAAAGCGCTCTGCAAGGGCGCAACGTGGCATACCGCCTTGAGGGCGAGCCCGGCCAGCTGCGCATGATCGTCTTGATGCCGAGGGCGGGTGAGTGACGATGCAGATTTCGCTCATCCTTCCCCAAATCGTTGCGCTCGATGTTGTCTTTGCCCTGGCTGCGTGTCTGCAGACGATCCACGTCCCGCTCATTTCATCGCGCCGCTCGTCCTATAACCGTAAGGTGATTTGTGCCTACGAGGCGAGCCTTGTGCTGCACCTAGTTATTTCGGCGCTCATCTTGTTCGCGTCGTCTGGCTCATATCTGGTGGCGCCGCTTGACGTTTGCGCCAGGGCAATGGGCGGAGTGCTGTGGCTCAATGCCGCAATCTTTGCCTATGGCGTGGTGCTTATGGTGCGCTATCGTCGCCCCGTCATGCTGGTCGAGCTGCTGCTTGTTGTCGCCGTTACACCGCCGGTGGTTTTTGCCACGGGCTCGGCGTGGACCGTTGTCCTTATCGCAGAGGGAGCGTTCTTCCTGTTCCGTTCCATCGCGGCGCTCTTGATGGACGTCCGTAACCGCCAGGAGGATATCACCGCGTTCTCGACGATCGAGACCATCAACGTGATTCCCGTGGGCATCCTGTATCTGGACCCGAGGGGCCGTCCGCTGCTCATGAACCGCTGCATGCGCAAAAACCTGGTGGAACTTCATATGCCCACCGATCTAGGTGACATGAGCGGCACATGGAACGACCTGCGCAAACTTAGCATGCAAATGCCCGAAAGCAGTAGGAACCGCGTGCGGATTAACTTGGACCGTTTTGGTGAGGCTCGCGCGGTGATCGAGATTTCTCCCGCCGAGATTCGCCTATTTGTGCGCGACGAGGTTATGGTTTCGGGCCGCCTCTTTGAGCGCATTATCGGACTGGACGTGACGGAATACGCACACGCCTACGACCGCTTGGCGCAAGCAAACCACCTGCTTGAGCTTGCGGGCCAAGAGCTCCAGTCCCAGATCGAAGAAGTTAAAAAGGTTGCCGACAATGCGGCCTACCTACGTATGCGCGCCCGCGTGCACGACGTGATCGGGCAGCGCCTGTCCATTCTCCATCGTTATCTGGAGGAAGGGCGCCTGGATGACGAGTCACTCGAGCAGATCGACCCGCTGCTGCGCTCAATCGCTGCCGATCTGCGCAGCGGGGGCGACAGCGAACCGGCAGAGCAGCTGGGCGATATCGTCCATGCTTTTGGCCTGGTGAGCGTGCAGATCGATGTTGAGGGCGCGCTGCCTGAGGACGCGCGTGTCGCCACCGCATTTTTGCAGATTATTCGCGAGGCCTCGACCAATGCCACCAAGCACGCGCAGGCGCATCGGGTCTACGTGCGTCTGTGGCAGGAGGGGGCGGATGCTGACGGCATCGCGCGCATGACGATTTCTAACGACGGGTCCCCGGCCCCCGTATCGTATCGCGAGGGAACGGGTATCCCAGGTATGAGGCATGTCGCGCAAGATCTGGGCGGCAGCCTAGAGGTCCATGCTGCCGGGCCCTTTACGCTTGCGGTATCCATTCCGCTTACGCCCAACGCTGCTGTTCGGAGGAGAAGCTCATGATCCGCGTGTTAATTGTCGAAGACCAGGCCATCCTGCGCGAGAGCCTGGCGCGCTCCGTTGGCGACCAGCCCGATATGACCGTTGTTTCCGCCATTGCCGATGCTTCCGAGGCCTTGGGTGTCGCGCTCAAGGAGCGCCCGGACATGATACTGATGGACGTATGCACCGAGCATGATTCCAACGGCATCGTGGCGGCGGCGCGCATCAAAGAACAACTGCCCGAGTGCCGCGTCATTATCATGACGGGTATGCCCGAAATCACCTTTGTGGACCAGGCGCGCGAGGCGGGCGTCGACAGCTTTGTGTACAAGAACGTCGGTATCGACGAGCTATTCGCCGTGATGCGCTCCACGCTGGCGGGTTACTGCACGTTTCCCAAGCCGCCCGAGAGTATTTTTTCGGGCACGGCGGCCCTCGACGATGTCGAGCTGTCGATTTTGCGCCTTGCCTGCGAGGGCAAGAGCCGCCGCGAGATTGCGGCCGAGCTGTTTATGAGCGAGGGAACCATCAAACGCCGCATCTCGGAGATCCTCAACAAGACCGGCTACGACAACATCATGCGCCTTGCCGTGCGCGCAGTAACGGAGGGCAGCATCGTTCCCAACATGGAGCGCTAGCGCTCGTTACGCATCGGCATAAAAGCGACGGTGCCGCAGGGTCAACTCCTGCGGCACCGCCTGGTGTGCGCGGATATGTCCGCCAATCCGCGGCTGTCGGTGTCTGTCGTTACGCGATGGTTGCGCTGTAGGAGGCGACGTCCTCGTAGGAATCGGTCAGGTAGGCGTCGATGTCGATGGTCGTGTTGACCAGGTCGTCAAGGCTGTCAAGCTCGCCGTTCGAGAACGTGAATTCCTCGGTGGCGTTGGTGCCGGGCATCAGGTGAGCCGAGAACCAGGGTTCCTTCATGGTGCCGTTGACGTTGGTCTTGCCGGAAGGAGCGTAGAAGGTCAGGTCCTTGTCACTCTTGTTGGTGATGTTGACGACAAAGCCGATGTCGCCCCAGTCGTCTTTGAACTTCTCGGTAATGGTGATGGTGCACAGATCGTCATCGGCGACGGTGACGGCGGGGGAGATTTCGACGCTCTGGACATCGTCGTCTTCGACGGCCTCATCGATCTCCTCTTCCTTCTCGGCCGCCTCGCGATCCTTCTTCACCGTGCCGGACAGATCCTTGTCGGACTTGGTGAAGATAAGCTTGTCGCCTTCCACCTCAAGGACGAGCTTGTCGTCCTTGAGCTTCAGGTCGTGCGACTCATCTTCGGCGGTGATCGTTACGGTGGTGGCGTCCTTGGCTTCCCATTTCAGGTCGGCGACCTCAAGGAACATATCGAGGACGCCTGTGCCGTCCTCGTCGAGGATCAGGACGCAGTTGAGGCCCCACTCCTTGAGCATATCCATGTACTCATCGGTGAGCTCTTCGCCATCCAAGGTTCCACCCGAGTACTGCCAGCTGCCGACGAAGTTGGCCTTGGGGTCCTTGCCGCCGCCGCTGCAGCCCGTCAGGGCAAAGGCGAGCGCCAGAACGCATGTCAGAAATGCGAGTACGGACTTTTTGAACGTTGTCTTCATGGTGTCCTCCTTCATCGAACGAAACCCATAGAAGCAAATGCGGGGGTGGCGGATCCCCCCGCCAATTACCAGATAGAGGGGCTAAGGCCGGGGCGTTCCGCAGTTGCTGCAGAACTTGCCGCCGTTTTCGCTGCCGCAGTTGGGGCAGAACCACTTTGCCGGTGCCGGGGCGGGTGCGGGACTGCCGCACTCGGAGCAGAACTTGCCGGTGTTGGTGGCGCCGCAGCTGCAAGTCCACGTGCCGGCCGCAGGTGCGGCGGCGGGAGCCGGTGCGGGGGCGGGAGCCGGAGCCGGCTGCGGGGCGGCCTGCTGCTGTGCCTGGCCGGCGGCGAACAGCTGGCTGGCGTTCATGCCGCCCATGCCACCTGCCATGCCCATGCCCATAAAGCCTGCCATCGCGCCGTTGGGGTTGGCGGCTGCCGCGCGCATCGCATCGCTCTGGGCGCTGGCGATGTTGGCTGCCGCCATGGTGGGATCGCGCATGACCGCGGCTTTCTGCAGGTCCTTGATCATCTGCTCGTCTTCTTGCGAGGCGGCGATGGAGTTGACGCCAAAGCTTACGATCTCGACGCCGCGCAGGTCACGCCAGTCGGCAGAGAGGACCTCGTTGAGCGCGCGGGCGAGCTCGGTGGTGTGGCCGGGGATGGCGCTGTAGCGGATGCCCATCTCCGAGATCTTGGCAAAGGCGGGCTGCAGGGCGGTGAGCAGCTCGGACTTAAGCTGGCTGTCGATCTTGTCGCGCGTGTAGCTATCGGTCACGTTGCCGCATACGTTGGTGTAGAACAGCAGCGGGTTGGTGATGCGGTACGAATACTCACCGTTGCAGCGCACGGAGATGTCGACGTCCAGGCCAATGTTGTTATCGACCACGCGGAAGGGCACGGGCGAGGCGGTGCCGTACTTGTTGCCGATGATCTCCTTGGTGTTGATGAAGTAGACGCGCTGGTCCTTGCCCGCGTCGCCGCCAAAGGTAAAGCGGCTGCCGATATTGGCGAAGGTCTCCTTGATGGAATCGCCCAGGTTGCCGCTAAAGACGCTCGGCTCGCTGCCGGTATCGAAGACGAACTCACCGGGCTCCAGCGCGACTTCGATGATCTTGCCGTTTTGCACCACGAGCATGCCTTGTCCGTCGTTGACGGCGATGACCGAGCCGTTGGAGATGACGTTGTCCTCGCCGCGCGTGTTGGAACTGCGGCCACCGGTACGTTTGCTGCCCTTGCAGGCCAAGACGTCAGCAGGCATCGATTCGCAGTAGATAAATTCCTTCCACTGGTCGGCCATGACGCCGCCGGCAGCTCCCAATCCAGCTTTCAAGAGTCCCATGGTGATCTTCCTTTCTCGTCAAAGGCCGGGTGGTATTGGTTGGATTGCTTAGTCGTCCTTGTCGTCTTTCATGACAACGGTGGTCTCGGTGTGGCTGAAGGTGTCGTGCTTCTCGGTCAAGTCGAGCTCGCCACAATACTCATCGGCATGGGTTGCTTCGTTGGCCGTCTTGAGCTGGCCTACCAGTAGCACGTCTCCGATAATCACGATGATCAGCGGCGCGATGACGTTGATGAGGATGCCCTCGATATCAAAGGTGAGGTAATCCGGATCGAAGGCGTATTCCCCCATAAAGAGAATCTGGGAGAGGATAAATCCGATCACGAAGAACAGCACCGAGGCGATGGCGAGCTTGGGCTTGGAGCAGGGGAGCTCGCCGACCAAGCGGCCGGTCTGGCCGTTCATGGCAAACAGGTAGCTCTTGCCGTTCCACGAGGTGGAGAGCATCCAGACGGGGAACAGGGCGTAGTCGCTGTCTTCCCAGGTGTAGTCGAGCTGCTTGCTTTCGACCGTGGCATCGTCGTATTCGTCGACGACGGTCTCGCGCAGGGCCGAGATCGTGCTTTCTTCCATACGGCGCTCGGCGCGCGCCTTGCAGGTCTCGCAGTCCTCGTCGTAACGGTTGGCGATGTAGCCGGGCATATAGGCGACCGAGAACGGACGCAGCGCGTCGTAGTCAAACGGCTCGATGGCGTCCATGTGGCCGTCGGGCATCTTGGATGATCCGTCGACGGGCACGCGCTTAAACGAGATGTTGCCCTTGCGATAGGCATCGTAGTGGTCGGTGGTCGTGACGGTGCGGTCGGATTCCTCGGTCACGGTCTCGTTGGTCGCGTCAAAGTGCACTTCGCCGTCAACGCGGGCGCCGTAGAGCCAAAACGGCACGTAGACACCTTGGACCTCGTCGATGTGGTTGCCGGTGACAAAGCTCTTGGGCAGCAAGATCTTGCCCTTGTAGTGTTCCTTGAGTGCGGCCGTGACGTCATCGCGCCCGAGCTTAAACGGAATCACCAGGTCGGGCGAGAAGTCGCCCGAGAGCTGGCCGGGCGCCACGGCGGAGTTGCCGCAGTACGGGCAGGTGGTGACGGCGACGGTGCCGTCGGACACGAGCTCGGCGCCGCACGATGAGCAGATGTAGCCGGCGTTTTGGGCGAGTTCCTGCACCGCGTCGTCGACAGCAGGCTTGGGGGCCGCGGCGGCGGCATCGGCTTTGGCATCTGCCTTGTCCTGGCGCTCGCGATAGAGGGCCTCGACTTCTTCGACTTCAAAGCGCGAGTCACAGTAGTCGCAGACGAGCTTTTGCTCGGCGCTGGCAAAATGCAAGGGGCCACCGCAGACAGGGCACTGATAGTTAACGCTCTCGAAGGCCATGATCGGTCCTTTCGCTGCCGGAGGCTATGCGCCGATGGCGCCGCCGCAGTATTCGCAGCGCCCACTGGCATCGGGAATGGTGGTGGCTCCGCAGAAGGGGCAGGTCACCGCGGTCTTGGGGGCCTTGGCGGCCACGACGCTGTCGCGCGTCTCCTGGCGCAGCTGCACCAGCGCGTCGCGGACCTCGGTTGCCTGGCGCTTGGCCTCGCGGTATTCGATGGAGCCGCGCTGATCGATGGTGGAGTCGTTCACGCGCAGGTTGATCTCGGTGAAGTACGGCGTGTTGACGTGGATGGTCAGATTAAAGTCGTAATCCAGGTCGTAGCGCGGCGGGTTGTAGCTCTCGCGCTCGCCGTCCTTGGTCTCGCGATAGATCTCGGTGCGATGCTCGTCGATATCCATATCGCAGCCGAGTACCTGCGAGAACTCGATGATGTCGGGATTGGCGTCGCGCCAGCGGCTCTGCGAAGTGATGATCAGCAGGCCCGCGTCCTCATCGAGCATAATATTGGTGCGCCCGGCAGAAAGCGTGCGCGTGGGGTTGAACGAAGACAGGCGTTCGGCGTTGGCCTCGCGGTAGGCGAGTTGCTCACGGATGTCGTCCGCGGTGCTGGAGCGATAGCCGTGAAAGTAGGGGGAGAGCTTGCCGGCGCACTCTTTGCACAGGTAGCCTTCATTGATTTTTGTCTTACCTAGAAGTCCCAGCTCGGTACCGCAAATCGCGCACTCTTTCTTCTCGAACATCTTGTCAAAGAAGCCCATAGCTGCCTCCCATCAACTGGTAGCGTGTGTCACTTTTGATGATGGGGGAGTGCGCGATCCTTCGCGATACCCAGACGGCTCAAGGAGTCTCCACAACTGGGACACATGGCCCATTTTTCATCCGACACATAGGGACACTCCTTGCTGCGGGTAGTCATTGGGCACTCATTGGGGACGTACTTAAATGAGTGGCAGTTGGAGACACTCCTTGCCGAGCTAGAGGCCGCGCGTGTCCCTTCTGGTCCATGAGGCTCAAAACCGCGGTGTGACGTGAACGGCTGGGGTCAAATTTGCAGCATTTCAAGCCTGGCTTCGATATTGAGACTGGTTCTTTATTAAAATAGATTTCCAGACAATTGAGTGGCTGGGGGTTAACCATGGGGGACATGGGAGACACAACCGCATATTTGCGTCGGGGCATTCGGGAGATTATATGCCTGGCGCTGTTCTTCTTCACGTTTTTGGCGTGCGAGTATCTCTTTGACGTGCGCATGGCCGAGTTCGTGTCTCCGGACGAGGTTGTTATTTATGAGAGCCTTGTTATCGGCGCGAGCGTGATTGGCTTTTTTGTGCGTCCTATTCTGTACTATCGCCGTCCCCATGCCATTGAAGCAACGAGTGACGTTACGGGCGTTTTGCTGGTGGCGGCATTGCTGCTGTTGATTATGGCGGTTCAGGTTGAGGTGATAATTGCCGGCGGTTTGGTGGCGTGCTGCGCGCTGGGCTACTGCGGATCGACTGCCCATGCAAACTTTGCGCGGCGCTTTGCACGGACGCCCTGCTTGGCGCGTGCGGCTGCACTTTCCTACGCCATGGGCGTTCTGGTGCAGGTGCTCAACCACATGGTGATGCCTGCCGGCATTCCTCAGCAGGCTGTTCTGGTCGTCTGCGCGATCGCGCAGGTGGCGTTGCTCCACGGTGCCCGACGCGCCAAGCTGCGCGACGAGTCCAATCCCAACTTTGAACCCGGTGCTGCCGGGCTTTCGGTAGATGCTCTGGAATATGGCGCCAAGTGGCATGACGATCCCGAGGCAAAGGCGGCATTCCGTCGCGCCGTAGTTCGCCTGACCGTGGCGACGGCGTATCTTTCCGGCGTATTCGCCGCTCTCAACGCGGGCTTCACGACCCTGCATGCTGTCGGAGCCGTCGATTTGGGCGATTGACCGCGCCTGCTGCTTGTCGTGAGCTCGTTGGTCGCTGGCGCACTATTTGACCTGCACGGCCGCTCGTATATGAATATCGGCATGACATGTGCCGCCATACTGTCCACGCTTTCGTTCTTTGTGCTCATCGTCGATGGCAATGGCGGCAACGAGCTTGCTGCCACGATCATCTTTTATCTGGGCTCGGGCTTTTTCGTGGTGTTCTTTACCACAAAATATGCCGCCGTCTCGCTCTATGCGCGCTGGTCATATTTTTGGCCGTGCATGGGTCGCGTCGTCAACAACGTGTGCTCGATGCTCGTGACGGCGCCGGCGGTGGCGATCATCTCGAGTCAAAACGTGCTGGCTGCGATCGGCGCGGCGCTCGTGATGTTTGTGGGCATTGCGATTACGCTGCTGGGGCAGTTGGGGCAACGAGCCGATGATGCCGTGATGCAGGATGGCCTGCCACTTGCCACCGACGATCTTGGTGGGAATCTTGCGCCCACATGCTCCGACCCCGAGCCCGTGGAGGCAGCGGAGCTCACGTCCGATGAACGCCTTGATGCCTTCGTCGCCACCTTTGGGCTTACAGAGCGCGAGCGCGATATTCTTGAGGTCTTGGTCGTTTCGGACCAGAGCGTTCAGGACATCGCCACAACGCTTTTCCTTTCGCGCTCCACGCTCTATCGTCACATTTCCTCGATCAACAAAAAGACCGGCACCGCCTCGCGCGTG
The DNA here is from genome assembly GCA_900541725.1 of uncultured Collinsella sp. Classification (GTDB taxonomy): domain Bacteria; phylum Actinomycetota; class Coriobacteriia; order Coriobacteriales; family Coriobacteriaceae; genus Collinsella. The sequence goes on along the minus strand of UQLB01000004.1, from coordinate 35,015 downwards.
GCCCTCATCAACTTCTTCTGGTCCTGGACACCCAAGGACTAGCTAATCCTCCAATAAGTTGCGGTGGAATAGTCCCTAAATTAAAGTCACGGGGCTTTAAACAGGAACTATTCCACCGCAACTGCTGGGGGGATAGACTGCGGCGGCGGCAGAGGCAACGGCAGCGGCGTTGGCAGCTGTGGTAGTGGCAACGGCAGCTGGCAGGGTGTTTTCCGTCTACTTGCTACAGCAGCTCGCCGTGGCGGGCAATGTAGCGGCGCTTTGCCAGCTGGGTGAGCGCGATGAAGGCGGTAACGATGCCAATGAGCAGCCCAAAAAAGCTCGTGGGCAGCGGCATGAGGCCGAGCGCATCGGCGATGGGGCTTGCCGGCAGCCAGGTGACGAGCGCCAGGCCCAGCACGGTAAGAACGCACAATGCGGGCGCGGCGTGGTCGCGCGGGCTCGGCAGATGCGGGGAGCGCAACATGTGGACCACGAGTGTCTGCGACCACATGGACTCGACAAACCAGCCGCTCTGGAAGAGCGCAGCAAAGGTCGCCATACCCGCGACGTCGCCCGCGGCGGCAAGCTCGGACCAGCTTGCGTCCACGGCGGCGGGGCACACGACAAAGAAGAGCGCGGCGAAGGTCACGATGTCAAACAGCGAGCTCACGGGGCCCAGCTCGAGCATAAAGCCCTTGATGGACGCGGCGTCCCAGGCACGCGGGCGGGCAGTCCAGGCGTCATCGACGGTGTCCCACGGCAGTGCGATGCACACGATCTCGTAGACCAGCGACAGCAGTACCAGCTGCAGGGCGCTCATGGGCAAAAACGGCAAGAACAGGCTCGCGACGGTCACGGACAGCACATTGCCAAAGTTGGAGCTCACCGTGGTCTTGAGGTACTTGAGCAGGTTGCCGTAAGTGCGGCGGCCTTCGATGATGCCGCGCTCGAGCACGCCCAGGTCCTTCTGAAGCAAGATGATACCGGCGGATTCCTTGGCAATATCGACGGCCGAATCGACCGAGATGCCGCAATCGCTCGCACGCATGGCGGCGGCGTCGTTGATGCCGTCGCCCATAAAGCCCACGGTGTGGCCGAGCATCTCGCGCATGACACGTACCAGGCGCGCCTTCTGCAGCGGCGAGAGCTTGGCGAAGAGGTGGGTTTTCTCGGCGCGCTCGGCAAGTTCGGCGTCATCGAGCGCATCGATCTCGGAGCCGAGCAAGACGTTGCTCGCATCGATACCAATCTGCTCGCAGACGGTGGCGGCGACGCGGTCGTTGTCGCCGGTTAGGACCTTGACCGCCACGCCCTTGGCCTCGAGGGTGGCGACGGCGCCCGCGGCACTTGCTTTGGGCGGATCGAGGAAGGCCAAAAAGCCCATCAGCATCATGTCGCACTCGTCGGCGATGCCAAACTCGCCCACGCAGCGCGGATTGGTCTTCTGCGCCACGGCAATTACGCGTAGGCCCTCGGCGTTAAGTCCGGCGATCTGCTTGCGAATCTGGGCGAGCTTCTCGTCGGTGAGCGGCTGAGCGATGCCATCGATCTCGACAAAGGAGCAGATCTCGAGCATTTCCTCGGCGGCGCCCTTGGTAACCATCTGGGTTTTGCCTTGGGCGTCGGCGACAACTACGCTCAGGCGACGGCGCGAGAAATCGAAGGGCACCTCGTCGATCTTGGTATAGCGGTCGCGCAGGCTCTGGCCCAGCATGGAATCGGGCACGACGGTCGAGGGCGTCACGTCGGCACGGTCGATTACGGCCAGGTCGATAAGGTTTTTGAGGCCGGTCTGGAAGAAGCTGTTCAAAAACGCATGGCGCAGCACGCGCGTGTCCTCGTTGCCGTCGGTGTTGAGGTAGCGCTCGAGCACGATGCAGTCTTCGGTGAGGGTGCCGGTCTTGTCGCAGCACAGGACGTCCATCGCGCCGAGGTTTTGAATCGCCGGCAGCTCCTTGACGATAACCTGGCGACGGGCGAGGTCCTTGGCGCCCTGCGATAGGCTCGTGGTCACGATGACGGGAAGCATCTGCGGCGTGATGCCCACGGCCACGCTCGTGGCGAACAACAGCGCGTCGATGACGTTGCCCTTGGTGGCGGCGTTGACGGCAAAGACGGCCGGCGCCATAACGAGCATAAGGCGTACAAGTAACATGGAGACGCTCGAGACACCGCGGTCAAACGCGCTCTTCTCGCCGCGCCCGTTGAGCATCTTGGCGATGTCGCCCAGGTAGGTGTCCGAGCCGGTGGCAACGACAAGCGCCATGGCGGTGCCGTTTTGCACGGAGGTGCCGGTAAAGACGATGTTCTTGCAGGCAGAGAGCGGCAGCGCGGAGCCGTCGGCGCCATCGACGACGGTGATGGCAGCGGTCTTCTCGACGGCCTCGCTCTCGCCGGTGAGTGCGGACTCGATCACAAACAGGTCGCGCGCGGTGATGACGCGGGCATCGGCCGGCACCATATCGCCGGCAGAGAGGCGGACCACATCGCCGGGGGCGAGCTCGTCGAAGAGGATCTCGACGCGCTCGCCGTCGCGCAGGACGGTGCAAGTGTTGGAGACCAGGTCCTTGAGGGCCTCGGCCGCATTGCCGCTGCGGGCTTCCTGGATAAACTTCATACCGCCCGATACCAGCAGCATGATGCCGATGACGATGACCGTGGAGGGGTCGCGCTGCGGCTCGGGTACGGCGAGCACGTCGATGTAGAGCGAGACCAGCGCGAGCGCGGCGAGGATGCCGGCGAAGGGATCGATGAACGCGTCGGCGATGCGGCGGGCGAGCGTTTTGGTCGTTGCCTCGATGGTGTTGGGGCCGACGGCGTTCAGGCGCTCAGTTGCCTGCTCGACGGTGAGGCCGTTTGCCGTGGCGTCAAGCAGTACGAGGGCGTCCTCGGCACTATGGGTGGCGGCGAATATGGTGTTCTTGGATAGGCCGGTATGAGCGGCAGGGCGCGCCGTGCGGCGGCGCTTGGAGATGGCTTCGAGTACCGTGACGGTTTTGAGCATCAGCATAGGGTCCTCCTTGTTGAGGGGAGTTAGCGTACGTGTCGTATTTGCTTCAAAAAACCTAGATGTCGCTCACGTCAAGCTCTTGAGCCCACAAAGGGTGCAGCGCGCCTTTGTGGTGGTTTTGGCGATCTGCCGGTGGCGTTTATGCGTGTGCGGAGTCCTCGCGGCGTGCCGAGGGCGACATGCAGGTTTTTCGACTAGGACTGCCTTCCATGGCACACCTCCTAAAGGCTGAGCGCAGCGCGCTTTGGGTATCTCGTACCCCTTTTTAATCCGCCCGTATTCTTGATGAGGGGGTTTGACATGTCAACCCCATTGTTCGGAAAACCATTTCCCCTGACAAAGCCTTTACAGAATGCCGTGGCCCCAAAGCACGCCCACATCGACGCCTCACCTGCGCTAAACTGGAAGGCACGTACGCGATTACGAGAGGAGCCCGCATGGAGGCTTACAAGCAAGAGTTCATCAAGTTTATGGTCGAGTCCGACGTTCTTAAGTTCGGCAGCTTTACGCTCAAGAGCGGCCGTCAGTCCCCGTTCTTTATGAACGCCGGCGCTTACGTGACGGGCTATCAGCTCAAGAAGCTGGGCGAGTATTACGCCCAAGCCATCCACGATAACTTTGGCGACGACTTTGATGTGCTGTTTGGACCGGCCTACAAGGGTATTCCGCTGGCCGTCGTGACCGCAATTGCCTACCACGAGCTGTACGGCAAGGAGGTCAAGTACTGCTGCGACCGCAAGGAGGCCAAGGACCACGGCGCCGACAAGGGTAACCTGCTGGGCTATGAGCCCCAAGACGGCGACCGCGTGGTCATGGTCGAGGACGTCACCACCAGCGGCAAGTCCATCGACGAGACCTATCCCAAGGTCAAGGCTGCTGCCGATGTCGAGATTAAGGGCCTGATCGTGTCCCTCAACCGCATGGAGGTCGGCAAGGGTGGCGTGACCACCGCCCAGAAGGAGATCGAGGCCAAGTACGGTTTCCCCGTCGCGAGCATCGTCTCCATGGCCGAGGTCGTCGAGACCCTCTATAACCACGAGATCGACGGCAAGGTCGTCATCGATGACGAGCTCAAGACCGCCATCGACGCCTACTACGAGCAGTACGGAGCACGTTAGTTACGGCGTTTTACCAAACGCCGTAACTGCTCGACGCTGCGCGGGCCGCATTTGGACAATCTGACGTTCAACTTCAAGGGCGCGACCAGAAGGTCAGCGCCCTTTCGTTTCACGTCACCTTGTCTCAAATGCGACCCGCTCGCTGTCCGTTCTCTACCTGCGGCGTCGTCTTGCTCCGAATTGGTGGGCATTGGGGACGTTCTTAGAGTAGTCATTGGGGACGTTCTTAAATGACTAGTCAGAAATGAGCGTGGATAATCTCCCGTTTTTGGCCCCCGTGTGGACTCAAAGTGGGAGATTATCCACGCTCGTTTTAATATGGCTGGGCTGCGGTGCCTATCTAATCGGCTCAGCGTCTTCCCTGAGAATCGAAAGATACTCTTCATACCCGTACTGTCGGTATCTCTGTCTTGACTCGTCGAGTGGACGGAGGATACCCAATTCTTCAAATGATTTGACGAGCGAGCTCGCGGTGCTCCTACCGATATCGAGTCGGGCAGCGATAAATGCGGTGTCGAGGATGGGATGCTCTTCAAGAAGGCTCAGCAGCCTTTGTCCGTTTGCGGCAGTCCTTCCGAGATTTTCGGTAATAGCTGCCGTCGAACGGTTGTGGAGATCAACAAGACTCTTTAAAGACCCTACCGAGTCCTTCGCACTCTCAAGAAGACTGGCGCAGAAAAACTCTATCCATTCCTCGTAAGTTCCTCGTTCCCTTACGGATGTGAGTTGTCGGTAGTACTCGCTTCGATTTTTCTTGAACTGGAACGATGGATAGAACAAGCAAGAATGAAGAACGCCATCATTGATGAGCATAAGTGTAATGAGAAGCCTGCCCAGGCGACCGTTTCCGTCTAGGAATGGATGGGCAGTTTCAAATTGGTAATGGACGAGCGCCGCCCGCACGATCGGATCCATTTCGACTTGAGGCTCATTGATAAATCGTTCGAGGTCCTGGAGCGCGTTGCTCAAATCTTCAATGTTTGGAGGGACGAACGATGCAGTTGCAATGGTGCAGCCTGAAGGGCCAATCCAGTTTTGTGAGGAGCGCAGCTCGCCTGGATTCTTCTTCGTTCCGCGCACTCCGTCCAGCAGGACCGCATGAACCTGCCTGAGAAGCCTCGTACACAAGGGCATCTTTTTGAGCAGTTCTACGCCGCGGTCGACAGCACGGACATAATTCACGACATCTGCGACATCTTTATGATGGAGTTGGGTTTGCGATGGACTAAGTAGGTCGTCAAACGTGCACTGGGTTCCCTCAATTTGCGAAGAAAGGAGTGCTTCTTTGCGCACATACATTGTCAGATACATGTCGGCGTTGGGAACAAAGTAGAGCATGCCTTCAAGCTCTCCAAGCTTTCGTGAGCATGCGGAAAGCGTGCGATAGGTTTCCTCGGTGAGGTTTAGCTGCCTCAATGATTGCAAGGGCGTTGGAAAAAACGAATAGTAAGCCAATTTCCCCGATAGATTATTGCGGAGCGTTCCCTGGCCGTTCTCCTCGATTTGCATCGCGCCTTCCATATCTTTAGTGCCGGAAACTCGTTATTAGGCTAATCATATCAATTCTAATAACGAGTTTAAGGATTAAATAGTTATTAGAATTGATGTAAACAATCTAATGATGAGAAGTCGTTATTACTTGACCATGGAGCTCGGCTTGGTACAAAAAAAAGGGGGGGGGGTTATCCAAAATGAGAGCGGATAATCTCCCGTTTTTGGCTCGGTGACGGCCTCAAAGTAGGAGATTATCCACGTTCGCTAGTTAAGCGTCCAAAAATCCACACTCGCCAAACCTACCAAAAAGGGACAGGTTTATTTTGGCACGCTTCGGTCGGTGTCAGGAAGTGTTAGGGACAAGGCGGCGACAGGACTCGAGAGCGAAAAGAAGTGCCGGGTTTGACGCGCCCGCTTCTGCCCGTCCCGTGCGCGGGCGATACTCGGCTTATCGATCCGCGATGCAAAGGAGACGCTCCATTCCACGAGCGCTACCGGGAAGGGCTCGCGATTCGAGTCCCCACCTTAGCATTTGAACCATTTGGCACTATAATTACCGTAGGCATGCGCACAACGTTGCGCTTAATCAAGAGGAGAAAACGTATGGGTCTGTTTGACATGTTCAAGAAGAAGGCTGAGCCCGCGGCTGCCGCTGCTCCGGCCTCTATCTCTGCTTCTGCTGGCGCCGACGTGCTGTGCTCGCCCGTCAAGGGCAAGGTCATCAAGATGGCTGACGTGCCCGATCCCGTCTTTGGTGGCGAGGTTCTGGGCAAGGGCTGTGCCGTGTGGCCCGAGGACGATCTGGTCTACGCTCCCTGCGACGGTAAGGTGACCGTCACCATGGGTCACGCCGTGGGCTTGCAGTCCGATAGCGGCATCGAGGTTCTGGTGCACGTTGGCGTCGATACCGTCAACATGAACGGCGACGGCTTCGAGGGCTTCGTCAAGGCCGACGACGTCGTGAAGGCCGGCCAGCCCATTCTCAAGATCGACCGTGCCAAGATCGCTGCTGCCGGTTACAAGGACTGCGTCGTCGTGGCCGTGTCCAACACCGCCGAGTTTGCCGATGTCGAACTCGCCGTCGAGGCCGACTCCGCTGTCGCCGCCGGTGACGCCATCGTTAAGGTCGTCCGCAAGTAAATTGCGGCATCCAAAGGATGTGCAAGGGTGGTCGGGTTTTCCGGCCACCTTTTTTATTGCACCGCGGGAAAGCGTTTTATTGCACGTTGGGCGGGCTTGCAAACCGTTCGGACGCTAAAACGAACCGACCGTGCCTTCGCGTTGCCGAGGGTGTTCATAAGCGGATAGTATGGGCTTACTTATTACAACGTGCGCCGCGTCTGGGAAGCGCAGTGCCGCTCATTGGGAGGAACAACATGAAAAAGAAGCTGCTGCTTGCACCCCTCATGGCCGTCTTGGTTGCATGTGTGGTCGTGCTTTCCGGCTGTGGAGGTCCTTCGGTTGAGGAGCTCATCACCGAGGATCTTACGACTCAGTTTGACGAGGTCAAGAACGGTGGCGACGACTTCCTCTCTGGTCTGGAGGAGGCTTCGGGCGACGAGTTCGAGCAGCTGGGTATCGATCCCAAGGAGTATGCCAAGACCTATCTCGAGGGCTTTGACTACAAGATCGGCGACGTGACGGTCGACGAAGACAAGGGTGTCGCGACCGCCGAGGTCTCCATCACCTGCAAGTCTATGAACAAGATCGTCGAGGACTTCTCCACCCAGTATCAGGAGAAGGTCGCTGCGCTTGACACGGTTCCTTCCGATGACGAGCTGTACAAGATGGCCGGCCAGGTGATGGTCGATGTGACCAAGGCCACCGAGCCCAGGAAGACCACGGTTATCTTCAAGTACACCTGCAACGATGACGGCGAGTGGTCTGCCGACGACTCCGTCAACTCCGAGATGATGGATGCGATGCTGAGCTAGTTCGTTACGGCGTTTTACCAAACGCCGTAACTGCTCGACGCTGCGCGCCGCCCAAGCCGACAATTTGTCACTCAAAAGGCGAGGCATGACCAAAAGGTCTATGCCTCGCCTTTTTCATGCCAACTTGTTCGGCTTGGGCGGCGCTCGCTGTCCGTCCTCTACCTGCGGTGTTGCCATTGTTGAGGGGCAGCTAATTTGGGACGGGGCTCTTTTAGCTACCCCGTGCCCATCTAAGTTGCGGTGAAATAGGGACTGTTTGGGGGCAGTAGGCCGGTAATCAGTCCCTATTTCACCGCAACTTATTGGTGGGCGGCTCGCTACTTGCCCAAGATCAGTACAGCGAGTTCGTCTTGGGTGTCCACCACGTAGTCGGCGCCGGCGGCTTCCAGCTCTGCGCGGCCGCGGAAGCCCCAGCTGACACCGGCGCTCTTGAGGCCGGCATTGTGACCGGTCAGGATATCGACATTGGAATCGCCCACATAGAGTGTTGTTGCCGGGTCGGCGCCTAGCTCTTTCATCACATGCAGCGTAACAGGCGCCTCGGGCTTGGGAGGAAACGCGTCGACGCGGCCCTGCACCAGCGCAAAGCGCTCGGAACCAAAATACTTCTCGATAAGCGGAGCCGCCGAAATATGGTCCTTGTTGGTGAGCACGGCAAGCTCAACGCCCGCGGCGCGCAGACGGTCGAGCATCTCGACCGTGCCGGCATAGGGGGCGGTGTGGTCCTCCTTGTGCTCGCCGTAATAAGCCCTAAACTCGGCGAGCGTCTGCTCAAACATGCGGCCGTCGCCCGCGTACTCGGCGGGCATAAAGCGCTCGACCAGCTTGAGCATGCCGTTTCCCACCTTGTAGCGGTACTCGTCCACGGCAAACGTGGGCCAGCCGTGCAGCTCGCAGGTATGGTTGCCGGCTGTCGCCAGGTCCTCGAGCGTATTGAGGATGGTGCCGTCCAGATCAAAGATCACATGGGAATAAGCAGCTGTCATGGGTGCTCCTGCCGTTTGAGTTGTAAAGCGCACCCCATGATACTGGGCTTGCGCGTCGGGCGTGCCTGGAATCTGAACATCTTTAACGGCATCGGGGCGCATCGCGCCAGCGCAAGCCTTTGCCGCTAGCAGATCCTGGGCAGCTGCTCTCCCACGAGCATGTCGAGGATACGCGTCGAGCCCCAGCCGGTGCGCACACGCACGGCGGGACGAGCACCTTCGGCGACCGGCAGCACGCGACCGATGATGGCGGCGTTCTCGCCGTAGCGGGCGGCACGCATGGCTGCTAGCGCCGCGTCGGCCTGCTCGGCTGGCACCACGGCGACCATCTTGCCCTCGTTGGCAACCTGCAGCACGTCGTAGCCGAGCATCTCGCAGGCGGCCTGCACGTCGGGGCGCACGGGTACGGCGTCCTCGTCAATCTCCATGGCAACGCCGCTGGCCTGGGCAAACTCGTTGAGCGTGGATGCCAGGCCACCGCGCGTGGGGTCGCGGAAGCAACGCGTATCGGGGGCGGCGGCCAGCACGTCGGCAATCAGGTGGTTGAGGGGCGCGGCGTCGCTCTCGATGCTGCTCGAGAACGCCAGGCCCTCGCGCTGGCTCATGATGGCGATGCCGTGGTCGCCCAGCGTGCCCGAGACCAGGACGACGTCGCCGGGCTGGCAGCTGGCGCCGCTGAGCGTCACGCCCGCGGGAACCTCGCCCACGCCGGCGGTGTTGATGTAGACGCCGTCAGCTCCGCCGCGCTCGACCACCTTGGTGTCGCCGGTGATGATTTTGACGCCCGCCTCGCGCGCCGTCTCGGCCATGGTCTGCACAATCTGGCGCAGCTTATCCATAGGATAGCCCTCTTCGAGGATAAAGCCGCACGAAAGGAAGCGCACGTTGGCACCCGAGGTCGCAACATCGTTGACGGTTCCGCACACGGCGAGCCTGCCGATATTTCCGCCGGGGAAGAACTGCGGCGTCACCACAAAGCTGTCGGTCGACATGGCGATGCGCCCGCTCGCGGGCAGGGCGGCGACACCGGCATCGTTGCCTTCGAGCAGCTCGGGCGACCCAAAGGCATCCAGAAAGACCTCGTCGATAATGCGCTTCATCATCTGGCCGCCGGAGCCGTGGCCCAGCAGGACAGTGCTATCGGTGACGCTATGGGACATATCGAAAACTCCAATCGTGGTGCGTCTGGTGCGTGGGGGCGTTCGGGCTAGATTTGGTATCTAAAGTACGCAGCGCAGCTGCCTTCCGAGCTCACCATGCACGGGCCAACAGGATGCCCGGGCGTGCAGGCGTGGCCGAAAAGTGGGCAGTCGCTCGGTGCGATGGCCCCGCGCAGCACGTCGCCGCAACGGCATCCGCGCGGCTCGACCGTCGGTTCAACGGGCACGTCATAGCGGGCGCCGGCGTCAAAGCGCGAGAACTCGGGGCGGATGGAAAGGCCCGAGGCGGCAATCGGTCCCAGCCCGCGCCATGTGGTATCGCACGGCTCAAACACCTGCTCGACCAGTTGGCGCGCCACGGGGTTGCCGTCCACGTTGACGCCGCGACGGTACGCGTTGTCGATCGCGGGCCGCCCCTCAACGACCATCTGCACCAGCATGCAGATACCCTGCAGAATATCGACCGGCTCAAATCCCGTGACCACGCCTGGGGTCCTAAACTCATCGACCAAAAAGCCAAAGGGTACCAGGCCTGTGATGGTGGCGACGTGGCCCGGCAGGATAAAGCCGTCGATAGTGGTCTCGGGGTCGTTGGCAATCGCGCGCAGCGCCGGTGGCGTGGTCTTGTGGGCGCAATAGACCGAGAAGTTCTGGAGTCCGCGTGCATCGGCCTCCAGGATGGCGGCGGCGATGGTGGGCGTCGTAGTCTCAAAGCCCACGCCCATAAAGATGACCGGGCGGTCGGGGCTGTGTTTGGCGATATCGAGCGCGTCGAGCGGCGAGTAGACGATACGGATGTCGCGTCCGGCTGCCTTTTGCGCGGCAAGCGAGGTGGACGATCCGGGCACGCGCATCATGTCACCAAAGGTAGTGATGATGGCGCCGTCCATCTTGGCGAGTGCGATTGCGTGGTCGATGTCGCGGTTTGCGGTAACGCAGACGGGGCAGCCCGGGCCGCTCAACAGCTTGAGCCCCGCCGGCATAATGGAGCGAAAACCATAGCGGCCAATGCTCACGGTATGCGTACCGCAGACCTCCATCAGGTTGATGGTGCGGTCGCCGACAAGCTCATGAATGCGGTCGATGAGCTCGCGAGCGAGCCGTGGGTCGCGAAATGCCGAAAAGTCGATACCGGAGTGAACCGGTTGCGCCGCCGCCACTAGTATGCCTCGGCCGGGTTGGTGGCGAGCTGGTCCTCTTCGACCAGCTCGGTCATGGCGTTGACCAGCTCGAGCGTCTCCTGGGCTTCCTGCTCGTCGACAATCTGGATGCCAAAGCCGGCGTGTACGAGAACATAGTCGCCCACCTGTGCCGTCGGCACAAGTCGCAGCGATACGGGGCGCTCGATGCCCATCATGTCGACGATCGCCTTTAGGTCGTCGTCGCGTTTGACCACTTTACCGGGAACGGCAAGGCACATAATGTTTCCCTTTTATACGCTTTGCGCTGGATGGGCGCTTAATAATCCATCAGTTGATGGTAGCGCTCGCGGGGGTTGCGGGCAAACGCGTTACACCTGTGAGACGGCGGCGCATGGGCTGGCCAAGCAGCCTACCGCGATGCGATCTGCGTGAGGCGAGCGCGGGCGACCGCCGCCTGGCCGTAGGCGATGCAGCCGTCGTTGACGGGCACGGTGTGGGGAACCAAGACGGCAAGACCGGCGTCTTTGAGCTCGCGCGTGAGGAGCCGAAGCAAAAGTCGGTTCATGAACACGCCGCCCGAGAGCGCGACGATGTCGATGCCTTCGCGAGCGCAGATTTCGCTTGCGATACGTGCCGATGCGCGTGCAATGGCGATATGGAAGTCGAGCGCGAGCTTGTCGGCCGGCACACCGGCCTCGATTCCACTCAAAAGCGCCTCAAAAAGCGGTTTGGGATCCAAAATGAGGGGGTTGTCCGAGGCCGCCTGGACAGTTAGTTCAGATACGTATTTTTGTGATGGGCTCTGGGTGGCAAAAGCCGTCTGCGATGATCCCAAATGGGTTGATTTGGGGTGTTCGGCAGACATATTTGCCGCAAATAGGGTGTCTGGAGAGCCTTTTTTGGCCAAATCTGAGGCAAAAATGCGGGATAGGGGGTCAGTAGTTAATACATATCTGAACAAACTGTCCAGCGATGTTGAGACGGATGCGGATACGCCAGCCTGATTGCCAGTGAAATGGCTGTTTTCGTCGCTAAAAGCGCGCCAGGCGGCGGCCTCGAGCTCGATGGCGGGTTCGCCCTCGTAGGTTGCAGTGCCGCAGATGTCCAAGATCGCCGCCGCGGCGTCAAACAGACGGCCCATACTGCTCGTTCGCGGGCTGTTGATGTTCCGCTTGATCATCGTGGTCGTGATACTGCGCGTCTGCTCATCGAGGCCGCCCAGGAGTCCCGCGGCACCCGGATGTTCGAGTAGATCGAGCTCGCTCAGCAGGGCAAAGGCGTTGCGTCGGGCGTCGCGCACAGATGCGGCGCCACCGGGGAGTGCCCAGGTACGCAGGTGCGCGGTGCGCTCAAAATCGGCGAGGCCGGCGACAAGAAACTCACCGCCCCAAATGGTTCCGTCGGTGCCAGCGCCCGTTCCATCGAAGGCGATGCCAAGTACGCGCGCATTGGGTGCAAGCTGTCCTGTGGCGATAGCCTCAGCCATCACGCTCGCGATATGCGCATGATGGTGCTGGACTTCGATAAGCGGCAGATTGCGCTCGCGCGCCTGTTCGCGTGCCCACTGACTCGATAGGTAGCTGGGGTGCAAGTCGCAGGCCAGCGCGGCGGGCGCTAGGTCAAAAAGGTCTTCCAGTCGCGTGCGTGCCGCATTCCACGCATCGAAAGTCGCACCGTTTTCGACATCGCCGATATGCTGCGACACAAAACAGGCCGACGTTCCATTCGCGTCTTCGCGCGTGAGTGCGATCGTGGCCTTTTGCTGCGGGCCGCAGGCGAGCACACAGGGCGCGGCGCTGGCGAGTGCCGGCAGCGGCAACGGCTGCGGGGCGTACCCGCGAGCGCGGCGCACGGGCATAACGACCCCGTCGACCACACGTACCACGGAGTCGTCGTAGCGCGAGAGGATCGCGCGGTCATTGCCGAGCAGCGCGTCGGCGATGCCGGCGGCAACGAGATGCTCCCAGGCAAGATCGTCATCGGTCTCGATGGGCTCTTTGCTCAAGTTTCCGCTGGTCATAACCAGCGCGTGCATGCCATGCGTTTCTGCCGCGGCAAGCAGCAGATGCTGAAGCGGGGTATAGGGGAGCATGACGCCGAGCTCGGGCAGATCGTGCGCAACGGACGGCGCAAGTGCGAGAGCATCGAAGGAATCTCCCATGCCAACACCACGCCGGCGCAGCAGCACGATGGGGCGGATGCTGCCGGCCAGCAAGTCGCGCTCGGCGTCGTTGACACGGCACAGGCGCTCGGCATCGGTAAGGTCGCGCACCATAACGGCAAGCGGCTTGTTGCTGCGGCGCTTGTGACGGCGCAGCTCGACTACTGCTTGCTCGTTGGCGGCGTCGCAAGCCAGATGGAATCCGCCCAGGCCCTTGATGGCAACAATGCCGCCGGCCTCGAGCAGCTCGACACAGCGCTCGATAATAGCGTCGCTAGACTCGCGCGTGTCGCCGACAGCCGGCGTCGCCTCTGAGCTCTCGAGCACCATGCCGCCTGCCGCCTCGCGCCAGGTAATATGCGGCCCGCAGTCAAAGCAGGCATCGGGCTGCGCATGAAAGCGCCGGTCAAGTGGGCCGGCATACTCCGCGGCGCATTCGGGGCACATGGGAAAGCGATCCATAGAGGTGGCCGCTCGGTCATAAGGCAGCGAGCGGATGATGGTAAAGCGCGGTCCGCAGTTGGTACAGTTGATAAAGGGGTAGTGGTGGCGTCGATCAGCGGGGTCGAACAGTTCGTGCAGGCAGTCGTCGCAGGTGGCGATATCGGGCGAGATGAGCGTCGTATGTGCAGTCTTATCCTGTGACGCCACAATGCGAAAGTCCTGCTCATTGGCGTCATCCCAAGTGTCGGGCTCCAAATCCGCAACGTCGACGCGCTCCACGCGGGCAGCCGCGGGTGCGTGCTCCGACAGCGCGGCGACAAAGCCGTCGACGGCCGCACCCGAGGCATGCGCCTCGACATGCACGCCGTCGCCTGCGTTGAGCACCCAGCCGCAGATGCCATGCGCCATGGCCTCGCGATACACAAACGGCCGCATGCCAACGCCCTGCACAATGCCCGTCACATGAATATGCACATGCCGCATGCGGCTCTCCCTCATCAAAACCGACCAAAAAGGGACAGGTTTATTTTGGTAGGTAAAACATCTAAACCTGCCAAAACAAACCTGTCCCTTTTTGGCAGGTGCGCTGCGGGAAATCCCGCTACAGTCCTAGGCTTTGTCCGGTGGCGGCACACGTGAGCTCGCCGTGCTTAACGCCGCGCAGCCCCAGCAGGCGGTCGGCCAGCTCGTAGACGCGCTCGCCGCGACCCTTGAGCGCCAGAATCTCCAAGCAGTTGTGGTGATCCAGATGCACATGCATGGTTGAGACGATCTCGTCGGTGTAGTCGTGCTGTACCTCGTCCAGGCGGCGCGTCAGATCGCCGGTATGGTGGTCATAGATCATGGTGAGTGAACCGATGACCTGCTCGTCGGGCGTGCGCATCTGCTCCTTCGCGATCGAGGCGCGAATCAGGTCGCGTACGGCCTCGGAGCGGTTGGCCACGTCACCGCGGCGTGCGATCTGCTCGTCAAAGCGGCGCAGCAGATCGTCGGGCGCGGTCACCGAAAAGCGGACCAGCTCGGAGCTGGAGCCGGCGCAACGGCAGCTCGCCTGGTCGGCCGGACCGTGCGGATGCTCGTGCTTGTGGTCGCAGCCGTGCTCGTGCTCGTGCTCGTGCTCGGTCACGCTACACCAGCTTCACGGAGCCGACGGAGTTATGGTCGGCCTCGATGGCGTCCTCGTAGCCCTCGAGCGCGTCATGCGCCTCGTGCAGCGCAGCCATGGCGGCCTCGAGCTTGGCGCCAATACGCTCCATGTCAAAGTTCTCGGTCGCATGCAGCAGCTGATGGCTCCACTCGTGAGCGAGCTCGATGGTGTCGTCGACCTGCTTGACGCTCATGGCAAGCTGGCTCATGTTCATTCCAACATCATGCATGGAAAATCTCCTTTTGTATGGGGCAGTTCAGTGGTTCAGATTTTACTACGCCCGCTCTGTGCGCAGCTGCATAAGAAAACGGGTGCGAGTCTGTGTGACTCGCACCCGTTCACTGGGGGCTGTTTGTAACTACCATACTATCCGTGGTCGTCCGCGCCGCGCCCGGCAGTCCGGCGAGCGGTGCAAAAGCGCTCATGGACGGCGGGTAAGTAACAAGCGTATTACAGATGCTTCTCCAGCAGCGCCTGCAGCCTCGCCTTGGGCAGAGCGCCAACCGAGCGGTCAATCTCCTCGCCGTTCTTAAACACAATCAGCGTGGGGATGCTCATGACGCCATACTTCATGGCCAGGTCCTGGTTGTCGTCGACGTTGCATTTGGCAACGGCAAGCTTGCCCGCCAGCTCATCGGCAACCTCGTCAACGATGGGCGACAGCGAACGGCAGGGCCCACACCAGGGAGCCCAAAAATCGACCAGCACGGGAAGGCTGCCGTTGACGGTGGCGTCGAAGTTCTCGGGGGTAATCTGCTTAATGTCAGCCATGGTGACCTCCATAATGCGACGCGGCTCGGCCGCGTAAAACTCAGTACGACCGTGCTTATACCCAGCGGCCCGCAAAGCAACCACTCGCGGGCGGCTCTTTTATATAATGGTGGGCACGCAAACGATTGGAGAGCGCATACCTATGTCACAAAGCCAGAAAAAAGAAGCCATCGCTCAGGCGGCCGAGCAGGAGCTCGCATCGCTTGCGGGTCGTGGCGTGCGCATCGCAGGCAACGCGTGCTCGCCAATTGTGCTGGTAAAAGGCGATTTGGATGAAGCCGAGCGCTCGGGCGGCGAGCTTGCCGCGGGCGCGGATGGCGCGGCGCTGCGTAAGGCGCTCGGGGCCATCGGCTATGCGCCCGAGGATTTTTGCGTGCTGGCAAGCGTCGCCGGCGCGGGTGACGGAACGGTGGCGGTGGGCCACGCCCTGCCGTGCGAGCTGTTCCGCGAGGCGCTCGAGGCGCTGGATCCCGAGGCGGTGCTGCTGCTGGACAACAGTGCGGCAGACATGATGCGCGAGACCTATGCCGATATGCTCGTGGCGATCGAGGACTTTGACACCGCCATGCTCAAGCCCGGTCTGGTCGCCCATGTGCAAGGGCGCCGAGTGCTGGCGCTCGACGGTTTTGAGGCGGCGCTCACCGACAAGGCCGCCAAGCAGCGCATGTGGGCCTACATTAAGCAGCTGACCCCGGCGGCCGCGCCGCTGTAGCGGGCTTGCGCCGGCAAGGCGACCCGGGCGGTTGAGTCGCGCCACGAGTCCAGTGTCGCGCCCCTACATCACAGCGCGCAGCTCAAATCGGTCGCCGTTAATGCGGAACTGGCAGTTGCCGCTCATGCGCTCCACGGCAAGCTTAATGCTCTTGGTGCCAAAACCGTGGCCGGCGTGTTGGGTCACGGGCATGCCGTCGACCATGCGCGGCGCGCGTCCAAACGTGTTGGAAACCAAAAGCAGCAGCTGGCCGTCCTCAAGCCGCAGGTCAAGGTCGACAAAGCGTTTGCCTTCGGGGGCGGCGCTTGCAGCGATGATGGCGTTTTCCAGGGCGTTCGAAAGCACACTGAACAGGTCGGCATCGCCCACGTGAACGGTTTCGGGCACGGCGGCACGCAGGTCGGCGGTGATGCCGTGCTTGTTGATATCCGAACTAAATGACGAAAGCACGATGTTGACGGTCTCGTTGGCGCAGTAACGGCGCACGGCGGTGCGGTCGTTGGCCTCGCAGAGCTCATCGATGCGATCGAGCGCCTCGTCGATGTGCCCTTCCTCAACAAGAATGGCCAGACCGCGCAAAAAGTGCCGCATGTCGTGGCGAAGGATCGACAGCTCGCGTCCAGATTGGCGCCAGACCTCGAGCTCTTTGATGGCGGAGTTGTCGCGCGTCTCGAGCATCCAGCGCTCACGCTCGGCTACTTCCTTTGCCTCGTATTCGCGCAGGTAGACGGCGAGAAACATAATGTAGAAGGCGCAAAGGGCAAAGGCCAAAAACTCAACGGTCACCACCGAGCCCGAGTGGAACAGCGTGGTGTAGACGTTGGTGGCGTAGTCAAAGATGTAGTAGACGAGCGGCAGAATTAAAAGAATGCCCAGCTCGGTGGGGCTTTTAATCGCCAGGCGCGGACCGATATCGCCGGCCCAGTGCAGGAGGACGGCAAAGACGCCGAGCGTGGTCGCGATGCGCGCAAGGTAGTACGCAATCTGCGAGTCGGTGGCTGCGAATGCAGCGATACCCATCCAGTTGCTGAACTGGCAGCTCAGGTAGGCACTGGTGACGCCCAATGCCGCGAGCAGCGGACTTAAGCGGTAGCGCGCGCAGAGGAACATGATAAGCGGCAGGTGCACGACGAGCGGGTAAGCCTGACGGGCAAACAGTTCTCCGCCAACGGCATTGGCAATCGAGAAG
The DNA here is from genome assembly GCA_900541725.1 of uncultured Collinsella sp. Classification (GTDB taxonomy): domain Bacteria; phylum Actinomycetota; class Coriobacteriia; order Coriobacteriales; family Coriobacteriaceae; genus Collinsella. Next base: position 17,765 of record UQLB01000004.1, on the reverse strand, counting down.
GCGGCACCGGTTGCGGCACCGATCCCCAGCAATTCGAGCGCATGGCGTCGATTGATTTCGACACCGCAGAGCGCCGCCGAGGCAAAAACGCCAAAGAGCAGCGTCGTGGTGTGGTGAATCGCCCAAAGAACCATTTCGACCGATGCAGGCATCAGCGCCTCCCGCCCTCAAAGCGCACCGCAAAGTAGGCGTCCTGGAATCCCTGCTTGCTGCTGCGCGACAGCGGAATGCACGCGCCGGAGCGCATGACGATGTCCGTGCGATCGAAGTGGTCGATGTTGCGCAAGTTGACCTGGTAGCTACGGTGGCATTTAAAGAAGGTGGCATTTTGCGCCAAACGGTCCTCGACGCTGCGGAACGACTCGAGTGCCTCGATATTGCGTCCGTCGCGCAGGTGGAAGACCACGTGCTTGTTGCGCGCCTCGGCATATTCGATGTCGGACAGGCGCAGGGCGTGGTAGCCAAAGGACGTTTTGATCACGAGCTCGTCGGTTGCCGCCGGGCGCATGCTCGAAAGCTCGTCGAGTAACTGTGCCAGGCGTTCGTAAGTCACGGGCTTGAGCAGATAGTCGAAGGCGCGGACCTCGTAGGATTCCAGCGCGAACTCGGGCGACGAGGTAAGGAACACCAGACGCACGGCGGTGTCGGCCTGGCGCAATTCGCGCGCGGTGTCCATGCCATTGACGAGCGGCATGATCATGTCGAGCAGGATGATGTCGGCGCGCGATGCGGCATGGCGGGCCAGCAGGTCCTCGCCACGCGTGACGAGCGCAACATCGACCTCCGTGCCCGTCTCGGTCGACCAACGGTCGATCATCCGGTGCAGTCTATCTAGAAAAGCGACGTCGTCGTCGCAGGCAATAATCTTGAGCATTCTGAGCCCCCTTAGTAGTTCGATTTTGCCACATTGGGCGCGGACCACTCGCGGGGGAGCGCCCGTTCGTGCCTCATGGTGCGCAACTCGCGCCGAGCGGTATTGCGGTGGCGAAAGATGCCTCCTGCGCTATCGAGAGCTCGGCTATCCTCAGCTTGCCAGTTCGTAAATGGACCTGCCGCATGATTGAATCTTTATTTCAACTTTACACCTAGGTTTACAGCTGTCTTGTCAGCTGTAAACCTAGGTGTCATACTAAAGCCCCAAGATTCGCCAAAAGAGAGGGGCCTTGATGGCACAGAGCGCGAACATGGATGCGTCGGAGCTTGCACGCGATATCGCGGCCGGCCTGGCATCGGCAGCGACGGCAACGGAGCGCGCGGCATTGGTGCCCGCAGAGCTCGTCGAGGCCATTCAGCAACTTAAAACCCAACGCGACGCGGTGATCCTGGCGCACTATTACGTGGCGCCCGAGGTCCAGGCTGTGGCCGATTACGTCGGCGACAGCTTTTACCTGGCAAAGCTCGCCAAAAGCCTGCCGCAGCAGACCATCGTGCTGTGCGGCGTGGAGTTTATGGGCGAGAGCGCCAAGCTGCTCAATCCTACCAAGACGGTGCTGCTGCCCGAGCCGGGCGCGGACTGTCCCATGGCTCACATGGTCAAGCGCGAGACGGTCGACGCCGCCCGCGCCGAGTACGGTGACGACCTTGCCGTGGTCTGCTACGTCAACTCCACGGTCGAGATCAAGAGCTGGAGCGACGTGTGCGTCACCAGCTCCAACGCCGTCAAGATCGTGTCCGAGCTGCCGCAGCAGCATATCCTGTTCATTCCCGACCAAAACCTCGGTCGCTTCGTAGCCGAGCAGGTGCCGCAAAAGCACGTCATCCTCAACAACGGCTACTGCCCGCGCCATCACATCATCACCGTCGAGCAGATCGTCGACGCGACGGAGGCCCACCCCGACGCGCTCGTGCTGGCGCATCCTGAGTGTAAGGCCGACGTCTTGGCCGAGGCCGACTACATCGGCTCCACCGCCGGCATTATCAAGTACGCCGAGGAGTCCGACGCGAGCGAGTTCATTATTGTGACGGTCCGTGGCGTGCTCTACGAGCTCGAGCGCCGCTGCCAGGGCACCGGCAAGAAGTTCTACTTCCCCGCGGTGCAGCCCACCTGCGTCAACATGGATCTCATCACGCTCGAAAAGCTCGTGCGCTGCCTGGAGACGGGCGAGGGCGAGGTGCAGATTGGCGTGTCGGACGAGGCCGCCGATCAGGCCAAGCTCACGCTCGACCGCATGCTCGAGTACGCAGCGCGCTAGAACAATGCGGCATGAGGGACGGTCCCTTATGTCACATTCAAGGGAGAGGATTCCTGTGGAAACCAAGCAATACCCCGATATGGAGTGCGACGTCGTTATTGCCGGCTGCGGCGTAGCGGGCCTGTATGCGGCTCTCAACCTGCCGACGAGCATGCGCGTGATCATGCTCTCCAAGGGCACTGTCGATGAGTGCGATTCGATGCTCGCGCAGGGCGGCATTTGCGTGCTGCCCGAGGGCTCGGACTACGATGCCTTCTTTGAGGACACCATGCACGCCGGCCACTACGAGAACCGCCGCGAGAGCGTCGACATCATGATCCGCTCGAGCCGCTCGGTCATCAACGACCTGCTGGCGATGGGCGTGGACTTTGAGCGCAAGGCCGACGGCAGCCTCGACTTTACCCGCGAGGGTGCGCACAGCCGCCCCCGCATTGCCTTCCATGCCGACATTACGGGCAAGGAGATCACGACCAAGCTGCTCCAGGCCGTTCGCAAGCTTGATAACGTGCAGATTTTGGAGCACGTGGCCATGACCGACATCCTGACGGGCGAGCGTGACGGCGCCACAGTGTGCACCGGCGTCGTCGCCGTTCCCGTGGACGAGGACGATTCGGCTCGTCCCGCCGACGAGCTGACAAATGCCGCCGAGGGCGTGCATGCCGGCGAGCCGTTTAAGATCCATGCCTGCCACACGCTGTGGGCAACGGGCGGCATCGGCGGCGTATATGACCACTCGACCAACTACCCGCAGCTCACGGGTGATGCCTGCTACATCGCTCAGGAGCATGGTATTAAGATGGAGCACCTGGACTACGTGCAGATTCACCCCACGGGACTGTTCTCGCCGCAGCCGGGCCGCACCTTCCTGATCAGCGAGAGCTGCCGCGGCGAGGGCGCGATTTTGCTCAACGCCGCCGGCGAGCGCTTTACCGACGAGCTTCAGCCGCGCGATGTGGTCGCCGCCGCCATTCGCGAGCAGATGAAGCAGGACGGTACCGAGCACGAGTGGCTGAGCTTTGCCCCTGTCGAGCGCGACGTGGTGACTGGGCACTTTGCCAACATTCGCGCACGCTGCTTGGAGGACGGCCGCGACATCTTGGACGAGCCCATCCCCGTTACGCCCACGCAGCACTACTTTATGGGTGGCGTATGGGTCGATAAGGACGGCCGCACCTCGATGCCCGAACTCTACGCAGCCGGTGAGACGGCCTGCAACGGCGTTCACGGCAAGAATCGCCTGGCTTCCAACAGCCTGCTCGAGGCGCTGGTCTGGGGTCGTCGCGCCGCGTGGTACATGCGCACCGGCGAGTCGCTCGCAGTGGAGCAGGCGGGCGATCCCGCGCTCGATGGCCGTCATCGCGCCCTGGGCGCCGACCCTCTGGCAATCGATGATTTGGCCCGTGCCGCCGGCACGCAGGCCGTGGAGGAGTAGACCATGAATCCCATTACCATGAAGCTTGTCGTCGATGATCTGATTCTGCAGGCGCTGCGCGAGGACATTACCTTTGAGGACGTGAGCACGGCGAGCGTGTGTCCCACGGCGCGTCCCGCCACGGTGGAGCTTATCGCCAAGGCCGATGGCATCATCGCGGGCTTGGATGTGTTCGCCCGTACCTTTGAGCTGCTGGATTCGCAGAGCTCCGTGTTGTTTGATGTCGCGGATGGCGACGAGGTGCACGCCGGCGATCACGTGGGCCAGGTTCGCGGCGACGCGCGCGTGCTGCTTTCGGGCGAGCGCGTGGCACTCAACTACCTGCAGCGCATGAGCGGTATCGCCACCTATACGCACAGGATGGCCTCGGCGCTCGAGGGCACCAAGACGGTGCTCGTCGACACGCGCAAGACCACGCCGGGCATGCGCGTCTTCGAGAAGGCCGCGGTCGAGATCGGCGGCGGCAGCAACCACCGTTATAACCTGTCGACGGCTGTCATGCTCAAGGACAACCACATCGACGCCGCCGGTGGCGTGGCGCGCGCGATTGAGATGGCGCGCGCCCACGCGTCGTTTACCACGACGGTCGAGATTGAGTGCGAGAACCTGGATATGGTGCGCGAGGCCGTGGAGGCCGGTGCCGACATTATCATGTTCGACAACATGACCCATGACGACATGGCCGCCGCCATCGAGCTTATCGCCGGTCGCGCCAAGACCGAGTGCTCGGGCAATGTGGACGCCGACAACATTCGCGCCCTGGCTGATCTGGGCGTCGACTACATTAGCTCGGGCGCCCTGACGCACTCCGCGCCGATCCTCGACCTCTCGCTTAAGCACCTGCGTCTGCTGGACGGTAAATAATGAACGCCCGCGAGCGTCGCCGTGCCATCATGGCCGTGCTCGAGGGAGCCAAGGGGCCCGTATCGGGCAGCGCGCTTGCCCGCGAGGTGGGTGTGAGCCGCCAGGTCGTGGTGCAGGACATCGCCCTGCTGCGCGCCGATGGGCACGATATCGTGGCGACCAACCGCGGCTACGTGCTGCAGGAGGCCCCCAGCAGCCCCGCTGTGCCCACGCGCTTGGTCAAGGTTCGCCACGGCGTGGAGCAGGCAGGCGATGAGCTTACGAGTATCGTCGACGCCGGTGGTGCCGTGCTCAACGTGATCGTCAATCACCGCGTGTACGGTAAGATCACGGCCGACCTGGACATCCGCAACCGTCGCGATGTTGAGCGCTATCTGCGCGATATCGAGAGTGGCAAGAGCTTTCCGCTGCTAACGGTGACCAGCGGCTATCACTTCCATCGCATTGCGGCGGAGGACGAGCAGACCCTCGACGAGATCGAGGCCATGCTCAAGGAAAAGGGCTATCTGGCAGATCTGATGCCCTACGAAGATGACCTGTCCTAGTAACGACGAATGCAAAAGGAGGCCTCCGCGGCGATGCGGAGGCCTCCTTTTTTGTGCACGGTGTACTTTTGAGTGTGCAAGTGGGGGAGTTATTACTCCTCGACGATCTCGGTGATCGCGCCAGCGGGGCAAGCGTCCTGGCAAGCGCCACAGGCGACGCAGGAGTCCTCGTCAGCGACGGTAGCGACGTCCTGGAGCTCCAGAACGCCAGCGGGGCAGGAGTCGACGCAAACGCCACAAGCGATGCACTCGTCGGCATCAATTACGGGATGAGCCATGGTAGTTTCCTCTCTGTTGACCGACGCTACAGACGATGCGCGTCGGTTTGATTCGGGCAAAAACATACCACGGGAGCGACCGTTTGCAATACCCTCTGACCGGCATCTTCATACCGTTCGCCGAGTATGCCAAGGTTTACTAAAAAACACGCAGGTGGGGCCGTTGAGCTGCGTAAATGTTAGCTAAAGGTGACTTGAAATATAGGGCGATTGAGCGTGCTTGCGGAAACCGCATCCCATTATTTTGTCGAAAAACGGGTTGCAGTTTCCGGTTAGGCCCGCTAGCGGAAAATGCGAGCCGGTATCAGCTCTCAAAACGGGATACGGTTTCCGGTTGAGCCTTCAGACGGAAACTGCGACCCGGAATCCACGCTCAAACCGGGATGAGCTTTCCGCAAGACGGCCCCCAGGCACCTCCGGACGCAAACCTCAGCCAACTCTACATAGATCTCAATAGATCTATCGAGAACTCAAACAAGCCGTCTACCTGCGCCTTTACGAACCTAAACTCTCAGAGATAAGAAATCTTATATGAATTGACTTAGATTTTGTATATTCCGGCCCATAAGGGGATACACTACATCCTGAAAGACAAGCCGAAACACCGCTCGGCAGACCGCCGAGTCGGTGCAAACGCACAAGAGAGAGGGAATTTCTAATGGGCAAGATTCTTGGTATCGACCTTGGTACTACTAACTCCGCTATGGCCGTTCTCGAGGGCGGTTCTCCGACCATTATCGTGAACGCCGAGGGCGACCGCACCACCCCGTCCGTCGTGGGCTTCCGTGCCGACGGCGACCGCGTCGTGGGTAAGGCCGCTAAGAACCAGGCTGTCACCAACCCCAAGAACACCGTGTTCTCCATCAAGCGCTTCATGGGCCGCAAGTACTCCGAGTGCACCTCCGAGATCAAGACCGTGCCGTACGAGGTCAAGGAGGGCCAGGGCGGCCGTGCCGTCGTCGATATCGAGGGCAAGGATTACACCGCCGAGCAGGTGAGCGCCATGACGCTCGCGAAGATGAAGGCTGACGCCGAGAAGTATCTGGGCGAGACCGTTACCGACGCCGTCATCACCGTCCCGGCCTACTTCAACGACGCCCAGCGTCAGGCCACCAAGGACGCCGGTAAGATCGCTGGCCTCAACGTCAAGCGTATCGTCAACGAGCCGACTGCTGCTGCTCTGGCCTATGGTCTGGACAAGCAGGGCACCGACCAGCGCATTCTGGTCTTCGACCTGGGCGGTGGTACCTTCGACGTCTCCATCCTCGACCTCGCCGACGGCGTGTTTGAGGTTCTGTCCACCTCGGGCGACAACCACCTGGGCGGCGACGACTGGGATCAGCGCGTCATCGATTGGATGGCCGATAAGTTCCAGCAGGAGAACGGTGTCGACCTGCGTCAGGACCCCATGGCCCTGCAGCGTCTGAAGGAGGCCGCCGAGAATGCCAAGAAGGAGCTCTCCGCCGCTCAGCAGACCACCATCAACCTGCCGTTCATCACCATGAACCAGTCCGGCCCGCTGCACCTCAACTACACGCTGACCCGCGCCGAGTTCGAGAAGATCACCCGCGACCTGCTCGAGCGCTGCAAGCAGCCTGTCACCAACGCCCTGCGCGACGCCAAGCTTAAGCTCTCCGATCTGACCGAGGTAATCCTCGTCGGCGGCTCCACCCGTATGCCCGCCGTCCAGGAGCTCGTCAAGACCATGACCGGCAAGCAGCCCAACATGTCCGTGAACCCCGACGAGGTCGTTGCCGATGGCGCTGCCGTCCAGGGCGGCGTGCTCACCGGCGACGTCGAGGGCATCCTGCTGCTCGACGTTACCCCGCTGTCGCTGGGCGTCGAGACCATGGGCGGCATCATGACCAAGATGATCGACCGCAACACCACGATCCCGACCTCCAAGACCGAGGTCTACTCCACCGCTGCCGACAACCAGACCAGCGTCGAGATCAACGTGCTCCAGGGCGAGCGCGAGCTTGCTCGCGACAACAAGTCGCTCGGTAAGTTCCAGCTGACCGGCATCCCGGCTGCCCGCCGCGGCGTGCCGCAGATCGAGGTTACCTTCGACATCGACGCCAACGGCATCGTCAAGGTCTCCGCTAAGGACAAGGGCACCGGCAAGGAGCAGCAGATCACCATTTCCGGCTCCACCGCGCTTTCCGACGACGAAGTCGATCGTATGGTCAAGGACGCCGAGGCTCATGCCGAGGAGGACAAGAAGCAGAAGGAAGAGGTCGAGGTCCGCAACCAGACCGACAGCCTGTGCTACTCCACCGAGCAGACCCTCAACGAGCTGGGCGACAAGGTTTCCGCCGACGTGAAGTCCAAGGCCGAGACCGCTATCGCCGACGCCAAGAAGGCGCTCGAGGGCTCTGACGTCGAGGCTATCAAGGCCGCCGGCGAGTCCCTGCAGTCCGTGGCCTACGAGCTGGCCCAGGTTGTCTACGCCGACGCTCAGCAGCAGACCGACGGTGCCGCTGGTGCCCAGCCTGCCGACGATGACGTTGTCGACGCCGACTACGAGGTTGTGGACGACGAGGACAAATAATCATGTCCGCCCGTAAAGCTCGCACGGAGGCGGCCGCCGCTGGCGCCGCCCCCGTTGACTCTGAGGAGAAGGACGTGAAGATTCCCGTAGAGGCCGCAGACGTTACCGAGGCCAACGAGGCCCCGGCCGCCGAGGCTGCCGAGAACCAAGTAGAGGATTCCAACAAGGAGGCGACGATGACCGAGGACGAGATGGTGGAAGCCGCTATCCGCGCCGGTGAAGAAGCCGCCGACAACGACTTTAAGCTCAAGTTCGAGCAGGCTCAGAAAGAGCTTGCCGACGTGCGCAATGAGCTCGATGCTGCGGCAGAGGCTCAGAAGGCCGCCGAGGACAAGGCAAAGGACGCCACCGAGCGCACCGCCCGTCTGCAGGCCGACTGGGAGAACTTCCGTCGCCGCACCGCCAATGAGCGTATCGCCGAGCGCGAGCGCGCGACCGAGAAGCTCGTCACCGCGCTGCTGCCGGTGGTCGACGATATCGAGCGTGCGATCGACCATGCCCGCAGCCAGGAGCTTGCCGACGACTTTAAGCAGTTCGTCGACGGTGTCGACGCGGTGCATGCCAAGCTGCTCGATGTGTTTGCGCACGAGGGCGTTGAGCCCATCGACCCCAAGGGCGAGGCGTTCGATCCGCTCGAGCACCAAGCCGTGGGTCGCGTCGAGGACGCGTCGCAGTACGATGAGACCGTCAACGACGTGTACCAGAAGGGCTACCGCATGGCGGATCGCATCCTGCGTTCCGCGATGGTGACGGTGACCTACGGCGGCGAGAAACGCCCCGCACCGGAGCCCGAAGCGGCGCCCGAGGATGCTGCGGCCGATACGGCCGAGAGCACCGAGGAGTAATTGAGAAGGGCCCCGGGGCAACACCCGGGGCCCTTTCTGGCCTAGTGCCATATGAAAGCATGAGCCGCCGCCCGCTGGGCGGCGGATGAAACAGGAGAGGAGCTACGATGGCTGCAGGCAAAACCTTCTATGACATCCTGGGCGTATCCAAGAGCGCCTCCGACAAAGAGATCAAGAGCGCGTTTCGCAAGCTCGCGCAAAAATATCACCCCGATGCCGGCGGCGACGAGGCCAAGTTCAAGGAGATCAGCGAGGCCTACGAGACGCTTTCGGACGAGAAGAAGCGCAAAGAGTACGACCAGATGCTCATGTTTGGCGGCATGCCGGGCGCGGGCGGCGCGTATGGCGGCGGCTACGGTGCCGGCGCGGGTGCCAGCGGCTGGGGCGACATCTTCGACAGCATCTTTAGCGGCAACGGCGCCTGGGGCAGCGATTGGGGCTCGGGCTTTGCCGGGGCTGCGGGCGCTGCCGGTGCCGGCGCGGGTCGCAGCCGTGCTCGCAAGGGCGGCGACCTGTCGCTGACCGTCGATGTGACGGCCGAGGACGCGTTTCGCGGCGTGACGCACAAGGTCACCTATCGCATTCCCTCGACAGGCGAGCAGCAGACCATTACGGTCTCGGTGCCCGCGGGCGCGGTCGACGGCGGCAAGCTACGCTACAAGCGTCGCGGCGAGTATGGCGTTGCCGGCGGCGAGCGCGGCGACCTGGTCGTGACCACGCATGTGGAGGAGCACCCGCTGTTTAAGCGCAAGGGTGCCGATGTGACCATGGAGGTGCCGATCTCGGTCTACGAGGCGGCGCTCGGCTGCACGGTTGATGTGCCCACGCCCGGCGGCGCGACGGTTCGTCTGAAGGTGCCCGCTGGCACCCAGACGGGCAAGAAGTTCCGCTTTAAGGAGATGGGTGCGCCCGACGTTAAGCACCGTGGCCGCACAGGCGCGCTGCTCGTCGAGATCAAGGTGCAGGTCCCCACGAACCTATCCGATGACGAGCGCGATGCCATGACCAAGCTGCGCGAGACCGACACACGCGACTATCGCGAGAAGGTCAACCGTTACAAGGCGACGTACTAGGGCGGTCGCGGCGCACGCCCGCGCCCACGGGCTTATGATGGACGATAACGAGACGGAAAGGGGTCAGGTAGCATGGCCGAGGACAATAGGAACAAACCGCTGTACATGATCAGCGTGGCGGCCGAGCTGACCGGCATGCACCCGCAGACTCTGCGCGTCTACGAGTCCAAAGGCTTGGTGAATCCCCAGCGCTCGGGCGGCAACACGCGTCTGTATTCGCGTGCCGATATCGAGCGCCTGGAGCTCATCAACCAGCTGACCGACGAGGGCATCAACCTTGCCGGCGTGGTGCGCATTCTCGATATGAAGGAGCGTGCCGAGGAGCGCGAGCGCGAGAACGAAAAGCTCCGCGCCCGCGTGCGCCAGCTCGAGGACGAGCTGCACGAATACAAGATGCAGAAGAAGATCACTGCCTTAGCCCCGCGCGACGGCTCAGTTAACCCCGAGCAAGTCATGCGCAAGCTTTTGGGCGCCGGAGGGGATTTGTAGTTACGCGGTTTTACCAAACCGCGTAACGGGCCGATGCTGCGCGACGTCCAGAGCGACAATTTGTCATTCAAAAGGCAAGGCATGACCAGAAGGTCTATGCCTTGCCTTTTTCATGCCAACTTGTTCGCTCTGGACGTCGCTCGCTGTCCGTCCTCTACCTGCGGCGTTGCCTTGCTCCGGATGCGGTAGTCATTGGGGACGTTCTTAAATGACTGGTCAAAGGGGACATTCTTGCGGCACTTGGCAGTTGGGGACGTTCCTTTTGTGCCGGCACTTTGGGACACTCCTTGTCAGAAGAGTGATGCAAGGTGCTCGTCCTTTACTTTACCGAGATAAAGTGAACGTGTAGATTCGTAACCCACTTGCAACCGTTCTATGGCACGATATTGAACGAATGTATGCTATGCGCTCAAATTTTTGGGCAGAGTGGGAGACAGTATGGTCAAGCTGTACGAGGACGGCATCTACCTGCGCGGCGGCAGCGAGGTTGTGCCTGCGGCCGAGGCTGCCGAGCGCGGTATTACGCAGACGCCCGAGGATGCCAAGCGCGGCACCATCGCGTATTCGATCCTCCAGGCACACAATACGTCCGGCGACCCCGAGGCGCTCAAGATTCGCTTCGACGCCATGGCGAGCCACGACATCACCTTTGTCGGCATCATCCAGACGGCGCGCGCCTCGGGTATGGAGCAGTTCCCGCTGCCCTACGTGCTCACCAACTGCCATAACTCGCTGTGCGCCGTGGGCGGCACCATCAACGAGGACGACCACGTCTTTGGCCTCTCGGCTGCCAAGAAGTACGGCGGCATCTTCGTCCCGCCACACATCGCCGTCATCCACTCCTTTATGCGTGAGAACTTCGCCGGTTGCGGCAAGATGATCCTGGGTTCCGACTCGCACACCCGCTACGGCGCCCTGGGCACCATGGCCGTGGGCGAGGGCGGCGGCGAGCTGGCAAAGCAGCTGCTGCGCGACACCTACGACGTCGCCTATCCCGGCGTCGTCGCCATCTACCTCACGGGCGCCCCACGTCCCGGCGTCGGCCCGCACGACGTTGCGCTTGCCATCATCCGCGCCGTCTTTGCCAAGGGTTACGTCAAGAACAAGGTCATGGAGTTTGTGGGCCCGGGCATCGCGAGCATGACGACCGACTACCGCAACGGCGTCGATGTCATGACCACCGAGACCACCTGCCTGTCGAGCATCTGGGCCACCGACGAGGACACGCACGCGTTTTTGACCATGCACGGCCGCGGCGACGACTACCGCGAGCTCAAGCCCGCTGATGTCGCCTATTACGACGGCTGCGTCGAGGTCGACCTGTCGAGCATCAAGCCCATGATCGCGCTGCCGTTCCATCCTTCCAACGGCTTTGAGATCGACGAGCTCAACGAGAACCTCGAGGACATCCTGCATGAGGTCGAGCTCGAGGCCGCCAAGATCGGCGAGGGCAAGACGCACTTTAGCCTGCTCGACAAGATCGTCGACGGCAAGCTGCACGTGCAACAGGGCGTTATCGCCGGCTGCTCGGGCGGCAATTACGACTCCGTGGTCCAGGCTGCCCGCGTGCTCAAGGGCGCCAACACCGGCTGCGGCGAGTTCTCGCTGTCGGTCTATCCCACAAGCCAGCCCGTGGCACTCGAGCTTACGCGCCGCGGCTATATTTACGACCTTATGGAGGCCGGCGCGATTGTGCGCACGGCATTCTGCGGCCCGTGCTTCGGCGCCGGCGACACGCCTGCCAACAACGGCCTGTCCATCCGCCACACCACGCGCAATTTCCCCAACCGCGAGGGTTCCAAGCCGGGTAATGGCCAGCTGAGCGCCGTGGCCCTGATGGACGCCCGTTCCATTGCGGCGACGGCTGCCAACGGCGGCGTCCTGACGCCGGCGACCGACCTGCCCGAGGAGACTTGGGATGAGGCCTGCGAGTACACCTTTGACGACGCGCCGTACAAAAAGCGCGTGTACTGGGGCTTTGGCAAGGCGGAGCCTGCCGACGAGCTGGTCGAAGGCCCCAACATCAAGCCGTGGCCCGCGATGGAGCCCCTCGGCGACGATATCCTGCTCAAGGTGTGCTCCAAGATCATGGACCCGGTCACTACGACCGACGAGCTCATTCCCTCGGGCGAGACGAGCTCCTTCCGCTCCAACCCGCTGGGTCTGGCCGAGTTTACGCTCAGCCGCCGCGACCCGGCCTACGTGGGCCGCTCCAAGGAGGTCGACGCGGTGGAGAAGCGCCGCGTGGCCGGTGAGTTCGCGGGTGACCTGGCAGCACTCGATGCCGAGCTTGCCAGCGTGTTTGAGGCGCTGGCCGGCGCGGGTGTCGCGGCAGACGCCAAGGCGACCGAGTACGGCTCCATGCTCTACGCCAAGAAGCCGGGCGACGGCTCTGCCCGCGAGCAGGCCGCGAGCTGCCAGCGCGTAATTGGCGGCCTGGCCAACATCGTCCACGAGTACGCCACCAAGCGTTATCGCTCCAACGTGATGAACTGGGGTATGGTGCCCTTCCAGATGGAGGCCGAGCCCAACTTTGAGGTGGGCGACTACGTCTTTGTGCCGGGTATCCGCGCCGCGCTCGATGGCGACCTAAAGGACATCGCCGCGTACGTGGTGCGTGTCGACGGTGTCGTCGAGCAGATTGAGCTCTACATTGCCGATATGACGGCCGAGGAGCGTGCCATCGTCAAGGCCGGCTGCCTGATCAACTACAACAAGTTCAAGGCCGCTGCCGAGTAACGCACTTAATTGTCCGCCCGGGGCTTACCCTTTCCCGCCCGCTCACGCGCTTCGCGAAGGTCGCGTTCGGGAAAGGGTAAGCCCCGGGCTACATTTCTGCGTTCTCGTTGGGTCTTGAGGGACGCTAAAAATAGACTTGCTTGATGCCGCCTCTGTTGTCGGGGCGGCTTCTTTTTGTCGAAAACCGCCACAAAGGGGGCAGACATCTTTGTGGTGGTCCGCGGTTTGTCTTGTTCTGTAACAGGTAGACCCTTATTTGCCGAGTAGTTGTTACAGATTTAGATAAACGGAAACTGCTGAACATTTCGTCTCGATCTGTAACATCTGAGGTCCAAAACGGCAGCTAGGTGTTGCAGATCGAGACAGTTGAGCGCCAGAGTCGAAAACCACCACAAAGGGGCCTGTCCCTTTCGTGGTGGTGGGGGGCGAGCTCGATGTTGCCGTGCTCGTTGAACGACATTCTAATGAGCGTCTCTACAGAATTTCATCTGGGCTGGCGGGTTTGGTTGTTTTGGGGATGCCGAGTTTGGATGACGCGAAATCGTCAACATTGTCCTTAATTCCGTCTTTGGTGTAGACGGTGACCATATAGGTGCTGTGTCCGAATTCGCCCTTGTCGCGTGTTGCCCAGGCATCCCAGTAGGCGGCCCTGTTTCGCCCTTTGATTTTTCCGACACGGCGGAGTTCTGTTCGCTTTAATTTCTGGTTGCTATAGATGGTTCGACCGGCCTCCTCGGTGAGCCCGCACTGTCCAAGCATCTTGTCGAGGACTTGGTTCATGTGGCGCTCATCGGTGTTTGGTGCGTAGTCGTAGGCAAGGCCGATGGAGTCGAGTGGCTGGTCGTCGATTAGATAGTTTAGCGCCTGAGGTCCAAGGCAGAAATAGGGGGAGCATCCGTCGATCTGACCGAGCAACGGTAACTTGGACTGCCAAAGTCCGGTGGGAATTGCATATTCGTAGAACACGCCACGGCAGACAAAGGAGAGCGAGGTGGCACGCGAGCCGGCGTCGATCATCCCGCAAAGATCGAAGGGCGAGGCGATACCAAAAGAAAAGGGCGTGATGACGATAAGGAAGAGCACCACGATGGGTATGGCGAGAATGGCGATGACGTTGCGACCGGTGGAATGAGGCGGCTTCATATGCGCTCCTAGAGACAAAGATCTGTTGAGGATAGGCAGAAATGGATATGTTCAGAGAACAATTCAAGTTTAATCTCATGGCGCGAGATGGTCGACCGTTAGCGTCGAAAACCACCACAAAGGTGCCTGTCCCCTTTGTGGTGGTTCTCGGTTTGTCTCGATTTGTAACAGATAGAGCTCTATTTGCCGAGTAGATGTTACAGATTGAGACAAACGGTTGCCACTGGTCATTTTCTCTCGATCTGTAACATCTAGGATCAAAAATGGCTGCTAGATGTTACAGATCGAGATGGTAGTGCGCCTGGGCAGCGGCAGGCTGACACCTCAGTACCCTATCCATCGATCACTCAGAAAATCTTATATATAGAGACTTAGATTTGTGTATAAGATCGCACAAAGCTGGCAACAATACTTCTCGAACAACGTGAAGCCGCCCCGTAGGGCGGCCGCCCCAAGAGAGGTGATTCCATGAGAATCGATAAGCTAGCTATGACGTCGCGCGAGGCGCTACAGACCGCCATGAGCACGGCCGCTGACGCGCAGGCCGGCGCGGTGGAGCCGATTCACCTGCTGTCTGCCCTGCTCGGTGCCGGCGAGCGCAATATCTCCGTGATCATCGAGCGCATCGGTGCCGACCCTGCTCAGCTCGCACGCTCCACACAGGATGCCATCGACCACGCGCCCAAGGTTTCGGGCGAGGGTCAGCAGATGGGCCTGTCCAACGAGCTCGTCCGCGTCATCGAGAAGGCCGAGAAGAAGGCAACCAAGATGGGCGACAGCTTTGTGGTGACCGAGCATCTGCTCATGGCACTTGCCGAGGACAAGGGCGAGGCGGGCCGCGTGCTGCGCGACGCCGGCGTGACCAAGGAGCGCATCGAGCAGGTCTACGAGGAGCTGCGTGGCGATGACCGCGTGACATCTGCCGAGGACAAAACCCAGTTTGAGGCGCTGGAGCAGTACGGTCGCAACATCTGTGACCTCGCCCGCGCCGGCAAGCTCGACCCGGTCATCGGCCGTACCGACGAGATCCGCCGTACCATTCAGGTCCTGTCCCGCCGCACCAAGAACAACCCTGTGCTCATCGGCGAGCCGGGCGTCGGCAAGACGGCCATCGTCGAGGGCATCGCCCAGCGTATCGTGGCCGGCGACGTGCCGAGCACCCTGCGCGACCGCGACCTTATCGAGCTCGACATGAGCGCGCTGGTCGCCGGCGCCAAGTACCGCGGCGAGTTCGAGGACCGCTTAAAGGCCGTGCTCAAGGAGGTGCAGAAGTCCGAGGGCAAGGTCATCCTGTTCATCGATGAGCTCCACACTATCGTGGGCGCGGGTGCCACCGAGGGTTCTATGGACGCCGGCAACATCCTCAAGCCGGCGCTCGCCCGTGGCGACCTGCACGCGATCGGCGCGACCACGCTCGACGAATACCGCAAGTACATCGAGAAGGATGCGGCGCTCGCGCGTCGTTTCCAGACCGTTATGGTGAGCGAGCCTACCGTCGAGGACACCATCTCGATCCTGCGTGGTCTCAAGGAGAAGTACGAGATCTTCCACGGCGTGCACATCACCGATAGCGCGCTCGTGGCCGCCGCCGACCTCTCCGATCGCTACATCGCCGACCGCTTCCTGCCCGACAAGGCCATCGACCTGGTCGATGAGGCCGCGAGCCGCCTGCGCATGGAACTCGACAGCATGCCGGTCGAGATCGACGCCACCACGCGTCAGCTCACCCAGCTGCAGATCGAGGAACAGGCGCTCATGAAAGAGACCGATGACGCCTCCAAGGAGCGTCTGGAGGCCCTGCGCCAGGAGATTGCCGAGGTCCAGGAAAAGCTTAACGTGCAAAAGGCCGGCTGGCTCAACCAGAAGAACGCCATCGACCACGTGCAAGAGCTCAAGGGGCAGCTCGACGAGGCCAAGAGCGAAGAGGAGCGCGCGACGCGCAATGGCGATTTGGGTCGTGCGTCCGAGCTGCGCTACTCCGTGATTCCGGGCCTGCAGCAGCAGATTCAGGATTTCGAGGCCGCGCTCGAGGCGCAAAAGCAGCAGGACGGCGAGGGCCTCAACGAACAGGTGACCTCCGATGAGATCGCCGAGGTCGTGAGCGCCTGGACCGGCGTGCCCGTGTCCAAGATGATGCAGGGCGAACTCGACAAGCTCAAGGGCTTGGAGGGCGAGCTGCATAAGCGCGTCATCGGCCAGGACGAGGCCGTCTCCGCCGTCGCCGCAGCTGTGCGCCGCAGCCGTGCGGGCCTCTCCGATCCGGACAAGCCCATCGGAAGCTTCTTCTTCCTGGGTCCCACCGGCGTGGGCAAGACCGAGCTCGCCAAGGCGCTGGCCGAGTGCCTGTTCGATGACGAGCGCGCGCTCGTGCGTATCGACATGTCCGAATACATGGAGAAGTTCAGCGTCCAGCGTCTGATCGGTGCGCCCCCGGGATACGTGGGCTACGACGAGGGCGGCCAGCTCACCGAGGCCGTGCGCCGTCGCCCGTACTCCGTAATCTTGCTCGACGAGATGGAGAAGGCTCATCCTGATGTCTTCAACGTGCTGTTGCAGGTGCTCGACGACGGCCGTCTGACCGATGGCCAGGGTCGTCAGGTGTCCTTCAAGAACACGATCATCATCATGACGTCTAACGTGGGCTCCAAGGCTATCGCCGAGCTTTCCGGCAAGGACGAGGAGGAGATGCGCCATCAGGTCGACGCGGCCATGGCTCAGACCTTCCGCCCCGAGTTCCTCAACCGTATCGACGATATCGTGGTGTTCCATCCGCTCGGTATGGCGCAGATCGAGAAGATCGTCGACATCCAGCTCGCCGACGTCCGCGCGCGTCTGGCCAAGGAGCGCATGACGCTTGCCATCACCCCGGCGGCCAAGCAGATGCTCGCCGTGGGCGGCCTGGACCCGGTCTTTGGCGCCCGTCCGCTCAAGCGTCTGGTTCAGCGCGAGGTCGTGGATGCCATCGCCGCCGCTATCATCGACGGCACGGTGCGCGAGGGCGATCAGGTGACGGTCGATGTCGACAAGGACGGTGGCTTTACCGTCGTGTGCGACAACACGCCGGCGGCCACCTACGAGGTCCCCGACGCAGAGTAAATTATGGGGCCGGCTTTAACCGCACCTCATCGCAAAACGCCAAGGGCGGCGGATCCAATCGGGTCCGCCGCCCTTTTTCGTGCGACAATCGATGATGTTGAGCATGAGCACATGGCAAGGAGATATGCAGATGAAAGACGAGAACAAGACGCACGCACCGGTTGCTGAGGCAGCGCCCGCCGCGCCGGTCGCACCGAAGGCTTCTCCCAAACCGGCGCCCAAGCCGCGCGACCCCTACATCCGTGCCGAGAACGAGGACGATGACGGCTACGATCCCTACAGCGATCGCCGCCCCGAGCGCGAGCCGATGTTCGAAGCCGACCCCTGGCGCTAAGTGCCACCCAAAAGGCCACCAATAAGTTGCGGTGAAATAGGGACTGTTTTGCGGTTTGACCAGCAAAAACAGCCCTATTTCACCGCAACTGCGTTAGGGATTTTTCTACAGGGGGAGGGTAGTCAAAAAAGCCCCATTACAGTTTGAGTCGTCCGAAAGGGCGGCTCTTTTCCGTTGCATGGTT
>UQLB01000003.1 GCA_900541725.1 uncultured Collinsella sp. | reverse complement strand
AACCATGCAACGGAAAAGAGCCGCCCTTTCGGACGACTCAAACTGTAATGGGGCTATTTTAGCTACCCCATAAGCGGGTAGCTAAAATAGCCCCGTCCCAAATTAGCTACCCTGCCGGGTTGCTGCTGCTAGGCGAGGGCGGCCATGATGGTGCGGGCGATGCCGTCGTGGTCGTTGTCGTATTCGGTGATGGCGTCGGCGGCGTCGCGGTCCTCGGGCTCGCCGTTGATCATGGCCATGCCGTGGCCCGCTGTCTGCAGCATGGGGATGTCGTTGATGTTGTCGCCGAATGCCCAGGCGTCGGCGAGACGCTCGTCCAGGTGCTCGCATAGCCACGTGAGGGCCGTTCCCTTGGTGGCGCCCTCACCCATGACCTCGATATTCATGGCGTAAGAACGTGTGACCTCAATGCCTTCGAGCGTGTCGAGCGCCGCCGCGATGGCGTCGCGATCGGCCGGGTTGTGCCAGTACATGGCGATGCGTTCGAGCGTCTCGACCTCGTCGATCTTGCTGTCGATATCCATGTCGATCGGTGTTCGTGTGCGCTTGAGCGAAGCCGCGATGTGGGGGTCTCCGCCACAGAACTCATCCAGACGCCCGTATAGCGAGCGGGGGAGGAAGCACTGCCCATCCGCGAAGATATCGAAGGTCACATCGTGGCCGGCGGCAATGCGATGGATGCGGTGGGCAATGCCACGGTCGAGCGGACGGCTCAAGATGCACGTGGCGCGCGAGGCGTCGGTGGGCGTATCCTCGTCGAGCTGCCAGACGCTGGCGCCGTTGGCACAGACCGCGTAGTGCACGGCGGGATGGGCGATAAGGGGCTCAAAGATGCCCGACAGCGGACGCCCCGTGCAGGGAACAAACTCGATGCCACGACGTGCGAGCTCGTCGAGCATTGCCCAAGTGGCGTCGCTCATCTGCTTATCGCTCGTCAGCAGCGTTCCGTCCATATCGGAAAACACAATCATTTGATGCAGCCCTTTCTACTGGCATAAAAAGCGTGGCCGAGGGCGGCGATGCCCTGGCCACGCTCGAGTTCTATAACGGTCCGCGTCCTAGCGGTCGGCGAGCGGCTTGTATTCCAGCGGCTCGATCACCGGACGGTATGCCGGGCGGATGATGCGATGCGCGCAGAAGAGCTCTTCCATGCGGTGTGCCGACCAGCCGGCCATGCGGGCGACGGCGAATAGCGGCGTAAAGAGCGTCTCGGGCACGCCAAGCATCTTGTAGATAAAGCCCGTGTACAGGTCGATGTTGGCGCAGATGGGCTTGGTCATGCCGTGGTCGCGCATGACCTGGGGTGCCAGGCGCTCGATGCGTTCGATGAGTGCGAACTCTTCGCCCAAGTCCTTCTTGGCTGCCAGTGAGCGCGCGTAACGGCGGCAGACCTCGGCGCGCGGGTCGCTGAGCGTATAGACGGCGTGGCCCATGCCGTAGATGAGGCCCGTGCCGTCGAAGGCCTGCTTGTCGAGAATCTTGCCCAGGTAGGCCGCGACCTCGTCCTCGTCCTCCCAGTTGGAGACATGCGCGCGGATGTCCTCGTGCATAGACACGACCTTTGCATTGGCACCGCCGTGGCGCGGGCCCTTGAGCGAGCCGATAGCCGCGGCGTAGGCGGAATACGGGTCGGTGGCCGAAGACGACAGCACGCGGCAAGCGAAGGTGGAGTTGTTGCCGCCGCCGTGCTCGGCATGCAGCATGAGCATAACGTCGAGCAGCATCGCCTCATCGCGGGTGAACGCCATGCCGCCGCGCAGGACCTGTAGGATGGTCTCGGCGGTGGAGAGGCCGGGCGTGGGGTGCGGCACGTGAACCTCGGAGCCGCGAAGCTTGGCGACCGAGGCCATGTGTGCGAAGGCGGCGATGCGCGGGAGACGTGCGAGCATGGAAATGGCGACGTCGATTTCGTGCTCGGGCGTGATCACGTCTGGTTCGGCATCGAAGGCGTAGAGCAGCAGTACGGCGCGCTGGAGCACGTTCATGATGCTCGACGACACCGTGGTCATGGGGAACTCGCGGACGTACTCGTCGCTCAGGTGCCTAAAAGCGCCCAGACGTTCGCAAAAACCGTCAAGCTCTTCTTTGGTGGGCAGAGAGCCCGTGATGAGCAGATAGGCGACCTCTTCGTAGCCATAGCGGTTCTCGGCCTGGGCGTTGTTGACCAGGTCCTCGATGCTATAGCCGCGCAGCGTAAGCTTGCCCTGGTCGGGCACGACTTTGCCGTCGACCTTGTTGTAGCCGTGCACGTCCGAGATGCGGGTAAGGCCCGCGACCACGCCCGAGCCGTCGGCATTGCGCAGGCCGCGCTTGACGTTATGCTCGACGAACAGGTCCTCGTCGTACGGGGCGGTCGGCAGGCCGTGGTAGAGGTTTTCGCTTTCGGGCGAAATCTGACGGCTCGCCTCGTAATCCAGAACCAGGCGGCTCAGGTGATCGTCGAAGCGGTAGTAGATTTTCTTGGCGTCGTAGGCCATGCGCGCTCCTCTCCGGTCCGCTTTGGGGCCGCGCGCTTGGACGATATGACGTCAAGCTGCCCCGAGCGGCTTGTTCGCTACAGGCGGTACATAAAGTTAAAGACGTTCTCGCGCTGGATGGACACGTTGACGCCCGAAAGCTCGCCGGCCTCGGCCAGCGCCTTCTGCAGCTCGGCGAAGTCGAGCTTGGACTCGGCGGTGTCGGCCAGCATGGTCATGGTGAAGATGTCCTCGATAATGGACTGCGTGATGTCGCGGATGTCGACGTTGGCCTCGCCCAAAACGCGGGTGACGCCGGCGACGATGCCGGGGCGGTTCTTGCCAAGGACGGTGATGACGATGCGGGAGGACGAGATCTCGGCCATGGGAAACCCTTTCGCGTGGTTGCGGTGCGCGCGGGGCGCTCCGCTACGGTACAGTGTTCATCATTGTACCTGTCTGGCGCCAAAAGGGGTGTGCTTACTGCGGCGTTACACGTCTGCAACATGGGAGAAGGGGCAACAGGGTGCGTGTCCGCTGCGGTTGGTCACGCCGCGTTGCACAAAGACCGTGAACCTTTTGTGGGACGCGCGGCGCCGTGGTACCATAGCCGAGTTTGTTGTCTTGGTCGGAAACCAAGACGCCTTATGCGCTGATCGGTAACCAGCGCCTGACCAATAAGGAGTCCTACCATGAAGCAGGGTATCCATCCCCAGTATGTCGAGTGCACGGTGACGTGCTCCTGCGGCAACACCTTCAAGACGCACGCTACCGTGTCCGAGATGAAGGTTGAGCTTTGCAACGAGTGCCACCCGTTCTACACCGGCCAGCAGAAGTTCGTCGACACCGGTGGACGCGTCCAGCGCTTCGCCGACAAGTTCGGTGGTGCCGCTGCCGCCCAGCTCAAGAAGGCCGAGGAGGCCAAGGCTGCCAAGGCTGCCAAGGCTGCTGAGGCCGAGGCCGCTCGCAAGGCCGCCGCTGAGGCTAAGGCTGCCGAGAAGGCCAAGCGTGCTGCTAAGTTTGCCGAGGAGGCTGCCAAGCAGGCCGCCGAGGCTCCCGCAGAGGCTCCCGTCGAGGAGGCCGCTGCCGAGGCCGAGACCACCGAGGCTGCTGAGTAAATAGCTCGCCGAGGAATCGCTCGCATTCATGGCAAAAGGGCCGTGCATCCGTTTGGGTGCGCGGCCCTTTTCTTTTTATTGGTGCAGGCTAACCCGTTCCCATTGCACCAGATTGGTGCGAAGGGGACGGGTTGGTTTGCACCAAATGGCAGAGTGACGGCGTTTTCCCAG
This sequence comes from uncultured Collinsella sp., assembly GCA_900541725.1. GTDB lineage: Bacteria > Actinomycetota > Coriobacteriia > Coriobacteriales > Coriobacteriaceae > Collinsella. The sequence continues at coordinate 118,267 of UQLB01000003.1, read as the reverse complement.
ATAAAACCTGCCAAAATAAACCAGTCCCTTTTTGGCAGGTCGGTCGGGTCGTAGTTATTACGTGGCGGTCGAGGTCGACCGTATAGGCCGCGCCTTGTTTGGCTAAAGTACAATCATCTGTGTTTAACTCGCCCGCAGCTGCACGGCGTGGGCGATGGCCAAAAAGGAAAACCACATGGGATTCATGTCAAAGCTGCTGTCCTTTGGATCCGATAAGGACCTTAAGCGCTACTACAAGATCGTCGACCAGATCAACGGTCTTGAGCCCCAGTTTGAGAAGATGACCGAGGAGGAGCTCCGCGGCCAGACCGATAAGTTCCGCGAGCGTTACGCCAACGGCGAGTCGCTCGACGACATGCTCCCCGAGGCCTTTGCCACCGTGCGTGAGGCTTCCAAGCGCACCATGGGTATGCGCCACTTTGACGTGCAGCTCATTGGCGCCATGGCACTGCACGAGGGCCACATCGCCGAGATGAAGACCGGCGAAGGTAAGACCCTCGTCTCCACGTTGGCCGGCTATCTCAACGCTATTGCCGGCAAGGGCGTGCACGTCGTTACTGTCAATGATTACCTTGCCAAGCGTGACTCCGAGTGGATGGGGCGCATCTATAAGTACCTGGGCATGACCGTCGGTCTGCTCCAGAACAACATGCCGCTCGAGCTCAAGCGCCCGGCCTACCAGGCCGACGTCACCTACGGCACCAACTCCGAGTTCGGCTTTGATTACCTGCGCGACAACATGGTTACCCGTCCCGAGCAGCGCGTGCAGCGCGGCCACAACTACGCCATCGTCGACGAGGTTGACTCCATCCTGATTGATGAGGCCCGCACTCCGCTGATCATCTCGGGCGCTGGCACCAAGTCCGCCAGTACCTACAAAGACTTCGCGCGTGCCGTGCGTGGCCTTGAGCGCGGCGAGGACGTGTCGCACGACATGCTTACCGCCACCGAGGACGTTGAACCCACGGGCGACTACGTCATGGACGAGGCCAAGCACACCATTGCCGCTACCGAGCGCGGTCTTAAGAAGATCGAGCGCCGCCTGGGTATCGATGACATCTATGCCGATCTCTCCGGCCAGCTGGTCAACCACCTGCAGCAGGCGCTGAAGGCCCAGTACATGTTCCACCGCGACAAGCAGTACGTGGTCACCAACGGCGAGGTTAAGATCGTCGACGAGTTCACCGGCCGCATTATGGAAGGTCGCCGTTACTCCGAGGGCCTGCACCAGGCCATTGAGGCCAAAGAGGGCGTGCTCGTACGCGAGGAGAACCAGACCCTGGCCACCATCACCCTGCAGAACTACTTCCGTCTGTATGACAAGCTCTCCGGCATGACCGGCACGGCACTTACCGAGGATGCCGAGTTCCGCGAGATCTACAAGCTGCCCGTCGAGGTCATCCCCTCCAACAAGCCCGTGCAGCGCGTGGACCACGAGGACCTGGTGTACCGCACCATTCAGGCCAAGTACAACGCCGTCGCCGACGATGTCGAGCAGCGTCATGCCAAGGGCCAGCCGGTCCTGGTGGGCACCGTCTCCATCGAGAGCTCCGAGAAGCTGTCCGCCGCCCTTACCAAGCGCGGCATCGCTCACGAGGTCCTCAACGCCAAGCACCATGAGCGCGAGGCCCACATCGTGGCCCAGGCCGGACGCTACGGCGCCGTGACCATCGCCACCAACATGGCCGGTCGTGGTACCGACATCCTGCTGGGCGGCAATCCCGACGAGCTGGTGCGCGAGCGCCTGGAGTACGAGGGCCTGACCATGGAGGACGTGACGCCCGAGCAGCTCGAGCAGTTTAACGCCGAGGCCAAGGAGACCTGCAAGGCCGAGCGCGAGCGCGTGCTTGCCGCCGGCGGCCTGACCGTCATCGGCACCGAGCGCCACGAGTCCCGTCGTATCGACAACCAGCTGCGCGGCCGCTCCGGCCGTCAGGGCGATCCGGGCGAGACCCAGTTCTACCTGTCGCTCGAGGACGACCTCATGCGCCTGTTCGGCGGCGACAAGATGGACCGCGTCTCCAAGATGATGGTCACGGCCGACATGGGCGACGACATGCCCATCCAGCACAAGATCATCTCCAAGGCCGTCGAGAGCGCCCAGCACAAGGTCGAGAGCATCAACTTCTCCATGCGTAAGAGCGTCCTTGAGTACGACGACGTCATGAACAAGCAGCGTCAGGTCATCTACGCCGAGCGCAATAAGATTCTGGACGGCAAGGATCTGACCGACCACATCACCGAGGTCATGCACGATACCGTGTACCGCTGCGTGCAGGAGTTCTGCACTAAGGACAGTCACGATGGCGAGCGCGACCTGGAGGGCCTGCGCAAGTGGGTTGTGGAGCTCACCGGCCACATCGATACGCCGAAGTTCCCCGACGAGGATTATGAGGCCCTGGCTGCCGATGTCCTGGCTTACGTAGAGAAGTGCTACAACATGAAGGCCGAGCGCTTGGGCGAGGACCTGATGCGCGAGCTCAACACCCAGGTCATGCTGCGCGTCATCGATACCCGCTGGATGAACTACCTGCAGGAGATGGACTACCTCAAGACCGGCATCGGCCTGCGCGGCTTTGGCCAGCGCGACCCGCTGGTCGAGTACAAGACCGAGGCCTACGGCGCGTTCCAGATGCTCGTCGACACCATGTACGAGGATTACCTGCGCACGGTTCTGCGCATCGAGATCAAGGCTGCCCCGCGTGCCGTGGAGCACAAGGAGGAGCCCGCGCTCGAGGGTGCGCGCTTCTCCGGTCCTGCCGAGGTCGATGGTGACAACGGCGACTCGGTGCTGCGCAAGCAGGCGCAGGTGCAGGCCCGCACGGCTGTCCAAGGCGGACCGGCTGCCGTCAACAACGGTGGCAAGGTGACCACTTATCGCAAGTCCGAGAGCGACGATCCGTACGTCAACGTGGGCCGCAACGACCCGTGCCCCTGCGGTAGCGGCAAGAAGTTTAAGTACTGCCACGGCAGGAATCGTTAATGGCTGAGGCTTTAGAGATAACGCCCGCCGAGCTGGACGCGTTCGCGGACCGGCTCGGCGAGGTCGAGTCGTATCTCCACCTGGACGAGAAGCGTACCCGTGTGACCGAGCTCGAGGCCAAAAGTGTTGCCCCTGGCTTTTGGGATGACGCCGACGCCGCCCGTGCCACCATGGAGGAGATCGCGCGTACCAAGGAAGATATCGCTGCCGTGGACACCGCGCGCGGCGAGTTATCTGACGCCCGCGCGGCGCTGGAGCTTGCCGAGGAGATGGGCGACGACCCCGATGCCGCCGCATTGCGCGAGGAGGCTGCCACGACGGCAGAACGCCTGGCCCGCGCTATCGACGAGCTCGAGCTTTCGAACTGGTTTACCGGTGAGTTCGATCACGGCGACGCGATTGTGACCATCAAGCCCGGACAGGGCGGCCTGGAGGCACAGGACTGGACCTTCATGCTCTTTAAGATGTACATGAAGTACTGCCAGCGTCGCGGCTGGAAGGTCACGATTAACGACTGCCCCGCGGCCGAGGTCATCGGCATCGATCGCGCGACCTTTACCGTCGAGGGCAAGGACGCGTTTGGCATGCTGCGCGCCGAGGCCGGCGTCCACCGTCTGGTGCGCATTAGCCCCACCGACGACAAGAAGCGCCGCCAGACCACGTTTGCCGGCGTCGAGGTCATCCCCGTGCTGCCTGACGATATCGACATCGAGATCAATCCCGACGATATCCGCGTGGACGTGTATCACGCGAGCGGCCCGGGCGGCCAGGGCGTCAACACCACCGACTCCGCCGTGCGCGTGACGCATTTTCCCAGCGGCATTGTGGTCACCTGCCAAAACGAGCGCAGCCAGATCCAGAACAAGGCCGCGTGCATGCAGATCCTCAAGGCTCGCCTGTACGAGATTGAGCTCGAGAAGCGCGCCGAGGCCCTGGATGAGATTCGCGGACCCAAGACCACGATTGGTTTTGGCAACCAGATTCGCAGCTACGTGCTCTACCCGTACCAGATGGTCAAGGACCTACGCACGGGCGTGGAGACCAGCAATGTCGAGGCCGTTCTTGACGATGGCGACCTGGACCCGTTTGTTATTGGCTACCATCGCTGGGCCACCGGCAACGCCGATGCAGAAGGCTCGGAGGTCTAAAACATCGGGCAGTTTCAAGCCGATGCTAAGCCCAACGGTTGGACGGGTTTGTATCCAGAATAAACCCTGCGCAGGGGTGGTTTTTGTCCGGCGAATCGGTAGAATCGAATACAAGAAGAAGTTCAAAGCGCATCCGTTTGGGTGCGCTTTTTTGAGGGAGGCAGCATGGCATATCGTCTGGACATCAAGCGCATTCTTTCGATGAACTTCTTTCACGACCTGCCCCAGATTATGTTGGGGTGCGCCTTGGCCGCCATCGCGACCGACCTGTTTTTGATTCCCAACGGTCTTGCCGCCGGTGGCGTTACGGGCCTTGCGACTATTATCCAGGCGGTCGGCGCATCGCGCGGCCTATCGCTTCCCGTTGGTATTCAGACGATCGTGATGAACGCCTTACTGTTGCTGGTCGTTATGCGCGAGGGTGGCATGTTCTACGTGGTGCAGACCGCGACGGGCTTTGTGCTGCTGGGCTTCTTTACCGATCTGTTCGCCCCGTTTGTAGCACCTCTGGCGGATGCGGACCTGATGCTCCCTGCCATGTGGGGCGGCATTATAACGGGCATCGGTTACGGCATGGTGTTGCGCGCCGGCGCCAACACCGGCGGCTCGGACACGATTGGCCAAATCATCTCGCGTAACACCTCGCTGCCGGTGGGCTCGACCGTCATGGCGATCGATGTTGCCGTATGCGCGCTGTCGGCTCCGGTCTTTTCAATCGAAAACGCACTATATGCAGGCCTTTCGATGGTCATTAGCGGCTACGTGATCGATGCCGTGGTCGATGGTGGCAACAAGCGCCGTATGGTACTCATCATCTCGGACAAGTTTCCTGATATCGCTGCCGATATCATGTATGGCCTGGGTCGTGGTTGTACCAAGTTTAAGGCGACTGGCATGTATTCGGGTGCCGAGAAGCCGGTGATTATGGTCATCGTGAGCCGTCGAGAGCTCAATACCCTCAAGACGATCGTGCGCGAGCGCGATCCTCACGCCATTGTGACGGTCGCTGACGTTACGGAAGCCTTCGGCGAGGGATTCAAGGACATTAGCGCGTAGGGTCGACCGCGTTCCATCCAAAAGACGTTCACATTGATAAACCGTTTCATCAGCGGTTCTGCCTGCTAAATTGTTCAAATAATGATAAAAACTCTGGTAAAGCCATCAGTTTCCAGCATAATGAATGACGTACGTGCATTGCGGCTGTGTTGGGATTACCTTCGGTGCCGTGCGCATTTTGTCTAATGAGGATGAAAGGAAGGCACAATGAGCGACGAAGAGCTCAAAAAGGTTGCCAACGAGGTAAGGAAGGGCATCGTCACCGGCGTGCACGCTGCCAAGTCCGGCCATCCGGGCGGTTCGCTCGGCGCTGCCGACATCATGACCTATCTGTACTTTGAGGAAATGAACGTCGACCCGGCCGATCCCCGCAAGGCCGACCGCGATCGTTTTGTGCTCTCCAAGGGCCATTGCGCTCCGGGCCTGTACGCCGTGCTCGCCGAGCGCGGATTCTTCCCCAAGGAGGATCTCGAGACGCTGCGCCATATCGGCAGCCACCTGCAGGGCCACCCCAACATGAATGACACCCCGGGCGTCGACATGTCCACCGGCTCGCTCGGCCAGGGCATCTCCGCCGCCGTGGGCATGGCGGTTGCCGCCAAGCACTGGGGCGATACTTACCGCACGTACGCCCTGCTGGGCGATGGCGAGAGCGAGGAGGGCCAGGTCTGGGAGGCCGCCATGTTTGCCGGCAACCAGCAGCTCGATAACCTCTGCGTGATCGTCGACCACAACGGCCTGCAGATCGACGGCCCCGTCGAGGAGGTCAACGACCCCATGCCGCTCGCCGACAAGTTCCGCGCGTTCAAGTTCCACGTGGTGGAGCTCGCCGACGGCAACGACTTCGACCAGATCCGCGCCGCCTTTGCCGAGGCTCGCGCCACCAAGGGGCAGCCGACCGCCATTATCGCCGAGACCCTGAAGGGCAAGGGCGTGTCCTTTATGGAGAACCAGGTTGGTTGGCACGGCAAGGCCCCCAACGATGAACAGTTTGAGCAGGCCATGGCAGAGCTCACGGCCGCCGGAGAGGAGCTCTAGGATGGCAGACGTCAAAAAAATCGCCACGCGCGTAAGCTACGGCGAGGCCCTCGTCGAGCTCGCCAACGAGCACGACGACTTTGTGGTCCTCGATGCCGACCTGGCTGCCGCAACGCAGACCGGCAAGTTCAAGGCCGCCTGCCCCGATCGTTTCTTTGATGTGGGCATTGCCGAGAGCAACCTGATGGGCGTCGCCGCCGGTATCGCGACCACCGGCCGCGTTGCCTTCGCGAGCACCTTTGCCATGTTCGCTGCCGGTCGCGCCTTTGAGCAGGTCCGCAACTCCATCGGCTACCCGCACCTCAACGTTAAGATCGGTGCCACGCATGCCGGTATCTCGGTGGGCGAGGATGGCGCCACGCACCAGTGCTGCGAGGATATTGCCCTCATGCGCGTCATCCCCGGCATGACTGTGATCGTTCCTGCCGACGACGTCGAGGCCCGCGCCGTAACGCGCGCCGCCTACGAGTGCGACGGTCCGGTGTACATGCGCTTTGCCCGTCTGGCCTCGCCGGTTATCAACGATCCCGAGACCTACAAGTTCGAGTTGGGTAAGGGCATTGTCATGCGCGAGGGCGCCGATGTGACCATCGTCGCCTGCGGCCTGATGGTCGGCGAGGCTCTCGAGGCCGCCGAGCAGCTCGCTGCCGAGGGCATCGACGCCGAGGTCATCAACATGCACACCATCAAGCCCATCGACGCCGACCTGATCGTCAAGAGCGCCACCAAGACCGGCCACGTCGTGACCGTCGAGGAGCACTCCGTGATCGGCGGCCTGGGCAGCGCCGTTGCCGACGTCCTGTGCGAGCAGTGCCCGACGCCGCTCAAGAAGATCGGTGTCAACGACACCTTCGGTGAGTCTGGCCCGGGTGCCGAGCTCTTGCACAAGTATGGCCTGGACGCCGCCAACATCGTGGCGACCACCAAGGAGTTCTTGGCATAAGGCAAGGCGGATCTCAAGGACTGCTTCGCCAGAACTATGGAAACCCGGCAGGGGCGCTCTCTTGGAGAGCGCCCCTGTTTCAGTTGTGGTGAAATAAGGACTGATTAGACCTTTTAACTGGTAAAACAGTCCCTATTTCACCGCAACTTATGAAGACGCCCCTCAAGCACGGTCCCATCGGGGAAAAGGGCATATATCGACAAAGCGCAATTCAGACCCTTCCAACTTTGTATATGCAGCACCCCAAGTAAAACGCGGCGACCCCTTAGTTACCGCAGGCCGGACACGGCCATGCTTCTTATGTGCAGCAAAGCTAATGCTGCTAAAATACAAAGCGCTCATGTAGTTTAAACGCACGACGATAAGGAGCACCAGTGGGTAACCACTTCCGTACCTCCGGTGCGGGCGATGATGCCCCCAAGACGCAGGCAGGCGTCCAGGGCAGTCGTTTCGCCACTCCGGATTCAGAGGGCCAGCCTGTTGCTCAGGCCCCCGCCCAGCCGGCAGATCAGGCACAGCCGGCATCCGATCCCTTTGCCTACAATCCAACCAGCGATGTCGCGCTTTCCGGCACGGCGGGTTTTGAGCCCGTTCAGGCCGTGACCGCTCGCGTGGAGCAGCCTCAGGCTGGTGCCGCCACGCCGCAGCCTACCATGGCCGGCATTCCCGACCCCTTGGCCCCTGCGACGCCGGCTCCTCAGCCTGCGCAGTCCGGTCTCTTTGCCGCTATTCCCGACCCCACGCAGCCTGCTGCCCCGGTGGTCGAGAGCGATCAGGCAGCCGAGGTCGCAAGCCTCGATAACGCGCTCAACAACCCCGATTTTACGTCGGTGTTTGCGCCCATCGATCCGCAGGCCAGCCGCAAGAAGATGGCCAAGCAGGCCGGTGTCGAGCCCGTCATCCTTATGGAGCATGTCACCAAGATCTATCCGGCACAGCCCAACAAGCCTGCACTCGACGACATCAACATCGAGATCTATCCTGGCGAGTTCGTCTTCCTGGTCGGTCACTCCGGCTCGGGTAAGACCACGCTGCTGTCGACGCTCAACCGCGACGTCAAGCCGACGAGCGGCCGCATCCTGGTTGCCGGTCAGGACCTCATGAAGATCAAGAACCGCAAGGTTCCGTTCCTGCGCCGCCAGATTGGCGCCGTGTTCCAGGACTTTAAGCTTCTGCCGCAAAAGACCGCCTACGAAAACGTGGCGTTTGCCCTGCAGTGCATCGGCAAGCCCAAGGGCGTCATTCGCAGCCAGGTGCCCGAGGTGCTGCGCCTGGTCGGTCTGGCCGATCAGATGGACTCGCTGCCCGACCAGCTTTCCGGTGGCGAGCAGCAGCGCGTTGCCGTCGCCCGTGCTATGGTCAACCGTCCGCCGCTGCTGATCTGCGACGAGCCCACGGGCAACCTCGACCCGGCGATCTCGCTGGGCATCATGAAGCTGCTTGAGCGTATTAACCGCACCGGCACCACCGTGATCGTCGCCACGCACGACCGCGAGATGGTCGATAGCATGCACCGTCGCGTGATCGCCCTCGAGGGCGGCCACGTCATCCGCGACCAGGAGAGGGGAGGTTACGGCAACTATGGCACCAACTAACGTGGGCTACTCCTTCAAAGAGGCAATCAGCCACTTCTTCCGTAACTGGACTACCTCGCTCGGCGCCGTCATCACGATCTTCCTTTCGCTGTTTATCATCGGCCTGTTCATCATGGGCTCTGCGATGCTGAACTCCGTGATCGGCACCGTCGAGGATCAGGTTGTCATCAACGCGTTCATTAGCGATGACGCCGATCAGGCCGATGTTCAGGCTTTTGAGGCCGAGCTTAAGACGTGGAATAACGTCAAGTCCGTGACCTATAAGGACAAGGACGACGCGCTGGCCGAGTATACGAGCAAGATGTCGGGCAACGCCGACGCCACCATGAGCGCGCTCGATGGCCAGAACCCGCTGCCGGCTTCCTTCGCTATTGAGATGGACGATCCGTCCAAGGTCGAGAGCACGGCAAAGAAGCTCAAGAAGGATGCCGATTTCCAGAAGATCGCGGATGACGGCGACGTCAACGCGAGCGTGCTGTACGGCCAGGAGGAAGTGAGCCGCCTGTTCCAGGTGACCAACTACATCCGCATCGCCGCCGTGGTGCTCGTTGGCCTTCTGACCTTTATCGCATTCATCTTCATCAACAACACGATTCGCCTGTCCATCACGGCGCGTCGTCGTGAGATTGCGATTATGCGTCTGGTCGGCGCCAGCAACGGCTTCATTCGTGGCCCGTTTATCACCGAGGGCGTACTGCAGGCCATTTTGGGTTCGCTGCTTTCCATCGGCGTTCTGGAGCTGCTGCGCAATCTGATGATTCCGCGTCTGCAGGAGAGCATCGGCTGGATGTCGTTTGCCCTGCCGATGCAGTACTACCTGGTGACCTATGCTGCGCTGATTCTGGTCGGCGTGATTATCGGTCTCTTTGGTTCTGCCATCGCCATGCGCCGCTACCTGCGCGTGTAGGCATGCCTGGAATTCATCCCTTCCAACGGGTCGTCTCTTATGGGGCGGCCCGTTTTTTGATCCCTAGGGGACGGCAGGATGGCGAATCATTTGGGTAGACTCTTTGGAGTCGGCAATCGATAGTTAGGAGGCGCCATGGGGCGCAATAACAAGCATAAGCGTGGAGCTCGCAATAAGCGCGGGCCGGTGCGCAGCGAATGCCGTCCGAGCCTGACCGGGCGCGTGCAACTCCATGAGCACAGTGCCTATGTCATAACCGAGAACGGCGACTACAAGGTCATGGGCCGTGGCAAGCGCGAGATTATGGATGGCGATACCGTTGCCGTGAGCATTAAGAACAGCCCGCACGGTGAGCGGCGCGCCGTGATCGAAGGCGTGGTTGAGCGCGCAGCCATAAGCGTGGTGGGTACGTACCAGACCGCCGGTCCGCTCGGTGTGATCGAGCCACTCGATTCGCGTCTGAAGGCTGACTTCTTCATTCTGCCTGAGGATACCTCGGCGGATCGTCTGGGTGTCCACCCGGGTGATGCCGTTGTCGCGCGCATTTTGACCTACCCGACGCGCCTGGAATCGGGCACTGTGACGATCGAACGCCGCATTGGCGGAGATGACGCGCCCGATTTGGGCGTTCAATATGTGATGGCGCGTTACGGCTATACCGATAGCTATCCCGAGGCCGCGCTGGACGAGGCCGAGGGGCTTTCGCTCGATGTGTCCGCGGCGCTTAAGGACCCGCTCCGCCGCGATCTGCGCGACCGCTTTGTCATCACGATCGACCCGGTCGACGCGCGCGACTTTGACGATGCCATTTCGTTGGAGCGCACGCCCGAGGGTGGCTATAAGCTGGGTGTGCATATCGCCGACGTTTCGCACTATGTGGCTTGGGACGGGCATATCGATCTTGAGGCTCGCCATCGTACGACATCGGTGTATCTGGCCGATCGCGTGCTTCCCATGCTGCCCGAACGCCTGTCCAATGACCTGTGCTCGCTTCGCCCTGATGAGGACCGTCTTGCGTTTACCGTCGATATCGAGCTCGATGCGCAGGGTCGCGTGCGACATTACGATCCGTACCCCAGCGTGATTCGCTCGCGTGTGCGTATGGACTATGACGGCGCCGAGGCACTGCTGGTGCGTGCCGGCGCGGTTGAGTATTCGGTGCTGGAGGGTGCGGCCGAGGATGTTGCGGCTGCCGAGACCTCGCGCGAGGAAGCGCTTGAGCGCGGTCTTGCGTGCGAGGAGGCCGCCCGCGGCTACAACGTCGACCTCGGCGATTTCCTTGTCGCCGCCAACGAACTCGCCGAACTTCGCCGTCGTATTCGTCGCGCCCGCGGCTCAGTCGATTTTGACACGGCCGAGATTCGCGCTCTATTGGATGGGGACGGAGTGCCCGTGCAGATTGTGGCGCGTGAGCGTTCGTGTGCCACGTCGCTTATCGAGGAAGCCATGCTGCTCGCCAACGAGTGCGTTGCAGAGTGGCTGGCAGACCGTGATATCGAGGCCTGCTATCGCGTGCATGAGGATCCGAGCCCCGATAGCCTGCACGGTGCCGCCGTTGCGCTGGCGCAGCTAGGCATCATCGACGATCGTCGTGCTGCCGGTATTGCCCTGGGGAGTCCCGATGAGCTGCAGGCTGCAGTTGATGCTGCCGCCGGTGCGGCCAACGCACCGCTCGTTAACACGCTGCTTCTGCGCAGCATGCAGCGCGCGCTGTACAAGCCGCGCAACGAGGGCCACTTTGCGCTCGCCGCGCCGTGCTACTGTCACTTTACGAGTCCCATCCGTCGCTACCCCGATCTGGTGGTGCACCGCGTGCTCAAACTGCAGTTGGCCTATGAGCAGCTCGGCGGCAAGGACGCCTTGGTCCGTACGCCGCGGCTGATCGGCAAGGGGCGCGAGTCGCTGCCGCGCATTCTGCCGCAGATCTGCCGCGCATGCAGCGATGCCGAGCGCGCGGCAGATGCCGCCAGCCATGCGACGCAAAAGATCAAGATTGCCCAGTACTATGAGGACCGTCTGGGCGAGCGCTATGCCGGAACCGTCTCGTGGGTTAGCAACATGGGCCTCTTTGTGCGCTTGGACCTAACGCAGGTCGAAGGCTTGGTTTCGATCAAGAGTCTGGGCAACGAGTGGTTCGAGTTCGACGAGGACGCGCTAACGCTCACGGGTGCCGACACGGGCACCCGTTACGAGCTGGGGCAGCGCGTGATTATCGAGGTCTCGCGCGTCAATACCACGCGTGGGCACTTGGACTTTAAGCTTATCCATTAGCCAAATCCCGACTGATGGTGGGGGAGCGGAGGGCGGCCTTTCGGGACCGCCCTCCGCATTTGAATCGTGGCTACCTTGCCGTCTGCTCGGCCGTCCGCTTACCTGCTATTTGAGAGGTAAAACCTACCAAAATAAACCTGTCCCTTTTTGGCAGGTTTACAAGAAAGCGGGGATGAGATGGCGACGGTGTACGGTTATGCGCGCGTGAGTTCGCGCGATCAGAACCTTAATCGGCAGCTGGATGCGCTGGGCGCCTATGGCGTGGGCTCGGCGAATATTTATGCCGACCATGCGAGCGGCAAGGACTTCGATCGACCGCGTTATCGCGAGCTGCTGCACGTCCTGGGAGACGGGGACGTGCTGGTGGTGCTTTCTATCGACCGACTTGGCCGTAATTACTCCGAGATTCTTGAGGAATGGCGACGCATTACCAAGGAGCTCGGGGTTGCCATTGTGGTGTTGGACATGCCATTGCTTGACACGCGCGCTAGGGCCAGCGGCGCGCCGGATGTGACCAACGTCCTGATTGCCGATATTGTGCTGCAACTGCTGAGCTACGTGGCGCAGGTGGAGCGCGAGAATATCCATCGGCGCCAAGCGGAGGGAATTGCAGCGGCGCGGGCGCGAGGGGTCCGTTTCGGTCGACCTCGCAAGCCGTGTCCTCCTCAGTTTGAGCTGGTGCGCGATAGCTATGAGGCGGGCGATATTACCCGCAGCCAGGCAGCAAAGTGCCTGGGCGTGTGCGTGGGGACGTTCGATCGCTGGATGCGCGAGGCGGGGTAGGGGTTTGCGTCGCTTTGTCGCTTCCTGTTGCGATTCAAATTTTGATACGGTGACGATGCCATTTGGGGCTACACTCGCTGATATTCAAAAAAGGAGGTTGGCCCTTGGCGCGCGTAAAACAAATAATCGGATGGACCGCGGTCGTTCTGTTCGCTGCAACGCTGGCGGGCATCTGGGTGCTGACGGAGCAAAATGCGATGGAGACGTCGTTGCTGAGCGAGTCCACCGCGCGTGTGGTGGAGGGCCAGGCTACGGGCGTTCAGGCTGTCGATGCCACGGGTGAAGCCCAGACGGAGAACGGAATGACCGGGGGCACCGATTCGGCTGCCTCGAATGCCCGGTCTGGCCGACTTGCTTCCATTCGCATGTGGGTGGGCGCGAACGTCCGTCGCGTTGCCCATACCGTAGAGTTTTTCTTCGTCGGATTGTTCGCCTCGGTGGTCGTGGTTTGCTTTTCCAGGCGTCCGTGGAGCGTATGCTCCCGTTGCGTGCCCGTATTGCTCTTTTGCGCCGCCTGCTCCGTTGGCGATCAGGTACATAAGATCTTTGTTCCCGGCAGGCATTTCGACGTTATCGATTTAGGATTCGATGCTGCGGGCTATGTCACCGCCATGCTGTTGGTATTGCTGGCAGCGGCGTTGGTGCGCCATGCGACTCGGCCGATCGGCGCCCATGCGAGGCGCTAGCCTTAAGACGAGACATCGCGACTGCCTATGCTTCGACATTGACTACAATAACGGCTGCAATCGCGAGTGGTCGTCGATGTGCAGTTTTCCAGACACCTGTTTTCTCTAAGAAAGGAAATCCCATGGCGGTATTGTTTGTTGAATATCCCAAGTGCTCGACCTGTAAGAAGGCCAAGGCATGGCTGGACGAACACGGGGTAGAGTATATCGACCGCGATATCGTTTTGGACAATCCCACGGCTGATGAGCTTGCGACCTGGATTGCTCGTTCGGGACTGCCGGTGCGGCGCTTCTTTAATTCGTCGGGCATGAAATATCGAGAGCTGGGCCTGAAGGCGCGTCTAGATGCGGGCATGGCGGATCGGGAGTGCTACGAGCTGCTGGCGACCGACGGCATGCTGGTCAAGCGTCCGCTGTTGGTGGGCGACGACTTTGCGATTCCCGGCTTTAGGGAAGCAGCTTGGACCGAGGCGCTGCTGTAGCGGCTGCGGAAAGTGCGACCCGTTTTGAGCGCTCGGGGTGGGACGTGTTTTCCATCGGAGGGCTCGCTCGGCTCAATCCTTGAGCTGTGCCCATTCGTGCGGATCGTAGACCTTTACGTGCTTGTTGGGCTTGCCGCTCCAGTACTCCTCGTCCATAAAGGGCAGATATGCCTGAACACCGGGGCAGATAAAGGGAATCCGCTGCTGTTGCAGTCGCTCGCGTTGGCGCAGCTCCAGGTGCGCCTCGGATATGACAGTCGGCATACCGGACAGCTCGACGAGGCTTGCCTGGATTCGCTTAAGGTCGGGGAGTCCCGCGTGCCATGACATCCGCATGATCAAAAAGGATGCACGGCGGTATTTTGCCTGCATCACCGTGATGGCGGGGCGCAGAGTGGGATGGATTTTGTCCCGTTCGGGCCAAAGGTCAGCAGTGATCTCGAGGCCCAGGGTCTCCCATAGGTAATCAAGCTCTTCGTCCATGGCGCCTCGATATCTACGTGATCATTGATACTTCGATTGTGTTGCCTGGTGCTATCGTTTTCGCGGTAGAATCTGCCAACGGTTGACGGCTACCGCTCGCGGCGTTTTGCCCTTCGTGTGCGGCGGTCGACTTCACAGGTCCTTCACGTGTTGGCCGTATTTGACTGAATTTCAAAAAAGTCAAAATTGGGGCTTGCGTCACGGCCGGACTTCCCGTATATTTCTTTCTTGCGCAAAGGCACAGCCGAGCGCAGCGATGCAGTCATTGGGATGTCGTCTAATGGCAGGACAGCGGATTCTGGTTCCGTCAATGGGGGTTCGACTCCCTCCATCCCAGCCATTGCATTTGCTACATATGGCCCGTTCGTCTAGCGGTTTAGGACGCCGCCCTCTCAAGGCGGAGATCACCAGTTCGAATCTGGTACGGGCTACCAAAATTGAACGCCCGGGCCTCGTAAGAGACCCGGGTTTTGTGTATTGACCGATATTTAAGGCGCGCGTTGAGTCTGCCGCCCGGACCGAGGAGTTGTCATGGACCTGCCTATCAGCTTGGAAGACATCACGTATGCCGAGAACTATCTGGCGCAGGGCGACCTGGCTACGGCGACGCCGCTGCTTGAGCGTCTGGTGGAGCTCGCCGAGGAGTATATCGACGCTGAGTGCAAGACGGAGGAGAAGCGCCAGTACTTTAGCTTCGACAGCAAGTTTGAGCGCCTGGCCTATCGCCGCGTGGAGAAGGATCCGCGCGAGCTGGTGCAGGTCGAGGTTCCCTTTGGCCGCCTGTACTCCGACATGGCGTTTGCCTACATTCGCCAGCAGGATTATGTGAGTGCTCGGAATGCCCTGATGCAGGCCGTGCGTTGGGATCCCATGAACTGCAACTATCGCTTGGACTTGGCCGAGCTGTTCCGCGCGCTCGAGGACAAGCAGGAGTGGGCATCGCTCTCGTTCTCGGTGCTGGAGCGCGCGAGCGACGGTAAGTGCGCCGCACGCGCCTACACCAACTTGGGTCAGTACTTCTTGGAGCCCGAGACCGAGAACATTTCGGCTGCCGTGGGCTGCGCACGTCTGGCGCTGCGCCTGGCGCCCAATGATGCGCATACGACGCGCCTGCTCAACAAGATCCATACCACCTATCCGGATGCCGCGGACGAGAGTGACGACCATGTGATGGGTGAGCTCGCCCTGCAGGGCGTGCCGACCTCGCCTTCGGCCGAGATCGCCATCTGCCTGATCATGTGCGCGACCGATGCTGCAAGCGACGGCGACAAGCAGGAGGCTACGCGTCTGACGGTCCGTGCCCGCGACCTGGTGGGCGAGAAGGCATGCGCGGCGATTATCAAGCTGGTGCGCGAGAGCGATGCCGAGCTCAATGCCGAGCGCAGGGCAAAGCGCGAGGCTGCGGGCTCAAACGCCGATGGCGCCAAGGAGGCCGGCGATGCCCAGTAAGCGCGAGCGCAAGCTCATTTCCAAGAATCGCTCGGCACATCACGAGTACTTTATCGATGAGACGTTTGAGTGCGGTATTGAGCTGAGCGGTACCGAGGTCAAGTCGATTCGCGAGCGCGCGTGCCAGATTACCGATACCTTTGCACTGATTCGTGGCGGGGAGTGCTGGCTCGTCGGCCTGCATATCCACCCTTATAGCCATGGTGGCGTGTGGAATCGCGATCCCGATCGTCGGCGCCGTCTGCTGCTGCACCGCAAGGAGATCGACTTTCTTGACGGCAAACTTCGCAACCGTGGTTATGCGCTGGTTCCGTTGGAGCTCTACTTTAATACCGACGGTCGCGTAAAACTGCTGCTGGGCCTGGGTCGCGGCAAGAAGCTCTACGACAAGCGCGAGGACATGGCCAAGCGTGATGTCCAACGCGAGATCGACCGTGCCCTCAAGGAACGCAACCGCTGACCGTCCTTCATAAGTTGCGGTGGAATACGGACTGTTTTGCCTGTTTGAGGGGCTATTCAGTCCCTATTTCACCGCAACTGCGGGTGTCTTATCTTTCTTACTGTTCTGACACATATGTTTCAAAGGCGGCGTCCGTTTTGGGCGCTGCCTTTTTTGTGGGTACATACATCCATGAGGTTCCAACCCGAGTTAGGGGAGTGATCGTTATGGACAAAACTGCGTTCTTTACCATGCCGAGCGGCCTGTACGTGGTGAGCTCCGCTGCAGACGGGCTGCGCGCCGGCTGCGTCATCAACACGGCGGTGCAGGTGACATCCGCCCCGCCGCGCATCTCGATTGCCGTGAACAAGAACAACGTCACCTCGGGCGTCATCGCTTCGGCCAAAGCGTTCGCGCTGACCGTGATCGATCAGACCGCCGACATGCTCTACATCGGTAACTTTGGGTTCCGCACCAGCAGCGATTATGACAAGTTTGCCAAATACGAGACCCGCGAGACGGCTCTGGGCATGCCCTATGTGCCCGAGCACGCGGCGGCCCTGTTTAGCTGCCGTTTGATCGACACTGTGGATGTGGGCACGCATCTACTGTTTATCGGCGAGGTCGAGGATGCCGAGCGCCTGAGCGACGAGACGCCGCTCACCTACGATTACTACCATAAGGTCCTGAAGGGCAAGACGCCTCCGAAGGCGTCCTCGTATCAAGGCTAGAAATGTTTTAAAAAAACTTGCATTATATTATTGAGAATCTATACTAATAGATGAAGTACATCACCAGTCGCGTTCGAGAGGAGAACATCATGACTGAGGAGAAGAAGACGTATAAGTTCGTGTGCATCGTTTGTGGTTACGAGGTTGAGGTCGACACGCCCGAGCTGCCCGAGGATTACGTGTGCCCGGTGTGCGGCGTCGGTCCCGATCAGTTTGAGCTCGTCGAGGAGTAGCTCGTCGGCACGCGGCTCACGGCAACACATAGCTCTGTCCAAGGGTCCCGGTCGGATATCCCGGCCGGGACCCTTTTCCTCCGTCCCCAAGGGATCACGGTTGCTGTTGGCCGATCCTGTCTGTTGTGAGTCCGGCCGACCTTTTGTCTTAATCTGTAACGTCTAACGGTGGAAATTGGGTCCACTTGTTACAGATTGAGACAAACGGAGCTGTCCCTCGGAATGATCTCGATCTGTAACATCTAGACATCAAAAGCGGGTCTAGATGTTACAGATCGAGACGTTTGCCTGGGTAGGTGCCCCGCCCCATTACATCCCTGTCAACAACACGACATCGAGAATCGTCACGATGGCACCGATCCCTACAAGCAGCGCGTTGAGTGGACGCGAGTTGGCGTATTTGCCCATGACGCGGCGTGAGCTGGTGAGCCGTATGAGCACAAAGACCGTAATCGGCAGCTGAAGCGACAGCAGTGCCTGACTCCAGATGAGACCTTCAAAAGGATTTGGGACGACTAGGCACGCCGTCACTGCGCCGACGAAACAGGCCGCCACCCCAATCGATGAGTGTCGGTCGTGGATGTCGTATTCCTCGTCGAACATGCCCGCGGTGATGGTGCCCGCCGCCATGCCCGCCGTCACGCTGCTCGATAGTCCCGCGAACAGCAGCGCTACCGCAAAGATAGTTGAGCTTGCCGGGCCCAAGATGGGGGAGAGCGTGGCCGCTGCGACGGCGAGGTCGTCTACGATAATGCCGTGCGCAAAGAAGGTCGTTGCGGCCAGGATGACCATGGCCGAGTTGATTGCCCAGCCCACGCCCATCGAAAAGAGCGTGTCGAAGAGCTCGTAGCGCAGACGTTCTTCGATAACCTGCTCGCCTTGGCCTTCGAAGTGCATAGATTGGATGACCTCGGAGTGCAGAAAAAGGTTGTGTGGCATAACGACCGCACCCAGGACACTCACGATAATCGCGGCAGAGCCAGTGGGCATACTGGGCGTGATCCAGCTTGCGGCGGCTTGCGGCCAGTCGACCTTGACTAGTGCAAGCTCGGCCAAAAACGAGAGTCCTACCACGCCTACGAAGGCGATGATCCAGCGTTCGGCATGCTTGTAGGAGTTCGTCATGAGCATCGCCATCGATACTGCCGCCACGATGACGCAGCCCGCACGCACGGGCAGCCCAAAGAGCATTTGAAGGGCAATCGCGCCGCCCAGGACCTCGGCCATGGCGGTGGCGATGGTCGCGAGATAGGCACTGGCGAGCACCGTGCGCCCGACGAAGCGGGGGAGGTAACGTGTCGTGGCCTCGGCAAGGCAGGCGCCCGTGGCGATACCCAGGTGCGCCGCGTTGTGCTGCAGCACGATGAGCATAATCGTGGACAGCGTGACGATCCACAGCAGCGCGTAGCCAAACTGCGAGCCCGCGGCCATATTGGAGGCCCAGTTGCCCGGGTCGATAAAGCCGACGGTCACGAGCAGCCCGGGGCCGATATGCCGCGCAATGTCTAGGCCTCCGTGACCACCGGTGCGTCGGGAGCCAAAATGATGTTTGAGATGGTTGAGCATGGTGCGCTCCTGCGTGTCGTTTGTTTGACGCCGCAAAGGATACCTGTTTTAGGCTAAAAAGTTAACCAAGACTAACAAAATTGTTGTATTTGGATAGGCTGGTGAAAGGGGATTGCCGAAATGTCTTGATCTGTAACAACTAGGGATGGAAATTGGGTCTTACTGTTACAGATTGAGATGTTTGAAGAGGTGAGTTTGCAGGCCGAACTTGGGGCCTATGTTGTCGCCCTTGAGGTCGGCGGTGTCCACTCGTAGGGCGTGCGTTACGCGATTGTTTCGAAACGGGCGGGAAACACAACGGACCGGTGATGCTTCTAGTATGCCTAGTCAACTGACTGTCTAACACCTAGGGGAGGATCGCGATGCAGGCAGATTCCGCTCAGCAGCAGGGCCTTTATCGCCCCGAATTCGACCACGATGCATGTGGCATCGGCGCGCTTGCCGATATCAACGGTGAGCGCCATCACCAGATTCTGGACGATGCACTGTCCATTCTGGTTAACTTGGAGCACCGCGGTGGTACGGGACTCGAGAAGAACACCGGCGACGGCGCTGGCATCCTGTTCCAGGTTCCGCATCACTTTTTCCGTAAAGAGGCTCAAAAGTGCGGTCAGATTCTGCCGGCAGAGGGCGACTATGGCGTGGCCATGCTGTTCTTCCCGCAGGACGACAAGGGAGTAGAGGACGCCCGTCGCGTGTTTGAGGAGGGCTGCGCCGAGGCCGGCGTGCCGCTGCTCTTTTGGCGCGAGGTGCCCGTCGACCCGCACGACCTGGGCGAGACGGCCCGCGCCTGCATGCCCACTATCCTGCAGGCCTTCCTGGGCCGTCCGGACGACACGCCCGCCGGCGATGCCTTCGAGCGCCGCCTGTACGTGTGCCGCCGCACCATCGAGAAGAAGGCCGACGCTGAGTTCGCCTTGCGCGACAAGATTTTCTACGTCTGTTCCATGAGTTCGCGCACCATCGTGTACAAGGGCATGCTCGTCGCCACGCAGATGCGCCGCTTCTTCATCGACCTCAACGACGCCGCCGTCAAGACGGCCGTGGCGCTCGTTCACTCGCGCTACTCCACCAACACCACGCCCAGCTGGGAGCGCGCACACCCCAACCGCTTTATCATCCACAACGGCGAGATCAACACCCTCAAGGGCAACGTCAACTGGATCCGTGCCCGCGAACCCAACCTGTACAGCCCCGTGCTGCAGCACGATCTTGAGCGCGTGATGCCCATCATCAACCGTGAGGGCTCCGATTCCGCGATTCTGGACAACGTGCTCGAGTTCCTGGTCATGAACGGTCGTCCGCTCACGCGCGCCGCATCCATGCTGCTGCCCGAGCCGTGGGACCACAACGACAGCCTGAGCGAGGAGCGCCGCGCCTACGACGCCTACCAGTCCATGCTCATGGAGCCGTGGGACGGTCCTGCCGCCATTGCCTTTACCGACGGCCGCACCCTGGGTGCCGCCCTCGACCGTAACGGTCTGCGCCCGGCTCGCTACTACGTGACGCGTGACGGCCGCTTTATGCTGGCGAGCGAGGTGGGCACCATCGAGGTGCGTCCCGAGAACATCCTGACGAGCGGCTGCCTGGGACCGGGCCAGATGCTCGAGGTCGACTTTGCCCGCGGCCGCGTGATCTACAACGACGAGCTGCGCGCCCGTTACGCCAAGGAAAAGCCCTATCGCGATTGGATCGCCGAGGAGACGCTGACCGTCGACGCGCTCGACAAGCCCGCCGCGGTAACGCCGGCCGAGGACGCCGAGGTGCCCGCCGCCGTGCGCATGGCCAAGCTCGGCTATCACTGGGACGATGTCGATGAGGTCGTGCGCCCCATGGCCCAGCAGGGCAAGGCCCCGCTCGCTTCGATGGGCATCGATGCGCCGCTGGCCTGCCTGTCCAAGAAGACGCGCTCGTTCTTTGACTACTTCTATCAGTTGTTCGCCCAGGTCACGAACCCGCCGATCGACGCCCTGCGCGAGCATATGGTGACTTCGACCACGCTCTACCTGGGCAACCACGGCAACCTGCTCGAGGACTCCCGTACGGCCTGCCAGCTGGTGCGCCTGGAGCGCCCGCTGCTCAACGAGGAAGAGTTCGACCGCATCTGCGCCATCGACCGCGTGGGCTTTAAGACTCGTCGCTTCCGTGCCGTGTACCGCCGCGATGCGGGCGAGGGCGCGCTGCAGGCCGCGCTCAAGCAGCTTGCCGAGGACGTTGAGGCCGCGGTCCGCGATGGCGTGAACATCGTGGTGCTGAGCGACCGCGCTGCCGCGGGCGAAGTGCCCGTGCCGTCGCTGCTCGCCGTGGGCTGCGTCCATAACCACCTGATCCGCGCCGGCGTGCGCACCTTTGCCGACATCGTGGTGGAGTGCGGCGACGCCGTGTCCCCGCACGACTTCGCGGCGCTGGTGGGCTACTCCGCGAGCGGCATCTATCCGTACAACGCGCATGCGTGCATCCGCGATCTGGCGGCACACGGCGACCTGGACGTGACGGCCGAGCAGGGCATCGACAACTACAACAAGGCAGCGACCGCAGGCATCGTCTCCATCATGTCCAAGATGGGCATCTCTACGGTGCAGAGCTACCACTCCGCGCAGATCTTCGAGGCCGTGGGCTTTACCACCGAGTTCGTCAACGAGTACTTTGCCGGCACGGTGAGCCGCGTGGGCGGCATGGGTGTCGAGGACGTCGAGCGCGAGCAGAACGAGCGCTACGACGCCGCGCTCGCCATCCTTAAGAGCCCCGCGCCTGAGCAGCTGCCTACGCTGGGTCTGACCAAGTGGCGTCCGCTCGGCGGCGAGGATCACCTTATCGACCCGCAGACCGTCTACCTGCTGCAGACCGCCTGCCGCGAGGACAGCTACGACACCTTTAAGGAGTACAGCGCCCGCCTGCACCGCACCGGCCGCGCCGTGCGCCTGCGCGACCTGCTGGACTTTGACGACAGCGGCCGCACCCCGGTGTCGATCGACGAGGTCGAGCCCGCGCTCAACATCGTCCGCCGCTTTAACACCGGAGCCATGTCGTACGGCTCCATCAGCAAAGAGGCGCACGAGTGCATGGCCATCGCCATGAATCGCCTGCACGGCCGCTCCAACTCCGGCGAGGGCGGCGAGGACCCTCGCCGCGAGACCCCGCTGGCCAACGGCGACTCCAAGAACTCCGCGATCAAGCAGGTGGCAAGCGCGCGCTTTGGCGTGACGAGTCGTTACCTGTGCAGCGCCTTCGAGATCCAGATCAAGATGGCCCAGGGCGCCAAGCCCGGCGAGGGTGGTCACCTGCCCGGCAAGAAGGTCTACCCCTGGATCGCCGAGGTCCGTCAGTCCACGCCCGGCATCGGCCTGATCTCGCCTCCGCCGCACCACGACATCTACTCCATCGAGGACCTGGCCGAGCTGATCTTTGACCTTAAGAACGCCAACCCCGGCGCGCGCGTGTCGGTCAAGCTGGTCAGCGAGGCCGGCGTCGGCACCATCGCCACCGGTGTGGCCAAGGGTGCTGCCGACAAGATCTTGATCAGCGGCCACAACGGCGGTTCCGGCGCCGCTGCGCGCGATTCCATCTGGCACGCCGGTCTGCCGTTGGAGCTCGGTCTTGCCGAGGCCCAGCAGACGCTGCTGCAAAACGGCCTGCGCTCGCGCGTGGTGCTCGAGGCCGACGGCAAGCTCATGGACGGTACCGACGTCGCCGTCGCCTGCCTGCTGGGTGCCGAGGAGTTTGGCTTTGCGACCATGCCGCTCATCTCCATGGGCTGCCTCATGCAGCGCGACTGTCAGCAGGACACCTGCCCGGCCGGCATCGCCACGCAGAACTGCCGCCTGCGTCGCGGCTTCCGCGGCAAGCCCGAGCACGTCGAGCACTTTATGCTCTTTGTGGCCGAGCAGCTGCGCGAGGTCATGGCGAGCCTGGGCTTCCGCACCGTCGACGAGATGGTCGGCCATCCCGAGTGCCTGCGCCAGATCGAGGTCCCGGGCAACCGCAAGGCCAACCTGCTCGATCTGTCGCCCGTGCTGGCAAGCGCGACCTGTGAGTTTGGTGCCCACATCCCGGGCGCCGACGGCCGTCACTTCCTGCCCCAGATGGCTGCGGACAGCGAGCTCGACAAGACGCTCGACTCCACGCTGTTTGTGCCCTATACGGCCGATGCCCGTGCGCACCTGCGCCCGATTCGCTTCCGCGCCGATATCGCCAACGTCAACCGCTGCGTGGGCACCATCCTGGGCAACGCGGTGACCAAGGCGCATCCCGAGGGCCTGCCCGCCGGTTCCATCACCATCGATTGCGATGGCTCGGCCGGTCAGAGCTTTGGCGCGTTCCTGCCGCGCGGTGTGACGCTCAACGTGTGCGGCGACGCCAACGACTACTTTGGCAAGGGCCTTTCGGGCGGCGAGGTCTCCGTGCGCCCCAACCCGCGTGCGACCTACAAGTTCGACGAGAACATCATCGTGGGCAACGTGGCGTTCTTTGGCGCCACGAGCGGCCGTGGCTTCATTAACGGCCTGGCCGGCCAGCGCTTTGGCGTTCGCAACTCCGGCGCCACCGTGGTGGTCGAGGGCTGCGGCAACCATGGCTGCGAGTACATGACGGGCGGCCTGGCGCTCATTTTGGGCGAGGTCGGGCAGAACTTCGCCGCCGGCATGACAGGCGGTGTGGCCTATGTCTATGACCAGTACGGCACGCTCGATGCCCGTGTGAACCACGAGAGCGTTGAGCTCAAGGCTCCGACGGCCGACGAGCTGGCGCAGATCCGCAAGCTTATCCAGGAGCACGTGGACGCGACGCAGAGCCCGCGCGGCATTAAGCTGCTCTACAGCTTTGACTCGATGAGCAAGCATTTTGTGAAGGTCATCCCGACCGAGTACGAGCGCGTGCTGGCGATTGTCGCCGCCGCCGAGGGCGCGGGCAAGACGCATGCGCAGGCCGAGGGGCTGGCGTTTGACATCGTGACCGGTCGCGCCGACGCTGCTGATGTTGATCGCTTTGATGTTGCGGGTGGCGCTGTGGCTGGTGCTGCGACCGCCGCTGCCAGCTCTGTTGCTTCGACCAAGAAGGAGGCGTAAGTGCCATGGGTAAGCCCGGTGCTTTTCTTGATATCGATCGCGTGGCCCACGAGCTTCGCCCTGTGGAGGAGCGCAGCCGCGATTTCGATCCGCTGTACGTGGAGCTCGACGATGACGCACGACGTGCTCAGGCGAGCCGCTGCATGATGTGCGGCGTGGCGTTTTGCCAGATGGGCGCGAGCTTTGGCAAGGCGCGTCCGAGCGGCTGCCCGCTGCACAACCTGATTCCCGAGTGGAATGAGCTGGTGTATCGCGGCCGCTGGGACGAGGCGGCCGAGCGTCTGTCGCTCACCTCACCCATGCCCGAGTTCACGAGCCGCGTGTGCCCGGCGCTGTGCGAGGCCGCGTGCAACTTGGGCTCGGTCGACGGCCAGCCCACGACGATTCACGACAACGAGCGTGCGATCAGCGACCACGAGTGGGCCAACGGCGGCCCGCGCCGCTTTGAGCCAGCGGGGGAGGGCGCGCCCACGGTTGCCGTGGTGGGCTCCGGCCCTGCTGGCCTGGTAGCCGCGTGGGAGCTCGCCCGCCGCGGCGCCCGCGTGACGGTGTTTGAGCGCGACGACCGTCCGGGCGGCCTGCTCATGTACGGCATCCCCAACATGAAGCTCGAGAAGTCCGTGGTCGAGCGCCGCGTGGCACTCATGCGTGAGCTGGGCATTGTCTTTGAGCTGAACGCCGACGTAAGCGATCCCAAGGTTGCCGCCAAGCTCGACGACTTTGATGCCGTCGTGGTGGCTGCCGGCGCCCGTGCTCCGCGTGGCCTTTCGGCTGCGAACATTGACGCTCCGGGCGTGGTGTACGCTGTGGACTATCTGACGGCCTCGACCGTCTCGGTGCTCGACGGCGGCGAGCCTGCCATTGACGCGCGTGGTTTGGATGTCGTGGTCATTGGCGGCGGTGATACCGGCAACGACTGCGTGGGTACCGCGGTGCGCCAGGGTGCGCGCAGCGTGCGCCAGTTTGAGTTCTTGCCGGCGGCGCCCGATAAGCGCGCGGCGAGCAACCCCTGGCCGCAGTGGCCCAACGTGAAGAAGACCGACTACGGCCAGCAGGAGGCCATCGTTGCCATGGGTGGCGAGATGCGTGCCTGGGGCGTGGATACGCTCGAGGTGCTGCTGGACAAGAAGGGCGCGGCTGCTGGTCTGCGCGTGGTCGACCTGGACTGGTCGGCGGGGAAGCCGGAGCGCATCGCGGGCTCCGAGCACGAGGTGCCGGCGCAGCTGGTGCTCATCGCATGCGGCTTTACGGGTCCCGAGCATGGCGTGTTCGATGCGGTGAGCGTGCCTGTTGCTACCGCTGGTCGTCCGCTGCCGGTGATGGCTGCCGAGGGCTCGCACCTCGCGGCTCGCACGGAGGGTGTCGCCGCGGATGCCGCGCCGGTGTATGTGGCGGGTGATGCCCGCAACGGCAGCTCGCTCGTTGTGAATGCCATGGCCGATGCCCTGGCCTGCGCAGCCGAAGTCGCCGAGGCGTTGGAGCTGTAAAGTAGTCATTTAAGAACGTCCCCAACGACTAGTCATTTTTTTGTCTAGTCGTTGGGGACACTCTTCGCGGGGCGCCTGTTCGTTTGTCGACGTACAAGTGTTCATTCGTCGACGTTTGCGACTGTGCTACTCTGCTCTTTCTGTGGTGGCTGCGGGCATCTGGCTCAAAAGGGCGGGTTGGCTGTCTATGTCTACCTGCGGTTTCTTTGCGGTGCGCTCATTCGGTCAAGTGTTCCGCCAAGTGTTTGGTCAGCATCTGGTTTGCAGCCGGAGGCCCATTTTGCCCGTGCTGGCCACGGTCGTCCGCCCTCCTCGTAAGCTCAAATTGAGGTCCATCAGTTTGAGGAGGATGCCATGACTGATCATGTTTTTGACCGAGCGCAGCTGGTCGAAGCTGTCGGCAACGATATTGCCGATATGGCCCATTTTTGGATGCTGCGGAAGTTTCAATTCCTAGAGCCGGCGCGCGAGCAGTTCGAGATCATTGTCGACCCGTGGCTCAGCTATTACGCCGAGCCCTCGCAAAAAGAAATCATGGCCTATAACATGGCGTTTACCGATTGGCTATTGTTTGAGCGCCCTTATCGCCATGGCGCGACGCTGCTCGAACTGTATGTTGACGAGCCACCAGCGTCAATTTCGCCCGCTTCGCTCGAGCGACTTAAGCAGGTGCGCGATACGCAGTACTTTTCGCGCTTTGGCATTTTGGGCAAGGATCCTGCGACTGGTATGGTTGCGCTGAAGGATACGCGCGCCGACCGCCGTTTTGATGTCTACGACCCGCATATCGTGCAAAAGGAGCATTGGAGCGACGGCGCGATTGCGGTGCGCCTCGCGTGTGTCGACGATGTTTGGCTGACAGCGGGACAGCTCTATCTGTATGACATCGCACGCCTGAGTGACACGGCGGTCGATGGGCCTGGTGCGGTGCATCCGGAGGACCTGCAGGATGGCTTTGACACCTCGTGCATCAGTTTCTTCTTGCGTCTGGTCCGCGACATCATGGGCGCCCAGGGACGGTACGTAAAGTCGCTCAACATCTACGAGCAGGAGTGGGAGTAGGGGCGGGGCCGATGCCGGCTTGTCTTGATCTGTAACAACTGGCTGTCAAAACGCGGTCTACCTGTTACAGATTGAGATGAACTGGCGCGGGCTGTCCGAATGTCTCGTTCTGTAACATCTGGAGGCCGTTTTGCCACGTAACTGTTACAGATCGAGACGGAAGATTGGCTGCTGATGAAAGATCTCGATCTGTAACACCTGGAGGCTGAAGGCCGGTCTACCTGTTACAGATTGAGACAAAGGGTTGGGCTCTGCCGAAAGATCTCGATCTGTAATATCTGGAGGCTCAAATGCCGTCTTCCTGTTACAGATTGAGATGAACGGACGCGGCGGGCAACAGAGACGATGACTCGTTTGACTGATGTGATGGTGATTAAGGTGTCCAGTGCCGTCTGCAAGCATAAACATGCGACTCGTAACACATTGGCGCGAAACAGGATGCTCGCTCGGCTCGCGGGGGCGGGCGAGCAGGGGACGCTGCTTGTAACCCACGACAATGCCGAGCTCATGTGGCTGCGGCGCCATGTGGGGACCGATGATATCGCGGAGCCCGAGTCGTATCTGTTCTGTTTTCAGCATGATTGGGATGCATTGACGCCGGTGGATCGAGCGCTGCGGACTATTAAGGGGCTTGCGGAGTTTCATCCCGATTGGGCGTTTTGGGGTTATGACGCGGCGCTTTTGTGGGGCTTGGAGGTGCCGAACGATTTGCTCGGGCCGCGATTTCTTGTTAAGACGGGCTGCTCTGCGGCGTTGAGCAGTGGGTGCAGGTTGCTGCGTCCGCAGGCGGCGGGTGCACTCGAGCGCGTCGACGGTGTGCGGGTGACGCCGTTTTGGCGCACGGTGGAGAATTGCCTGCTACGGGCACCGTTTTCCTATGGGCTGGCAATTGCCGATTCTGCTTTGCGGGCGAAGGGTTCGTCGTGCGGTGAGTTGTGCGAGCGACTTCGCGCCGATTGCGAAGGTCGGCGTGGGTATCGCAGGGCGCAGGTGATTGCATCGCATGCGGACGGGCTGTCAGAAAACGGCGGCGAGTCGCGCTTCCGGGCGTTCTTCATCGCGTACGGCTTTCCGGTGCCGCAGTTGCAGGTGGAGTTTCATGATCCGCTCGATCCGACTCGTGTGTTTCGCGTCGACTATTTCTGGAAGCTCGAGGATGGAACGTGCGTGATCGGCGAGCTCGACGGAAAGGGAAAGTATACGCTGCAGACCGGCGAGGGCCGGGAGCCGATCGATCCGTTTGTGGCGGAGCGTCAGCGGGAATCCCATCTGACAATGCTCGGGCATAAGGTGCTTCGGTTTACGTTTAACGAGCTTAAGAATCCGGTGAAGCTGGTCGAGAAGATGAGGCTGGCGGGTATTCCGCAACAGGCGGATCTGGCTAAGGAATGGAAGCGTCAGTGGTATGGGCGCTGAGAGGGTTTGTCTCGGTCTGTAACATCTTGGGGCTGTTTGGGCCCGTAATTGTTACAGATTGAGATGAACAAGTGCGGCCTCGACCGAATGTCTCAATCTGTAACATCTAGCTGCTGAAAACCGGTCTATCTGTTACAGATTGAGATAAAGGGTGGGTATGCGACCGAAAGATCTTGTTCTGTAACATCTGGAGGCTCAAAGACGGTTCTCCTGTTACAGATTGAGATGTTTTGTAGGCACCGCTGGGGAAGGGCTGCATCGACTCCCGTCCTCCCTCATATTCCCCTCCTTTCTCCGTTAGCCGATATGTCTGCAGCAACCCTGCTGGACTAGGCGATAATGAACAAATGTTCATGTTAATTGAGGGGGAGGAGCCCGATATGGCGTCTGCCGATCGTCCCACGTTGTTTATCAATGCGACCGTCCTGGATGGTTCGGAACATATGGAGCCGCAGCCCGACATGGCCGTGGCCGTTGAACGCGGTGTCATCACCTGGATGGGGCCGAGTGCTGTGGCGCAGGCGCCTGCAGGCGCCGAGGTCATCGACCTGGCAGGTGCGTATCTCATGCCGGGCCTCATCAATATGCATGTGCATCTGTGCGGCTCGGGCAAGCCGGTTTCGGCGGGCGATGCGGGCGCGCTGATGAAGAAGCTCGATAATCCCGTGGGCCGCGCCATCGTGCGCCACATCCTCAAAGGCAGCGCCCAACAGCAGCTGGCAAGCGGCGTGACCACGGTGCGCGGTGCAGGCGACCCGCTGTTTGCCGACATCGCAGTGCGCGATGCTATCGATGCCGGCAAGTATCAGGGTCCGCGTCTGGTGGCGCCGGGAACGGGCGTCACGGTTCCGGGCGGCCATGGTGCGGGCTTGTTCGCCCAGGTGGCCAACAGTCCCGCCGAGGCGGCCGAACAGGTGCGCGACCTGTATGCGCGCGGTGCCGACGTCATTAAGCTGTTCGTGACGGGCGGCGTGTTCGATGCGACCGAGGTGGGCGAGCCGGGCGTGCTGCGTATGCCGGTGGAGGTTGCCGCGGCGGCGTGCAAGGCGGCGCACGATATGGGCCTTCCGGTTATGGCTCATGTCGAGAGTACCGAGGGCGTGAAGGCCGCGCTTGAGGCCGGCGTTGATACGATTGAGCACGGCGCTCCGTTGACGCCCGAGATTCTGGAGCTGTACCGTGGCGCCGCGGGCACGCAGCTCGAGGGGCGTGCCCCGAGTGTGACCTGCACTATCAGCCCGGCGCTGCCGTTTGTATTGCTCGACCCGGAAAAGACCCATTCTACCGATACGCAAAAGAAGAACGGCGACATCGTGTGCTCGGGCATCATCGAGAGCGCCCGTGCCGCACTGGAAGCTGGCGTTAAGGTGGGCCTTGGCACGGACTCAAGCTGCCCGTTCGTGACGCAGTATGACATGTGGCGCGAGGTCGCCTATTTTGCCAAGTATGTCGACGTGAGCAACGCCTTCGCACTGCATACAGCCACGCAGGTTAATGCCGAGCTGCTGGGGCTGGGCGGCGATACTGGCGCGATCGAGTGCGGCAAGGCTGCCGATATCTTGGTAACGCGCGAGAATCCTCTCGATAATCTGTGCGCTCTGCGTGAGCCGATACATGTGATGTGTCGCGGTAATCTGGTACGCAAGCTCAAGGTGAAGCGTATTCCCGAGGTGGACGCCGAGCTCGACGCGATTATGGCCATGCCGGCTGAGGCGCTGGCCGAGGAGCTTGCCCGCGACGGCGTGGCGTAGGCTCTGGCGTGACGGGGCGACAGCTTCGTCGAATGTCGTCGCCCCATGCAAAAAAGCCGAGGTCTCAGTGCGAGGCCTCGGCTTTTTTATCGAACAAATGCTTAAGATTTGGGACAAACAAACCTGATTAATTTGTCTCACGCGCAGTGGCTAGGAGCGGGTTTCCATCTTGGCGTGGCACTTGGGGCAGGTGACGCGGATCTTGCCCTTGCCCTTGGGGACGGAGAGCATCTGGCCGCAGTTGGGACACTTGAGGTAGGCCGTGGTCTTGCGGCCCTCCCACATCTTCTTTGCCGTGCGCTTGGCGCGCTCCAGGTCCTCTTTGCTGGTGCCGGCTGCGCGCGAGGCATTGGCCGCCGCAGCGCCGCCGCCCAGGCTGGCGACGAACTTGCCCAGGCCGGGGACGTTCGCGGTCGCGGCGACAAAGGCCTCGTTCTCCTTGCGGCGTGCGTCGACGTTCTTGGACAGGCCGCGCAGCACGCCGATCACGATGACGGCGATGGCGATCCAGCTGAGCCACTGGAAATGTGCGAGCGACCCGATCATCGCGAGGATGATGCCGAAAAAGCCGAGCACGATGGTGAGTTCGTCGGCGCCGTTGCGACCTTTTATAAAGTTATCCATGCAAACTGCCTCTCATTCGATATGCTGCACGCCTTTATACCCCATTTGGTGCATGGGGGACAGGTTAATCTGCACCAAGGTGGTGCAAAATGACCTGTCCCCCATGCGCCAAGGTGGTGCAAAGAAACCTGACCCCCATGCGCCAATTACTTGGCGAGCTTGTCGACGACGCGTTCGATTTCGGCGAGCTTGGCGGCTTTGAGCTCCTCGTCACCCGATTCGATGGCCGAGGCGACGCAGCCCTCGATATGGGCCTTGAGCACATCGGCGTTAATGCGCGCGATGAGTGCCTGCGTCGCCATGAGCTGCGTGGAGATGTCGACGCAGTAACGGTCCTCCTCGACCATCCGCAGGATGCCGTCGATCTGCCCACGCGCTGTCTTGAGCATGCGGGTCACCGATTTGTGATCTGCCATCATGGCGAGTCCTCGTTTCTGGTCGATCTTCCGGATGTCCCCATCAGTTGCTAGGCGGCGGTCACGGACAGGGCGTGGAACTTCTCGCCGGCGCCTTCGACGGCGGCGGCGAGCTGCTCGGCGGTTATGGTGTCGGCGCACTCAACCTGGACGGTCTGGGTCTCGTGATCGGCATCGGCATCGGTCACGCCGGCCACGTTGAGCAGCGCGGTCTCGACAGTGGCGTCGCAATGGCCGCACATAAGGCCGGAAGTCTTAATTGTGAAACGCATGGGTATTCCTCTCTGTTGTGTCGGCTTTCCCAGGCACCCGACCTTGACCTTCAAGCCGTCGCTCGCGTACCAAAGTACGCGTCGCTCCTCTTTCAGGTCAATCTCGGGCACCTGGAAAACCCGTTCTAAATGGACTTAATGGTGATCCTATTTTGCCACTTTGGGCTTAAAGGATTTCAGACGCAAGGCATTGCTCACGACGCATACGCTCGACAGACTCATCGCTGCGGCGCCGAACATGGGCGAGAGCTGCCAGCCGGTGAGGGGGAAGAACACGCCCGCGGCCAGCGGAATGCCGATGCCGTTGTAGAACAGCGCCCAGAACAGGTCCTGCTTGATGTTGCGGATCGTGGCGCGCGACAGCTCAATAGCGCGGGCGACATCCATAAGATCGCTGCGCATGAGCACCACGTCGGCACCCTCCTTGGCGATGTCGGCGCCGGTACCGATGGCAAGGCCCACGTCGGCGCGCGCCAGGGCGGGGGAGTCGTTGATACCGTCGCCCACCATGGCGACCTTGCCGCCCGCGTCCTGCAGCTCGCGCACGTGACGCTCCTTGTCGGCGGGCAGAACGTCCGCGATGACCTGGTCGCTGGCGAGTCCCACGCGGCGAGCGATGGCCTCGGCCGTCACGCTGTTATCGCCGGTGAGCATGCGAACGTCGATGCCGAGCGAGCGCAGCGCGGCGATAGCCTCGGCACTCGTCTCCTTAACCTCATCGGCCACAGCAATGGTGCCGACAAGCTCACCGTTCTTGGCAAAGAACAGCGGCGTCTTGCCCTCGGCGGCAAATTGCTCGGCAAAGCCCGTGGGCACGGTGACTCCCAGCTCGCTCATCAGCCGCACGTTACCGGCGGCGATGACATTTTGACCTTCGCGCGCCGTGACGCCACGGCCGGGCACGGCGGCAAAGTCCTCAACCGTGCGCGCGACGATCCCGCGTGTCTCGCACTCGGCCATAATCGCCTCTGCCAGCGGATGCTCGCTCTGGCGCTCCAGTGCGGCGGCCAGCTTGAGCAGCGCTTTCTCGCTCATGACGGGCGCGCCGTCGACGCGCTCGGCAACCACAATGTCGGTTACGGCCGGCTTGCCGCGGGTAACGGTGCCCGTCTTGTCGAGCACCACGGTGCCCACGTTGCGCAGATTCTCCAGCGCCTCGGCGCTCTTAAACAGAATGCCCATCTCGGCGCCCTTGCCGGTGCCGACCATAATGGCGACCGGCGTAGCCAGGCCCAACGCGCACGGACAACTGATCACCAGCACGGCCACGGCGGAGGTGAGCGCTTCGTTGACGCTGCCGGTCAGTACCATCCACGCCACAAAAGTCACGGCCGAGATCGCAAACACGACGGGTACGAACACGCCGGCGACCTTATCGGCCATGCGGGCGATGGGCGCCTTGGTGGCGTTGGCGTCCTCGACGAGCTGGATGATCTTGGCGAGCGACGTGTCGGCGCCCACGCGCGTGGCACGGAAGGTAAACGATCCGGTGCGGTTGACCGTGGCGGCGTTGACGGTGTCGCCGGCGGTCTTTTCCACAGGGATGGACTCGCCGGTCAGCGCGCTTTCATCGACGGCCGAGGCGCCCTCGAGTACCACGCCGTCGACGGGGATGGACTCGCCGGGGCGCACGCGCAGCACCTGGCCGGGCAGAATAGCATCGACGTCGACGGTGGCCTCGGTACCGTCCTCGGCCACGACGGTCGCGGTCTTTGGCGCCAGGTCAATGAGCGCCTCGATGGCGCCGCCGGTTTTGGACTTGCTGCGCGTCTCGAGGTATTTGCCCACGGTGACGAGCGACAAGATCGTGCCGGCGCTTTCAAAATACAGATTGTCCATGCTCGTCATCATGGCCTCGTGGACCTGATCCGCGGCTAGTTGGTCGGCCATGATGAACATGGCGTAGAGCGACCAGGCGATGGAGGCGGTGGCGCCCACGGCAATAAGGGCGTCCATGGTGGGTGCGCCGTGCGCGAGCGATTTAAACCCGTTGATAAAGTACGCGTCGTTGATGTAGACGATGGGGATGAGCAGGGCGAGCTCGGTGAGAGCGAGCGTCATGCTGTGGGTGTGGTCGGTGAAGATGCCGGGCAGCGGCCAGCCGAGCATGTGCCCCATGCCTATGTAGAACAGTGGGATGAGGAAGACGATCGAGACGATGAGGCGGGTGCGCATGGCAGAGGCGGCGGCCTCCAACTTTTTGGTGGGCGACTCCATATGGGCGGCGCCGGACCTGGCTTGCGCACTTCCGCTTTGGACAGCGTCGGTGCCCGTGCTGACGGGCGAGGCCGAGTAGCCAGCGCGATCGACGGCGGTGCAGATGTCGTCGGGGGTGACCTGCGCGGGGTCATAGTTCACCAGCATGGAACCGGCGAGCAGATTGACCGCGACGCTCTCGACGCCGTCGAGCTTGCTCACGGCACGGTCCACGTGCGCCTGACAGGCGGCGCACGTCATGCCGCCCACATCGAACTTATCTTGAGCCATGGCTTCTCCTTTCTGTTGTTCGCTGTTGGAATTGTTAACCTGATGATACTATACACCCATACCCCCTGGGGGTGTCTAGTAGTAGTTGGAATGTATGACTTTTCATTACAGATGAGGGTGGCTGCTCAATCGGCGGTCGTCTTTGCCAAACATCTCAATCTGTAACGTCTGGACCGGTTTTTGAACCATAGCTGTTACAGATTTAGACAAACATTTCAGCCGAAAACTAACGTCTCGATCTGTAACAACTAGACCCCGTTTTACCGAGTATTTGTTACAGATCGAGACAATCTCGGAGCAGATGCCCCGGGCATACAACGTAAAACGCCGGGGCGCCCGCGTGATGGGCGCCCCGGCGCATGCTGGGCAGGGTTTGCGAAGCGGTGGGAGGGAGGAGAAGCCGTCCTCCTGAAATCCTTACTCCTGACGACGCTTCTTGTCGGTCAGGAAGACGCCAGCGGCTACGAGCACGACACCTCCGATGACAAACGTCTCACCGGTGAGCGCAGCATTGTCGCCTGTGGTGGGAAGTGCCGAGTTGGCGGCCGTCTTGGCGTTGCCGGTAGACGGCTTTCCAGCAGCCGGCTTAGCGGCAGCCTGCGTGATCTTGGCCTGCTCGGCCTTCGCTGCCTCTTGCTCCTGGCGGGCGATCTCGTCCTTCAGGGCTTGCTCGGCGGCTACGCGTTTTGCCTTCGCCTCGTTGTAGGCATTGAGCGCTGCGGTGTAGGCGGGCGTCGCAGCATCAAGGTCTGCCTGAGCGGCATCAAGTGCGGCCTTTGCGTTATGTTCTGCCTGCTTGGCGGCGACGCACTTGGCAAAGAGGGCATTGAGAGTATCATTCGCGTTTGCATCAGAGCCAGTAGCAATGCCGTTTTCGACGTTGATGGACTTTAGCTTTCCGAGGGTAGCGACAGCGGCATCCGATGCGGCCTGAGAATTCTCGATCGCCTGTTCGGCGTTCGCGATGGCATCATTTGCCGCACCAAGGGCGACTCCGGCCTCAGTCACTGCTGCGTCGGCGTCCTTCTTGGCCGCCTTGGCCGCGGTAAGATTGTTGGCCGCGTTGCTCAGGGCGTCGGCATGGGCCTTCTTTGAAGCAAAGTCGTTTTTCGCCGTGGTCAGATCGCTCGCAGCGTGCTCCGCGGTCGCCGCCTTGGCCTCGGCGTTGTCCTTCGCGGTGTCGAGGGCCTGCTTCTTGGCAGCCGCGTCGCGCTCCGCCTTTTCGAGAGCACTCTGGGCAGACGTCTGGGCTGCCGTGGCTTCATCAAGCGTTTGATGGGCCTTGTCAGCCTTTTCCTGAGCCGCAGCAACATCGGCAGAATACTTGGCAAGTTCCTTCTTTGCATCTTGCAGAGCCTGCTGCTTTACGAGAGTTTCTGCCTTGGCGTCATCAACCTTCTTCTGACTCTGAGCGGCTTGCTCTTGCGATGCCTTAAGCTCGGCGCGCTTCTGGTTGACGACCTGCTCTGCGGTCGCCACGTTACTTTGGGCGGCTTTGACCTGGTCTTCGGCTTCGGTAACTTTTCCGTTTGCCTTGGCGAGATTCTGCTCTGCTAGGGCAACAGCGGCGGCGGCACTTGCTGCGCTGTCGTTCTTGGCGGCAAGGTTGCTGTTCGCGGTATCAACGCCTTCCTGCTTTTGAGCGACGAGGGTCTCAGCTACCTTTACGGCATTGGCTTTCGATGCCGCTGTGCTGCGCTTTTGTTCAAGGTCCGTCTTTGCGGCGGCGAGCTTTTCGCTGGCTTTGGAGAGGCTCAGCTGATACTGATCAAAGAGATTCTCGAGTTCATCGATCGAGTATTCTTTCTCGTACGAACCGTAATTGTTGTCGATCTCCAAGACGAACACATACGGCCAAAGGGTTCCGCGCGAGTTGATGCCGTATCCCATGGTTTTGGCGTTAGGTTGTACGATATTCAAATAATGGCCGACGGTGCCAAAACCCACGCCTTGGGCTCCGAATTCGGTACCGTGACTCCAGAAAGTCTTCCAAGCATCTTTGGGGGCAACGTTGCCAAGGCCGGCTTTCGCTGCAGCATCGTCAAATATTTTCTTTTCGCCATCAACCCATTGGTGCGCGATGTTTTCTTTCGTGCTGAAGTTCCAAGCGGCATTTTCAAATCCGGCATAGTCTGAGTGCCCCTTCGTTGCGTCGGAGTAATTGGAATCAGACTGAGCGATTGCCATTTGCTCTGCCGTTACCTTAAGCTCGCTAAGGCCGACGCTTTTGCGATATTCATTAATTTCGCGCAGCTTGCCAAACGAAAGCTTGGCGTTGTCGAGTGACGTGCCGTCTTTTTTATCGCCAATGGTCGTCGGGTTTTTATCGCTCTGCCTATAGATGATGTTTGCAGCGTCGTTGGCACCGATGAACTGGTAGAAGCCGATGACGCTCTGCGCCTCCGCCGTCGTTGCCTTATCGGTTGCCGCCTTGCACGTATCGTATGCTTTCTGTGCATCGATAACGGCTTGATCGGCGGCCGCCTGGTTTGCCTTGGCAGTTTTGAGCGCCTTGTCTGCCTGCTCCTTCTCGGCTTTTGCCTGATCGACTTGTTTCTGAGCGGCCTTTGCTTTCTCCAGTTCGGTAGCATGTGCCTGCTTTGCCGAGGTCAACTCCGATTGCGCCGCATCGGCTTTCGTCTGGGCTGCCGTTACATCATTTTCGGCTGCTGCGACTGTCTGCTTCTTGGCTTCGAGCTCGCTTTCGGCACCGGTGAGGGCGTCCTGCTTGGATGCAACGTCGCTATTTGCCTGAGAAAGGCTTGCTTCGGCAGCCGCCTGCTGCTGCTTCGCCTGGTCGAGTGCGCTTTGGGCAGCATCGACCTTTGCCTGGGCGGCGTCATACTCCGGGCCCTCGGCGCCTGCCTTTGCGGCCGCCAAATCGGCTTGTGCGCTGTCGTACGCTGTCTGTGCCGCGACTACCTTACCATCCGCGGCGGTCTTTTCCTGCTGAGCGGAAGCCAGCGTGCCTGCCGCCTCGTCGTAAGCACTCTGCGCGGCGCTCTGAGCCTGTTGGGCATCGGCGAGCGCGGAATCGGCAGCGGCCTTCGCAGCCTTTGCTTGGTTCAGAGCGGCCTGCGCATCTGCGGCAGCCTGCTCGGCGACCTTGATTTCCTCCGGCGTTGCGTTGGCGGCTGCCTTCTGGGCTGCCTCGAGCTTGGCCTGCGTATCGGCTGCCGACTGCTTTGCGGAGTCGAGTGCCTTTGCCTTGCTCTCGGCATCGGCCTTGGCAGCATCGAGCTTTCCTTGGGCATCCTTCAGCGTGGCACTGGCGCTGTCAGCCGCCTTGACGCTTTCGTCGAGCTGACGGGCGTATTCGGCACGCGCGGCGGCTTCTGCCTGCGAATTATCGGAGACGGAGGCGTCGTAGGCGGTCTGGGCGTTGTCGCGTGCCACCTGCTTTTCGGTATAGGGGGCAGCCGCCGTGTCGTAGTCGGATTTGGCGTCTGCCTCGGCGGCCTTTGCGGCGTCGATTGCGGCCTGCAAGTCGGCAATCTTCTGGGCGTTTGCCTTTACTGCGGAGCCTGCCGCCTCGCCGGCGCGGACGGCAAGCGGGACATGATCGCGTCCTGTGCCGTGGTATCACTCACATCGTTGGCAAATGCCGAGAACGGCGCGAGCAGCGACGAGCCAGTCATAGCGATGGTGGTTGCCGCGGTGATGGCGAGTCGTGTTGCCTTATGGCCCGAGAATGTGGGGCGAGACTCGGCGCCGCCTGAGACTTCCAAGTGTTTAGGTGCGTACTTTGCCATTTCTTCTCCCAATCGTTGAAGGGGTACCTATGACAATTCGTACGTTACGACCGCCGAAGGGGCTTCTGTTGCGCAACATTGGCAAGCAAATATCGACACACTTGAGTCACATTTATGAGGCGAAGTTCTCGGCAAGCTAATGTCTCGTTCTGTAACATCTAGACCTGTGTCTGCCGAGCTAGTGTTACAGATCAAGACAATTGACGGGGAGGGGTCCCGTCATGGCAAGACGCCCGCCGCCTAGATACAGAATCCGGGGATCACACAGGTTCGTTTGTTTGGCTTGTCCGCAGGCGTTGCGTACGTAAAGGCGTCGCCGTCGTGGCCCACACGGTTTATGTAGAGCGTGCCTTCGGTCTCCGATGAGTCGGGGCTCACCGTGCGCTCCCACCAGCAGGTGTCCTTGCCCTTCCACTGACGGACCATCGTCTCGTTCGTGGAATACGGGCTCACCTTGAGCTCGCGGAAGAGTTGGTACTCCTTGCCCTCGCCGTTGTAGATGTCTGCCAGGTAGTGATAGTCCTCGGCAAACGAATCGGGCGGTTGCGTACCGCACAGCTCGACCATGGCGGG
Source organism: uncultured Collinsella sp. (assembly GCA_900541725.1). Lineage (GTDB taxonomy): Bacteria > Actinomycetota > Coriobacteriia > Coriobacteriales > Coriobacteriaceae > Collinsella. Next base: position 80,571 of record UQLB01000003.1, on the reverse strand, counting down.
CAGCCAAAGGGTTGCGGGCAACTCGCTCAGACACGATGCACTGTTGGCGGCGCCAGCGTTATTCGAGATCTTTTTGACAGATTTGATGAGTGCGCGCAACTCGTTGGGCAGCAGCTTAAGGCCGTCGCCGTTGAGCCATTCCCGCAGCTCGCAATCTGCCCAGCCGGCGCTCGGCGGTTCAGCCGCAGCGTTGCGCTCGGCAATACCCGCATCGAACATAAACGTCAGTCCGGCCTTGCCCGTCCCGTCCAGAAGTTCATCGTGGCGGATGCCCACAAGCTGCGCGCCAACCTGCAGCCCGTTGGTGAGCGTGACACGCTTGGTACACGGATAGGGGATACGCCCATCGACATCGAGCAGGTGATAGCGCTTGGCAATCTCGCGTGCCTCGCTACGGGTCTCGGCGGCCTTAATCTTGAGCGAAATCTCCTGCAGCTGATCCCAGGTGTAGTCGTCAAGCGAACCGCGGATGCCGTCCAGGTAGTCGGGGATGCCAAAGCCATGGGTCGCCGCCCCAACGACGCTGAGCCCCGCAACGGCTGCAACGACGCCACCGATAATAAACCGGCGGCGGGTCATGGCATCGTGCCGGGCCTGCTCCAGAATCTCTCGCGCGCGCTCGCCGGCGACGTCGACCTTAAGGTGCGTACCGGAGTCGATGTCGATTGCGGCGTCACTGCCCGCGCCCTCGCGGCCCTCGGATTCGGCGTCGGTGAGGTATGTCGAGAGCACCTCGAGCATCTGCTGCTCGGTAGGGCGATCGCACTGCTCGACTGAGAGACCCTTCATGATGATTTGGACAAGCGCTTCATCGCCCTCGCAGCGCGGCTCGAGCGGTGCCGGCTTGGTCTTGGTCTTTACGAGATAGAACGAGCCGGTTGCAGCGGCGTCCGTCGACTCAAAGTCAAACGGTTTGCGACCGCTGTAGAGCTGGTACAAAATGCTCGAAAGCGCATAGACGTCGATTGCCGGCGAACGGCGAAGGGCCGCGATGCCTTCGATATCCTGCGTGAGCATCTCGGGCGCGGCGTATGCGGGCGTGGCAAAGCGCCAGATGTCGGCGCGCCGGGTGATCGTGTCGTCGCCGAGAGCCATGGTCGCGGAGCCCATGTCGATGAGGCAGGGGTCAAAGGAGCAATCGGCAATCTGCTGCTCGAGCGTTCGGCTGGTGGTGCGGAACATGATATTGGCAGGCGACAGGTCGCGATGAATGACCGGATTCACGAGGCCTTGGGTCATCAAGAGCGCACGAAGCACGGCGTTTCCGACGGCGGCGACCATCTGGGTGGTCAGCCCGCCCGAGGCGTCGTGCGGAAGCAGGGGCAGCGCCTGCTTGAGTGAGGTGCCCTCGACCCACTCCATGAGGATGAGCGGGTCATCCTCACACGAGCCGTAGCCATAGACGCGCGGAAATCCGCGCAGGTGCGAGACAGTGCACAAGTGACGGTACTCTTCGAACAGCGCGGCGGTGTTGGCCAGGTGCGCGGCCGATTGCTCGGCGGAGCGGTCGGGGGCTTGGCCGGAAAGGATGGCATTGTCCTTGAGTAGCTTGACGGCAAAGACCTCGCCGCTCGTGTTGGTCGCGCGCAGCACGTGCCCGATGTTGCCGTTGTTGCGGTGGGCCGTCTGGAGAATAAGCGTCATAAACCGACGCTTGGCGTCGTCCTCGGCGCTGGGGTCGACCGCCACGGCGGTATCGAACGTATCGAGACGGACGAGTTTGTCGCCATAGGCGCTATCGGTAGTATCCATGGCGTTCCTTTGTCTGGCATGGGTTGCCGCACGTTTACGCGAGCAGTGCGGATATCGGTAAAGTACCATGATAGCCGCACTGCCCACGTATACCGCTGAGCATTGTCGTTTACGACGCAGAAGGTAGAAGACGAAAGACGGACGGCTTCCGTCTTTCGATCGCCGTCCGCGCTAGTCCACAATGACAAGGAATGTCGTGTAGAGACCCAGATGGAGCCTGTCGCTGTTTTCGATTTCCACTGGGGGATAGATCTTGCCGGGCTCGCGTAGGTCGCGCGGCGGCTCGATTACGATATCGCCGTCGCCCGCGCCCGATTCGAGCACCGTGCCGTTGGTCGATCCAAGGCCCTGGGCGTACCAGTGCTCACCCTCAAGCCAAATGCGAAGATGTTCGCGCGATGCGTCGGCGCCCACATCGGTGATGCTGGGCGAGGTTTTGGGCAAGGATCCAATTACCGTGCCACGCGGATCGCGTGTGAGGGGATGGATTTGCATGTCGACGCAGTTGTCGGCATGTGTCCTGAGCAGACCGAGGTTGGGAGCGACGGCGTGCGGCTGATCCAGACTGCCCATAAAGCCACGTCCGACGGTAGTTTCGGTGGTGCCAAAGTGCCCACCCGTCTTGCTGTCGCAAAAGCGCTCGACGGTGGCCACGCCCTGAACGGGATCGGCGAGCGCCCCCGTTGCCACAAAGAGCATAAGGTAAAGCGTGCTTTTCTCACGCACGGCATTGCCGTCAAAGTTGTCGATGCGATTGAGGGCATTTGCATATAGGCGGCTGTCCAGCTTGTAGCTGGCGAGAGCCGACATCATTTCGTTGGCGGCCGGACCGCGATAGTGCTCGGCGATTGCCCGATAGGCGGACTCGCCGCCGCCGAGCTTGCTGCAGATTGCCGCGGAAAGGTTGAGCGTGGTGACGGTAAAGTCGCTGTAGATGGCGGGCGCGCACTGGTCAGGCTTGCGATGGACGATGTAACGGGTGAGATACGAGCGGTTGGAAGAGCATTTCTCGAGCAGGGTACTGCCGAGATAAGAGTTTCCATTGATGAGCATTCGGGCGATCTCGAGATGTTTAAGACCGCCGAACGAGCGGATATCGTTATAGAGGACCGAGCAAGGCGTCTCTGCTGCCACGGATACCTCCTTTGATTGCTTCCTAGCCAATATGGCGATAGGAATTAATGGCTCCCGGTGGGCGACGTATTAAATGGCTGCGCAATATACAGCGTAACCAAAGCAACATTATAGGCCACATGTTCGAAATTGCAGGAAGACTGAGAGATTTGGTTTGGACTGGACGGAAATCCCCCTCTGTCTTGTTCTGTAACATTTGGACCCGGTTTTGCCCTGCATCTGTTACAGATTGAGACAATCGGCCAGGCCCGCCCCGTCCGCCTCGTCATCTGTGGTTTACGTGGGGGCATACGGAGTGCGGGTATACTAACCGGCGGCGAATCTGCTCCATCGCTTAGAGCTGCTGCGTCTGGACGGCGCGTGATAGGGCTGCCAAAGCGATCGCCAGCGTGCTGAGCAACGTCCTCTCTGTGCGCACCCGTTTTTGTATGTATTAGCGCACTACCAAGCACGCCCGCGCGGCCGCATGCCGTGCCCATTGCGCGTGCAGATAAGGAACAACAACATATGCGTAATTCTGTATCCGACGTCACGGACGCCGAGATTCTGGACGAGGCCCGCGAGGCCATGACCCAGGCTGCCTTCGATGCCGCCGACGAGGCCAGCGCCGCCGAGACCGTCGAGTCCGCGACCGAGAACCTGCCCGCCTTTGACGAGCTGGGACTTTCGGACGAGATGCTTCGTGCCATCGAGAACCTGGGCTACACGGCGCCGACGCCCGTCCAGGCTGGCTCGATCCCCGTGGTGCTCGAGGGCCGCGACCTGCTTGCCGCCGCTCAGACCGGCACCGGCAAGACGGCCGCCTTCTTGCTGCCGACCATGAATAATCTGGAGCACATCGCTCCTCCCAAACCCGTGCGCGAGCGCGGCGGCCGCAACCGTCGTCGCGGTGCTAAAAAGCCCGAGGGCAACGGCCGCGGCCCCGTGATGCTCGTCATCACCCCTACGCGCGAGCTTGCCCAGCAGATCGACGAGGTCGCGAGCAAGATTGCCGACGTCACTGGCCATGTCGCCGTGACCGTCGTGGGCGGCGTGAGCTACAAGCCGCAGACCGCGGCGCTCAAGTACGGCTGTGACATCCTGGTCGCTACGCCGGGCCGTCTGGTTGACCTGATCGAGCAGGGCGCCTGCCACCTGGACGAGGTCAAGGTGCTGGTGCTGGACGAGGCCGACCGCATGCTCGACATGGGCTTTTTGCCCGCCGTCCGCCGCATTGTGCGCGAGACGCCGGCCGAGCGTCAGACGCTGCTGTTCTCGGCCACGCTCGACGAGGAGGCCGTGGGCGAGATCACCGACCTGGTGAGCGACCCGGCACGCGTGGAGATCGCGCCCGCCACGTCGACCGCCGACACCGTCGACCAGTTTGTATTCCCGGTGTCCATCGAGGCCAAGAATAACCTGTTGCCCGAGTTCCTCAAGAAGGAGGGCCCGGAGCGCACCATCGTCTTTATGCGCACCAAGCACCGCGCCGACAGCTGCTGCCGTCGTCTGGAGCGCAAGGGCATCAAGGCCGCCGCGATTCACGGCAACCGCAGCCAGGCTCAGCGCGAGCGTGCCCTTTCGGCCTTCCGCGACGGTACCGTCGACGTGTTGGTGGCAACCGACGTGCTCGCCCGCGGCATCGACATCAGCGACGTGCGCTACGTCGTGAACTTTGACGTGCCGGCCGAGCCGACCGACTACATCCACCGTATTGGCCGTACGGGCCGCGCCGGCGAGCTGGGCTGGGCCATCACGTTTGTGACCGAGCAGGATGTCGATGAGTTCTACGAGATCGAGAAGCTCATGGACAAGACCGCCGACATCTACGAGGCCGGCGACCTGCATGTGGGCCCCAATCCGCCCGCGGTTGACCCCGAGCGCGATCCTGCGGCCTTTAAGGTGAAGAAGAAGACCAAGCGCGGCAAGTCCAAGAGCAAGAAGAAGCTTGAGCAGGCGCGTCGCGACGGCAAACGCAACGGCGACGATTACGGTGATGTGGCCGGTCGTTCCAACCGCGGTCGAGACGAGCGTCGCGGCGACGGTGAGCGTCCGAGCCGTCCCAAGCGCGGCGGCAAGACCCGCGTGCGCGAGGGCGTTCAGGCTCGCGTGGACGAGGCTGTGGAGAGCGTGGCCCGCGAGGTGGCTGCCGAGGAGCGCGGCGGTGCTGGTGTCGTTGAGCAGGCCCCGCGCGGCAACCGTGCCGAGCGCCGTGCCAAGCAGTTCCAGGGCGAGGCACACCGCCGTCGTCGTGAGGACGAGGACCGCGGCGGTCGTCGTCGTGTCGAGCGCGAGGACGAGGGCCGCGGTTCGCGCGGTGGCAAGCGCGGTGCGGGCGACCGCCGGCGTTCCGGTCGTGATGACGAGCGCGGCGGCCGTGATGAGCGTCGCGGCGGCGAGGGTCGCGGTGAGCGTACTGCCCGTGGCGGTGAGTCCCGTGGCGGCAAGCGCTTTGAAGAGCGCGGTAGCCGCGGCGGCGAGCGTCGCGAGGGTGCTCGCGGCAATGGCGGCCGCGGCGGCGCTGGTCGTTCTAACGAGTCGCGTGATCGTCGTGACCCGCGTGCCAGCCGCGATCGTCGCGATGACTGGCGCAACTACGACGATACCCGCGAAGAGCGTCGCGGCGGCTATCGTGGTGGTCGTGGCGGCAACCAGGCCGGCTCCCGTGGCGGCCGTGCCGGCGGTCGCGATAACCGTGGCAGCTACGGCAACAGCCGTGGCGGCAAGCGCGGTGGCAGCTCCCGTCGCCCCGGCGACGGCGGCGGCAAGCGCAAGTAAGATGCGCATCGCGCGCTAGCGTGAGACAAGCTAAGGGCCCGAGCAAACAACGCTCGGGCCCTTTTGTTTGCCGTGTCCATCGCTAATTCAAACGTGATGTTCTCGGGAATGCATCTGGGGGATGCCGAGGACCTATTTTCTGCCATGCAGCAATGGGTCCCATGGGGTGCGCCGTGCATTTTTTGGAGTATTCTGCAGTTCGAGTTGTCTGCATATGATTCGACGTCGCCAACGGTGGCCTTCGGATATCCCTAGCGAGCGTTCCGAGTCAGATTTCGCCGTTTTCCGGAGCAGGGGCGCGTCATTCTCGCCATGTCGGGACTTAGAATGATACGGCGCCCTACAGTTTTGCCCACCCGCGGCGGTGCTGACGCGGTCACGTTGCAGAATACTCCGTTTTTTGCACGTGCCGGGATGGGGTACCTCAGGAGAACGCGGCGGTATCCAGTAAGTATATGCAATCTGTACCGTAATTTATACAAAACGAAGAGGCAGACAGCGTAGGGTGGGTGCATTGGGGTGCTTGGTGCACCAAAACGGGGATCCCATGCGCCGTATACTCTGGCTGGATGTGAAAGCGGCTTGACGCGTTGCCAGGCGTAGGGGAGGGTGCCTCGATGAGCGTATTCGAAATTGTGTTTAGTCCGACGGGTGGAACGCGGAAGGTGTCTGGCCTTGTGGCCGGGGCACTGGGCAAGAATACCGTTACCGTCGATCTGGCCGATAGCGGGCTAGATTTCAGCGCTGTCTCGATGACTGAGGACGACGTGGCCGTAATCTCTGTGCCGGCGTATGCCGGTAGAATCCCGGCTGTGGTGGCTGACCGGTTGGGCATGGTGCGCGGCAACGGGGCTCGGGCTGTTTTGGTTTGCGTATACGGAAACCGCGCGTTTGAGGACACGCTCGTAGAGCTGGAGGACGTTGCGAAGCGCGCCGTATTTAGGGTTGTTGCAGCGGTTTCTGCTATTGCTGAGCATTCCGTTGCTCGTCAGTTTGCTGCTGGGCGACCGGATGCGCAGGATGCGGCGCAGCTCGCAGAGTTTGCGCAGCAAATTCAGCAAAAGCTGTTGGCTGAGGATGCGTCCGGGCCCTCTATCCCCGGCAATCGTCCTTATAAACAAGCCGGAGGTCACCGCATGGCACCCGAGGCAACAGAGGATTGTGTCTCCTGCGGTGCATGCGCCGCGGCGTGCCCCGTTTGCGCTATCGACAAGAGTGACCCCAAACGAGCAGCTGGCGAGGCGTGCATCTCCTGCATGCGCTGCATCGCCGTATGTCCGCGAGGTGCTCGCAAGCTTGATTCCAACAAACTATCCGCTGTTTCCCAGATGCTGAGCAAGGTTTGCGTCGCGCGGAAGGAATGCGAGCTCTTCATCTAGCGCAAGTGAGATTGGTGCAAACAAACCTGGCCCTTTTGCACCAAAAACGATCCGTTTTCCTCCGTTCCCAAGGGATCATGTGATCCGAAGGGGACGGAGGAAAACGGATCAAAAAGGAAAAATAGTAAGGCGCTCTTTTTCACATTGAATATTGCAATTTGGTAACGCGTTTTATCAAATATGGCATTTATCTGCGATAATGTTCATTTTCACCGCTGATGGTGACATTTCATACCGCCTGCCGAACTGCGTGGAGACCTAACAACTTTTTAGGTCAGTGTTGTGCGTGTAGCAATTTCGCCCGGCCTCGCCTCCGGGCTGCCATGTGAGAGGGGATCTTATGGCTCGACTGCACGTAATGGAACGCAGCCACGCTCAGGCCGTCATGGACGACCTGCACGATGCACTCGGACGTCGTCTGGCGGTGAGTTCGCTCGCCCCGTGCCCCGTCGAGTTTACGGCGACGCTCGTCAACCTGTGCTCCACCCAGAGCTGCGGCAAGTGCACGCCCTGCCGCGTGGGCCTGAGCGCGCTGAGCGATCTGCTCGCCGATGTGCTCGAGGGCCGCGCCGACGAGTCCACGCTCAATCTGATCGAGCGCACCGCCCGCACCATCTATCTTTCGAGCGATTGCGCCATCGGTTACGAGGCCGGCGCCATGGCGCTTACGGCTATCCGCGGTTTCCGTGACGATTTTGAGCACCACATCCGCGAGCACTCCTGTGGCTTTGACCGCGAGGCCCGCGTCCCGTGCGTCTCGGGCTGTCCGGCGCATGTCGACATTCCCGGTTACATTTCGCTCGTCGAGGCCGGCCGCTATGCCGATGCCGTCAAGGTCATCCGCAAGAATAACCCGCTGCCGCTCGTTTGCGGCCTGGTGTGCGAGCATCCCTGTGAGATGCATTGCCGCCGTGGCATGGTCGACGACCCCATGAACATCCTCGCCCTCAAGCGGTTTGCCGTTGAGCACAGTGACCTCAACGACCACAAGCCGCATGTGGTGGACAACACCGGTAAGCGCGTCGCCGTGATCGGCGGCGGCCCGGCCGGCCTTTCCTGCGCCTACTACCTGGCCGTGATGGGCCACAAGGTGACCATCTTTGAGCAGCGCCACCACCTGGGCGGCATGCTGCGCTACGGCATCCCCAGCTATCGTCTGCCGCGCGAGCGCCTGCAGGCCGAGGTCGACTGGATCTTGAGCGCCGGTATCGACGTGGAACTCGACCACTCCGTGAACGGCGAGGAGCTCGCTCGCCTGCGCGACGAGTTCGATGCCGTCTACCTGGCCATTGGCGCCCACAGCGATAAGAAGCTCGGCCTTCCGGGCGAAGAAGCGCCCGGCGTGGAATCGGCCGTCAAGATGCTGCGCGCCATCGGCGACGACGAGCTGCCCGACCTGAGCGGCCAGCGCGTGTGCGTCATCGGCGGCGGCAACGTGGCCATGGACGTGGCACGCTCTGCCGTGCGCTGCGGTGCCGAAAAGGTAAGCATCGTCTACCGCCGTCGTATCTGCGATATGACGGCCCAGGACGCCGAGATCGCCGGTGCCCAGGCCGAGGGCTGCGAGGTGCTGGAGTTGACGGCTCCACTCGCCATCGAGACGGGCGAGGACGGCCGCGTGAACGGTCTGCGCGTGCAGCCGCAGATTATCGGCGAGCCTCGCCGCGGTCGTCCGGCTCCGCGTGCCGCCGCCACGCCCGAGCGCGTCATTCCCTGCGAGCGCGTGTTTGTGGCCATTGGCCAGGACATCGATTCCAAGCCGTTTGAGGACATGGGCATCGCCTGCAAGTGGGGTCGCGTCATCACCGATTCGGACGGCGCCGTGCCCAACTTCGATGGCCTCTTTAGCGGCGGCGACTGCCAGACCGGCCCCGCCACCGTCATCCGAGCCATCAATGCCGGCCGCGTGGCTTCGGCAAACATCGACCGCTACCTGGGTTTCGACCACAAGATCAAGCTCGAGGTTGAGCTGCCGACCGTGCAGTTTAAGGGCAAGCATGAGTGCGGCCGCTGCGAGCTGAGCGAGCGCGAGGCCGGCGAGCGTATTCACGATTGGAATCTAGTCGAGCAGGGTCTCACCGAGCAGGAGGCGCGCCAGGAGGCGAGCCGCTGCCTGCGTTGCGACCACTTTGGCTTTGGTGCGTTCCGCGGAGGGAGGAACCTGGAATGGTAGAGCTCAACAAAACCACCGTCGGCGACAACAGCGAAAACGGAGCGCACAACATGGTCAAGCTCACTATCGATAATTGCGAGGTCGTGGTTCCCGAGCATACCACGATCCTGGATGCGGCCAAGTCCGTCGGCATCCAGATTCCCACCCTGTGCTATCTGCGCGATCTAAACGAGATCGGCGGCTGCCGCGTGTGCGTGGTCGAGGTTGAGAGCTGCGACCAGCTGGTTGCCGCCTGCAACAACTACGTGCTCGACGGCATGGTGGTCCACACCAACAGCCCCAAGGCCCGCGAGGCCCGTCGCACCAACGTGCAGCTGCTGCTGTCCCAGCACGATTCGCAGTGCACGAGCTGCGTGCGCAGCGGCAACTGCAACCTGCAGACCATCGCCAACGACCTGGGCATTTTCTATCTGCCGTATCAAAGGCATTTGGCGGGCGAGGGTTGGGATTTCGATTTCCCCATCATCCGCGAAAACGACAAGTGCATTAAATGCATGCGCTGCATCAAGGTGTGCGAGAGCGTGCAGGGCCTAGGGATTTGGGACCTGACCAACCGCGCCACGCATACCGCTGTGGGTACTCGCGGGCGCGCACCGATCGGCAAGACCGATTGCGTCGCGTGCGGCCAGTGCATCACGCATTGCCCGACGGGCGCGCTGCGCGAGCGCGACGATACCGAGACCGTGTTTGACGCGCTCGCTAATCCCGACAAGATCGTGCTGGTGCAGATCGCGCCTGCCGTGCGCAGCGCCTGGGGCGAGGAGCTCGGCATATCTCGCGAGGAGGCAACCGTCGAGCGTCTGGCCTGCGCACTGCGCCGCGTTGGCTTTGAGTACGTGTTCGACACCGATTTCTCGGCCGACCTCACCATTATGGAGGAGGGTTCCGAGCTGCTCGAGCGCCTAGGCGCCGCCGCTAAGGGCGAAGGCGACAGCCGCGGCTGGCCCATGTTTACGAGCTGCTGCCCGGGTTGGGTGCGCTTTGTGAAGGCGCGCTATCCGGAGTTTGTCGACAGCCTGTCCACGTCCAAGTCGCCGCAGCAGATGTTCGGCGCCATCGCCAAGACATACTACGCCAAGGTGCTGGGCGTTGAGCCCGAGCGCTTGTTCGTGGTGTCCGTGATGCCGTGCACGGCCAAGAAGGCCGAGTGTGCGCTGCCGAGCATGGTGGGCGAGGACGGTACGCCCGACGTGGACGTTGCGCTGACGGTGCGCGAGATGGTGCGCATGATCCGCGCGAGCCACGTGAGCGTGGACACGCTGGTCGAGGAGCCGCTCGACACGCCGCTGGGCTTTGGCACGGGCGCAGGCGTGATCTTTGGCGCCACGGGCGGTGTGATGGAAGCTGCTGTGCGCTCGGCATATTACCTGGTGACGGGTAAGAACCCGGATGCCGATTTCTTTACCGACGTGCGCGGACTCGACGGCTGGAAGGAAGCCGTCGCCGATATCGACGGTACCAAGGTGCGCGTCGCCGTGGCACACGGGCTGGGCAACGCTGAACGTCTGCTCGACGCGATTCGCGACGGCTGTGTGAGCTATGACTTCGTCGAGGTCATGGCGTGCCCGGGTGGCTGCGTCGGCGGCGGCGGTCAGCCCATCCACGACGGCTGCGAGCTGGCAGCCGAGCGCGGTCAGGTGCTGTGGGGCCTGGATGCGAAGGCGGACATTCGCTTCTCGCACGAGAATCCCGATGTCCAGGCGTGCTATAGCGAGTTCTTGGGTGCGCCGCTCTCGCCGCTGGCCGAGGAATTGCTGCATACCGACCATCACGCATGGACGATGCCTAACGAGGGGACGTGCTAGCGATGCGCGCGTTTGATGTTGAAATGTCGCGCCGGGGGTTTGCCTCGGCGCTCGCCGCGGGCGCCCTGTCACTTGCGCTCGCGGGCTGTGGCGGCGGGGCTGCCGGTGCCGGGTCCGCCGCGGGCTCGGCTGCCACGGACGGCGCCGGTGCTGCCGCAGAGCCGGTCGAGGTGCACGTCGCCTCGCTCAAGGGGCCGACCTCGATTGGCCTGGTGCAGTTTATGGACCAGGCTGCCGATGGCGAGACGGACAATGAGTTCGACTTTGCGATCAACACTGCCGCCGACGAGATTGTGCCCAAGGTCATTCAGGGCGATATCGATATCGCCCTGGTGCCCGCCAACGTGGCGAGCGTGCTCTACAACAAGACCGAGGGCGCGGTGCAGGTCATCGACATCAACACGCTAGGCGTGCTGAACGTTGTGACGGGCGACGCGAGTGTGGCCTCGTTTGGCGATCTGGCGGGCCATACTGTCTATATGACGGGCAAGGGCACCACGCCGGAGTACGTCATGAACTACCTGCTGGAGCGCGCGGGCTTGGCCGGTCAGGTGACGCTCGAGTTTAAGAGCGAGCCTACCGAGGTGCTCTCGGCTCTGCTTGCCGACCCGACTGCCGTGGGCGTGCTACCCGAGCCGTTCAAGACCGCTGCCATCGCCAAGAGCGAAGGCAGGCTGTCGGCTCCGGTAAGCCTGACCGATGTGTGGGACGAGTTGGCAGGTGACACGGGTTCGCGCCTGCTGACGGGCGTGACCGTGGTGCGCCGCGCGTTTGCCGAGGAACATCCCGAGGCTGTGGCGGAGTTCTTGAGCTGCCATGCGGCGAGCGTTAAGGCTGTCAATGCGGCGCCGGCAGACTGGGCGCAGGCCGTGGTCGATGCCGGCATCGTGGACAACGCCAAGATCGCCGAGAAGGCGATTCCCGGGTGCATGCTCGTGTGCCAAGCGGGCAAGGATATGAAGGCGGCACTTAGTGGGTATCTGCAGGTGCTGTCCGACGCGGACGCGAGCGCCGTGGGTGGTAAACTTCCGGCTGACGATTTCTACTACATGGAGTAGCCCGTGCGTGCGTTTGCTCGACAAATGACAGAGCGTATGAAGGCGGTGGCGGCAGCAGGTGCCGTCGCCGCCTTTTGGCTTGCCGTGTGGGTCTTCGCGGCGGTGCTGGTGGCGCAGCCACTGATCTTGCCGGGGCCGGGTGCTGTTGCCGTGGCGCTGCTGCGCCTGGTGTGCGATGGCGGTACCTGGGCGATTTTGGTGGGCTCGGGCGCGCGGATACTGGGCGGGCTGGCGCTTGCCGCGGTGTGTGGTGGCGTGCTTGCCGGGATTTCGTCACGGTTGCGGGCGTTTGCGCGCCTGGTGGCTCCGGCACTTTCGTTTGTTAAGGCGACGCCGGTTGCCTGCGTGGTGGTCCTGCTGCTTATTTGGTTGGGATCGGCGCGCGTGAGCATCGCCGCGGTCTTTTTGATGGCGCTGCCGGGCGTGTATTTTTCGCTGGCCGAGGGCTTGGCACAGGTGAATAAACCGCTGGAGCAGATGTTCCGTCTGCATGGCGTGCGCGGCTGGCGCCTGTTTTGCGCCCATACCTGGCGCGAAGTCCTGCCGTTTGTGCTTTCGTGCGCCCGCGCCGTGATCGGCATGAGCTGGAAGGCCGGCGTGGCAGCCGAGCTGATCGGCATGGCGGTGGGCACCGTGGGCGAGCGCATCTATCAGGCAAAGCTTTTGATTGAGACGGCTGATTTGCTGGCGTGGACCGTGCTGGTCGTTGCCGCCTCGTGGGCGTGTGAGCGCGTGCTGGTGTGGCTGCTGCGGGTTTCGGGACCCGTGGCGTGGCGCGCGGCCGTGCGGGCGCATGGGCATGGACTGCGCGGGCGTGCGGGGGCTGCGAGCGATGGCGCCGCAGCGGAGCTTGCGCTTGCCGTGGGCGATCGTGCGCCCTGGGCGCCGGCGCTGGATGGTCTGGTGCTCAACGTGCCTGCGGGTGGGCGTATCTGCGTGATGGGCGCTTCGGGCATGGGCAAGTCGACGCTGCTTTCGTTGGCAGCGGGGGAGTGCGCGCCGTGCTCGATGGTGTTTCAGGATGCACGCTTGGTAGAGGGCAGCTCGGCTTTGGATAACGTGCTGGTGTGTGCCGATGCGCGCGTGGATGCTTCGAACGCTACGACCTTGCTGCGCCGGTTGGTGCCGGGAATCGACGTGCATGTTCGCGTGGCTGAGCTTTCGGGCGGGCAGCGCCGTCGTGTCGAGATCGCTCGAGCCCTGCTGTGTGGCGGCTGTGCCGTCATTCTGGATGAGCCCTTTACCGGCCTGGACGCCGCCGCGCGCGATGCGACGGCCGAGGCCGTGCTAGACCTGCTCGACGGTCGCACGCTCTTGCTCGCCACGCACGATGTCGTCGACGCTCAAGCCCTCGATATCTCGGACATCATCACGCTCTAAAAACTTACTCAGCAACAAAATGATTCGTTTTCCTCCGTCCCCATGGGGTCGGGTGTGGTATTCTATCTGCGGGGTAATACTTAGGAATACCTAGTAATACCAACGCCGCAGAAACAAACTCCGGATGCGGGCCAATCGGGTTGCCTTCACAGCCCGTCGCCCAGCCGCGTGGCCCGCATCTATCCGCACTACCGTCGTTTCAAAAAGGAAGCGCCATGGCAGAACACATGACCCCCGTAGTCGCGAAGGTCTTGCCCGAGGAGAAGGCAGCCTTCGCGGCGGCAACCCAGCTCGTGGGCACCACGCCGTCCAACGCCATCCGCATGTTTATCGCCGCGTTCAATCGCTGCGGCACCTTCCCGTTCGACATCTCGCCCAGCGGGGCTTTTGGCAAAGACTGTCCCCAACAGCTAGTCGTTGAAGAACGTTCCCAATGACTAGTCGTCGGGAGGAGGTTGGCATGCTCAATGCGATGATTTGGGCGCTTGCCTGTTTTGGCGTCGTTGCTGTCGATATTGCCCTGAGCGTCGTTTTGTTTTCCGCCCTTGGCGTCGCATCGGTGTTCATGGGTTTTTCGATCGATGACCTCGACATTCAATTGCTTCAGGCCGTCGCGCAGACAGCATCGTTTTTGATGGCGCTGCTGTGGTGGCGTTATCTGTGGCCGCGTTCGTTTATGGCACGCCGGCAAAGCGAACACCCGCTCGGCGGGGGAGCGCGTGGGGCGTGGAAACGCATCGCCTGCGTTATCGTGATCGGCCTGGCCCTGCAGGTGGTTGTTGGCTACGTGACCGACGCCGCGCTGTCGCTGTTGCCCGATGCCGCGGCCGACTACAGCGAGCTTGTCGAGGAAACAGGCATGGGCGACACCAGTTATCTCGCCGTCCTGACTACGGTACTCGGCGCCCCATTTTGTGAAGAGCTGCTGGTGCGCGGCATTATTTTTGAGTTTTCGCTCCGAGCGTTTAATCCGCAGTGCCGCCCACTTTGGAAGCGCCGGCGTCGTGCGAGCGCGCAGGATGGCGCCATGGTGCCTTGGGCGGCCCCAAGCACGTGGGGTATCGCCGCGGCAATCGTGCTGCAGGCGGCCATCTTTGGCTTTATGCATATGAACTGGGTGCAGGGCTGCTATGCGGGCGCTGCCGGCCTCATTTTTGGCTGGGTGCTCGTGACGACCGGAAAGCTCCGCTACACGATTCTGCTGCACTTTGCCTTTAATGCCGGGTCGTATCTCATGACGTTGCTCTGGTTTGTGAACACGCCGCTCGATGTGGCAATTACGGTCGCTATCGCCGGCGTCATCCTCGTTGAGGCAATGCGTTCGCTGCGCCACGCGTGTGGGGTGGATGCAGCGAGCGCACCGCTGCCCTAGTTGCGGCGTCCGCCTCCGTTGGCGCCCTGACGCCCCTGGGCTGCGCGATTGCGACCGGCAGTGTTCTGTGCGCGCGACATGCCGCTGTGCTCCTTGCTACCCTTGGGCCCCTTGCCGGCGCCACCGTGCGGCTTGCCGCCCTTCTTGCCGGTTCCATGCCCGCCGCTGGCCGATGTCTCGCCCGGGCGCGGCGGCACGGGACGAATCAGGCAATGCTTGGTGTAGCCAATCAGATCGCGGCGGCCGGCTTTTTCCAGCGCCTCGCGCACGAGCTTGTAGTTCTCGGGCTTGCGATACTGGATGAGCGCACGTTGCATGGCCTTCTCGTGCGGGTCGCGCGCCACATAGATCGGCTGCATGGTGCGCGGGTCCACGCCGGTGTAGTACATGCACGTCGACATGGTGGACGGCGTGGGGTAGAAGTCCTGCACCTGCTCGGGCATGTAGCCCATGTCGCGCACGGCCTCGGCGAGGTCCACGGCTTCCTTCATCGTCGAGCCGGGATGGCTCGATATCAGATACGGCACCACATACTGCTTGAGTCCGTATTCGCGGTTCAAGCGCTCAAATTTGCGACAGAACGCATCGTAGACGGCGCGGCTCGGCTTGCCCATTACGGAGAGCACCGCGTCGCTCACGTGCTCGGGTGCCACGCGTAGCTGGCCCGAGACATGGTGTTCCAGCAGCTCGCGCAAAAACTCGTCCGAGGCATCGGCCATGGTGTAGTCAAAACGGATGCCGCTGCGGACAAAGACCTTCTTGACGCCCGGCAGCTGGCGCAGGTCGCGCAGCAGCTGCGTGTAGCCGCTCTCGTCGACCACCATGTTCTTGCATACGCTCGGCCACAGGCAGCGCTTGTTCTTGCACACGCCGTGCTTGAGCTGTTTGTCGCAGGCCGGGCGGCTAAAGTTGGCCGTCGGTCCGCCCACGTCGTTGATGTAGCCCTTAAACTCCGGGTCGCGCGTGAGCAGCTCGGCCTCGCGCATGATCGAGTCGTGGCTGCGCATCTGCAGCACGCGGCCCTGGTGGAAGGTGAGCGCGCAAAACGAGCACTCGCCAAAACAGCCGCGGTTGGAGCTAATGGAAAACTTGATCTCGGCAAAGGCCGGCACGCCGCCTGCCACGTCGTAGTCGGGATGCCAATCACGTGCGTAGGGGAGCTCGGCCACCTCGTCCATCTCATCGGTGGTGAGCGTCGCCGACGGCGGGTTCTGTACCACATAGACGCTGTTGGGATAGGGCTCCACCAGGCGGTGTCCGGTGATGGGGTCCATGTTTTGCTGCTGCACGTTAAAACTGCGCGCGTAGTTGAGCTTGTCGGCGGCAAGGTCGTCCCAGCTGGGCAGCAGGTCGTAGTCGTAGACCTCGTCGAGTGAGCTGGTGCGGTAGACGGTGCCGTTGATATAGGTAATCTGATCGACGGGCAGTCCCGCGTCGAGCGCGTCGGCGATCTCGACAATCGCGTGCTCGCCCATGCCGTAGATGAGGATGTCGGCGCCCGAGTCGAGCAACACCGAGCGCTTGAGTTTGTCCTGCCAGTAGTCGTAGTGGGCCAGGCGACGCAGGCTCGCCTCGATGCCACCGATAATGATGGGGGCGTCCTTGAACGTCTGGCGGATGAGGTTGCCGTAGACCGTGACGGCTCGGTTGGGACGGCGCCCCTCCTCGCCACCGGGGGTATAGGCATCGGTGTGGCGGCGGTGCTTGGTCACCGAATAGTGGTTGACCATGGAGTCCATGTTGCCGGCGCTGACCAAAAAGCCCAGGCGCGGCTCACCGAGCACCGTGATGCTGGCGGGGTCGGTCCAGTCGGGCTGGCAGATGATGCCCACTTTGTAGCCGTGCGCGTCGAGGACGCGGCTGATGATGGCCATACCAAAGCTGGGGTGGTCCACGTAGGCGTCGCCGCAGATGTAGACAAAGTCGCACTGGTCCCAGCCGCGCGCATCCATGTCGGCGCGGCTGACGGGGAGGAACTTATCGCGGCCCGGGCGCCAGGGGCGTGTGAGCGCTGCTGGGGTATGCGTGGTGTGCCCACCCTGCGCCTTACCGCCGCGCTTTTGCTGCTGGCCCTGTTTGCCCTGCTGACTGCGCTGGTTGTTCTGAGCGTGCTGAGGCTTTTTTGCCACGATCCCTCCCGGTGTTTGTATGCTGCACGTAATTGTAACCAGTCTTTTTGGGACGGGGCTAAAAAGACTGGTGGAGTACATGAGCTGGTGAGTGAGAGCGTTGCTGAGCCGGTCGTTTGTTTCCAGACTGTGTATCTGCGCGTTGGAGAACCCGTCTCGCGCGCACGCCATGTTGTCAATGGGTTACAGTATGAACGGCGGTTATGTTTCCGCCAACGCACGAGAGGGTCGTCAACAAGGAGGATGCACGACGATGCAGCGTGCCAAACAGATATCGGAGTCCATCGAGCTGGGCATCATCTTGGCGCTCGCCGGTGGCTTTATGGACGTCTATTCGTACATTGGGCGCGATCATGTTTTCGCCAACGCGCAGACGGGCAACATCTTGCTGGTGGGCGTGAGCATCTCAGAGGGCAATTGGGTACTTGCGGGGCGCTACTTCTTCCCTGTGGTGTCGTTTGCCGTGGGTATTATGCTTGCCGACCTGGTGCACGAACGGTTTGGCAGCGTGATTCACTGGCGCCAGGTAACGGTGTTCTTTGAAGCCGTCATCTTGCTGGGCGTGAGCTTTATCCCGGGCGGCAATTTCAACCTGCTCGCCAACTGCCTCACCTCGTTTGCCTGCGGCATGCAGGTCGAGAGCTTCCGCAAGATCCACGGTCACGGCATCGCTACGACCATGTGCATCGGCAACTTGCGCAACGCGCTGCAAAACGTGGACGATTACATCATCACCCACAGGCGCGGCTTTTTGGAAAACGGCCTGCTGTACTTTGGCGTGATCTTTACCTTTGTGTTTGGCGCCGTGTTGGGCAACTGGTGTATTGAGCGCATGGGCCTGCACGCCATCGTCGTGGCGAGCTTGCTGCTGTTTGTCGCGTTTGCCATCATGTTCATCGACCGCGAGCGCGACTTGCGCTTACGCTGGAAGGTTGCGGCCGAGGCTTGGAAAGAGGGCTGTCGAAAGTAACCGAATGCGGCAAAGGGGCTGTCCCTTTGCCGCAATATTTTTCATCGTCCGTTGAAACGCTTTAAAAAGTTTGACGTTCTCACGTGTTTTTCGTTTCAAAAGCGTTAGGATGGGACTCATAGCGTGGGGCGTAATGGGTGCCCCGCACACGATGGGAGGCTATCAATGGCTAATCGTTTCGTTCTCAACACCATTTCTTATCATGGTTCCGGCGCCATCAAGGAGATCCCCGGCGAGCTCCAGCGTCGCGGCTACAAGAAGATTTTCGTCTGCTCCGATCCCGATCTGGTTAAGTTTGGCGTTACCGCTAAGGTGACCGACGAGCTCGACGCCGCCGGCATCGCTTGGAGCCTCTACTCCGAGATTAAGCCCAACCCCACCATCCAGAACGTCAAGGACGGCGTCGAGGCCTTCAAGGCCGCTGAGGCCGACGCTATCGTGACCATCGGTGGCGGCTCCTCCATGGACACCGCTAAGGCCATCGGCATTATCATCAACAACCCCGAGTTTGCCGATGTCCGTAGCCTCGAGGGTGTTGCTCCGACTAAGAATCACGCCGTATTCACCATCGCCGTGCCGACGACCGCCGGTACCGCTGCCGAGGTGACCATCAACTACGTCATCACCGACCCCGAAAAGGTCCGCAAGTTCGTGTGCGTCGACACCAACGACGCCCCCGAGGTCGCCGTCGTCGACCCCGACATGATGGCCTCCATGCCCGCCGGCCTGACTGCTTCCACCGGCATGGACGCTCTGACCCACGCCATCGAGGGCTACACCACCAAGGGCGCTTGGGAGCTCTCCGACATGTTCCACTTTGAGGCCATTAAGCTGATCAGCGAGAACCTGCGCGACTCTGTCGCCGAGGCCAAGTCCGGTCAGCCCGGCTCCGGCCGCGAGGGCATGGCTCTTGGCCAGTATGTCGCCGGCATGGGCTTCTCCAATGTTGGCCTGGGTATCGACCACGCCATGGCTCACACCCTGTCCGCTCACTACGACACCCCGCACGGCGTCGCTTGCGCCATGCTGCTGCCGATTGCCATGGAGTTCAACAAGCCGGTTTGCGCCGAGCGTCTGGCCAAGGTTGCCGTCGCCATGGGTGTTGACACCACGGGCATGAGCACCGACGAGGCTGCCGACGCCGCCATCGCCGCCGTCAAGCAGCTCTCTGCCGACGTGAACATCCCGCACGTCTGCGAGGCCATGAAGGCCGACGAGATCGAGGTCTTGGCCAAGGACGCCATGGCCGACGCCTGCTTCCCGGGCAACCCGCGCGAGGCGACGCTCGACGACGTCATCGAGCTCTTCAAGAAGATCTGCCCGGCTGCTTAACATGGTTCGGCGGGCCCCTGCCCGTTAGCCCCAGAATCGTCCTCGGACATGTCGGAGGCCCCGCTGCGCACTACGTGCGGCGGGGCCTCCTTCTGTCCTGCGGAAAGATTCTGGGGCTAACGGGCGGGGGCCCGCCGGCTCGTTGTCGTGGCGGGCGCTGTTCGGAAGAGCTCGATGGGTCATCTCGCTGGGTAAATTTTTGTGCGTGGTGGTATCGTTGTTGGGGCTTTTACTGATTACGGGATGTTGACTTTGGAGTTGTGGATGGTGCCCCAAATGGATTCTACGCTTGGTTTTATTACTGACCAGCTTAAGACGCTGACTTCTATCGCTTCGCCTACGGGCTATACCCGTGCGGCGACTGATTATCTGATGGAGACCCTGCGCGATATGGGGTTTGGGCCTGAGCGTTCTAATAAGGGTAATGTGCTGGTGGAGCTTGGCGGCGAGGGCGAGCCGCTCGTGTTGGCGAGCCATGTCGATACCCTGGGTGCTATGGTGCGCTCCATTAAGGACAATGGTCGTCTGCGCCCCACGACCCTTGGTGGGCATCAGTGGTCTACGGCCGATGGCGAGAACTGCACTGTCTATACGCGCGATGGCAATGTTTACACGGGTGTGGTCCTCAACACCGAGCCCTCGGCGCATGTGGCCGATGAGCCGGTCAAGACCATTGAGAAGAACATGGAGATCCTGCTCGATGAGAACGTCGACAGCAAGGATGATGTGCTCGAGCTGGGCATTCAGACCGGTGACATCATCGCCATGGATCCGCGCACCACGGTGACGGAGAGCGGCTACATTAAGAGCCGCTTCCTGGACGACAAGCTGTCGGCTTCCATTTTGCTGGGGTTGGCACGTGCCGTCGCCGATGGTGAGGTGACGCTTTCGCGCAAGGTTTCGCTGCTCTTTACCGTGTATGAGGAGGTCGGCCACGGCGGTGCCTTTGTGCCGGCCGACACGCGCGAGATGATCAGCGTGGACATGGGCTGCGTGGGCGACGACCTGGGCTGCACCGAGCGCATGGTTTCGATTTGCGCCAAGGATTCGGGCGGTCCGTACAACTACGACCTGGTAACCACACTGTCCAACATCGCGCGCGAGCTGGAGCTCGATTACGCCATCGATGTGTACCCGCACTACGGCTCCGACGTCGAGGCCACGCTCTCGGCCGGCTACGACATTCGCCATGGTCTGATCGGCCCCGGCGTGTACGCGAGCCACAACTACGAGCGTAGCCACATGGACGGCGTGCGCAACACCTTCGAGCTCGTCCGCGCCTACGTTCAGCGCTAGGGGAGCAGCTTGCGACTCGGCTGACCAATCGCTAAGGCCCGATTTCTCGGGCCTTTTTTCGCTTTGGGTCGTTTAGTATTATGATGTCTGTAATCTATTAACTAAACGTGTAAATTACTTAACGAGGTGATGCGGTGTATGGATACGTCTGAGTACTTGTCTATGGGTGATGCTGCCCGCCTGTTGGGCGTTACGAAAGCCCGCATATCTCAACTTGCCGCATCGGGAACGCTCGCGTTCGATATTGTGGGCGGACGGAAGATGGTTGAGTATGATTCTGCGCTCGCTTATCAAAAGGTCCGCAAACGTGGACGCCGTCCTGCGGCCGATGTGGGGCGCAAGTTTACGCTGATGTCCGCCGATTACGAGGTTGCGCGTGTTTCGTTTGATCCGACGCGCGAGTTTTCCTTCGAAATCGCCGAGGTACTCGATGCACAGAGGATGCCGTTTGGCACGTGCTCGAGCTCTTCTCCTACGGTGAATAAACGGGAGCTCAACGTGTGGTGGAGCCATCGGTCGGTGCCTGACGTCCGCCCCGGACTCGTCTCGCGCTATCGTGAACTGGGAATTTCCAGTGGTATCGAGGTTCCTGTTCAGTGCCTGGGTCTCTCGCTTTCGGATTGCTATTGGTTGCGGCCGGCAGAATGCGACGGGTTCGAATGGCGAAACCTCAATTACTTCGAGAATGATTTTGAGCGATCGGCGCCCGAAGAGCGCTCGGGTTGGCTGGAAGGTATCGGTCTTAAAAATCCCGACAACACATCCGAGGGCGAGCTCCCTAAATCGTGGATGATCCGAAACGGCATTCGCGTTTTGGCTAAAGGGTGCGGGATGGACGATCAGCGTCCCTTTAACGAGGCGGTTGCAACGGCTTTACATCGTCGCTTGCTGTCGGAGGGCGAGTTTGTTCCTTATACGGTTGAGCGAATGTTCGATGGCCCTGTGTGCCTGTGCGACGACTTTCTTGACGGCCGTGAGGAATACGTTCCGGCTGTTTCCGTTAAGGGCGCACTTGGTAGCCAGCGGGGAAACTCGACGTACGACCGGTACTGCCGCTTCCTTGGTAAGCATGGAGCAGACGAGGCTGCCGTGAGAAGGTCTATGTCGCAGATGATTGTCTGCGATGCCCTTTTGGCCAACAGCGACCGCCATTGGCGGAACTTCGGCATCATCCGCAATGTCGACACCCTGGAGATAAGGCCTGCTCTGCTGTTCGATAGCGGCAACTGCCTGTGGTACAACGTACCAACTGCCGTGCTCGCAGCTGGGGAGTTTGGGTTTTCCGCTAAGCCGTTTGGGCCCGACCCTTCCGTCCAGCTGGCGCTTGCGGACTCACTCGATTGGTTCGATTCATCGCGGCTCAACGGATTTGTTGATGAGGCAATCGAGATTCTTTCGCAGAGCGAATGGGCGACGGCGGAGGGTCGACTCGAGGCCATTCGCCGCGGCCTCGAGCGTCGCATAATCGAGGTTAGTGCCGCTGTTGAGGTACTTCGACACGTGCAGCGATAAACCTGCGGCTACTTAAGTGCGCCGGTCACCGTACCGCCACCCAGGACGATGTCGCCGCGATAGACGACGACGGCTTGGCCGGGGGCGATGGCTCGCTGCGGCTCGTCAAAGGTCAGCAGCATTTGTCCGTCGGCGTCACGCGTAAGGGTCGCTGCCTGGTCCTTTTGACGGTAGCGGTACTTGGCACCTACGCGAATGCCGCCGGCATCCAGCTCCGCCTCCATGCGTGCGTCCGGTGCGCTCCAGATCCACTCATCGGCCGTGAGGGCAGCGGCGGTCAGGTTCTCGGCCTCACCCAGATGCACGGTGTTGTTGGCGGCGTCGACGCCCGTCACATATACGGGATGCGCCATCGCGACGCCCAGGCCCTTGCGCTGGCCGATGGTATAGCGCAGCGCGCCATTGTGGCGCCCGACCACGCTGCCGTCGCGCCACACAATGTCGCCCGGTGCAGCGGGATGTCCGCAGCGGCGCTCGATATAGCCCGCGTAGTCACCGTCTGGAATAAAGCAGATGTCCTCGCTTTCGGCCTTCTGGGCGTTGGTAAAGCCCTGCTCGGCGGCTATACGGCGCACGTCGCGCTCTTTGTCTAGGCCTGCCAGCGGAAAGATTGTGCGCGAAAGGCGCTCCTGCGTAAGCGAATACAAAAAGTAGCTTTGGTCCTTTTTGGGGTCTTCGCCGCGATGTAGCTGCCAGGTGCCGTCTGCCGCCTGGCTTGTTTTGGCGTAATGTCCCGTTGCGATGTAGTCGCAGCCCATGTCCAGCGCCGCATCGAGCAGCGCGCCAAACTTAATGTGGCGGTTGCAGATAATGCACGGATTGGGCGTCAGCCCCTCCTGGTAGGCGTTCACAAAGCGCTCGATAACACTGCGGTCGAAGGTCTGCTGCAGGTCGAGCACATGGTGGGGCATCCCCAGGCGCTCGGCGACAGCCTTTGCATCGGCGATGTCGCGGTCGACCTTACTCATGCCCGTGACGGGATCGGGCGCGGGGCAGGTGAGGCGCATGGTGGCGCCGACGCATTCGTAGCCCTGGCTTTTGAGCAGGTACGCGGTCACGCTGGAATCGACGCCGCCGCTCATGGCGACGAGCACGCGCTTGTTGTGCATGGGGAGGTTCTCCTTGGTGGCATGTGGCCAAAAAAGAAAAGCGGCGCGGGAGGCTGGTTCCGCGCCGCAGACATTGTAGCAAGTTCGGGCGTCCTGTGGGACACCCTGTTGGGATGAGCTCAGGCTGCCAGAAGAGAGGGGAGACCGGCGTGCCTTGGGCCTATCGACAAGTGACGGGTCCTTAGTCCTGGAAGAGCGCCGTGGACAGGTAACGCTCGCCGGTGTCGGCAAGCAGGGCCACGATGGTCTTGCCCTCGTTCTCGGGGCGCTTGGCCAGCTGCAGTGCGGCCCACACGGCGGCACCGGACGAAATGCCCACGAGCACGCCCTCCTTGTGGCCCACGGCGCGGCCGGTCGCAAAGGCGTCGTCGTTCTCGACGGGGATGATCTCGTCGTAGACCTGGGTGTCGAGGACGTCGGGCACAAAGCCGGCGCCGATGCCCTGGATTTTGTGCGGGCCGGCCTGGCCCTTGGAGAGCACCGGGGAGGTGGCGGGCTCGACGGCGACGACCTTAATCTCGGGGTTCTGCTCCTTGAGGAACTCGCCCACGCCGGTCACGGTGCCACCGGTGCCAACTCCGGCGACGAAGATGTCGACCTGGCCGTCGGTGTCGTCCCAGATCTCGGGGCCGGTCGTGGCCTTGTGAATGGCGGGGTTGGCGGGGTTCACAAACTGGCCGGCGATGATGCTGTTGGGAGTCTCCTTCTGCAGCTCCTCGGCCTTGGCGATAGCGCCCTTCATGCCCTTGGAACCGTCGGTGAGCACGAGCTGCGCACCGTATGCCTGCATCAGCTTGCGGCGCTCGACGGACATGGTCTCGGGCATGGTGATGATCACCTTGTAGCCGCGGGCGGCCGCTACCGAGGCGATGCCGACGCCGGTGTTGCCGCTCGTGGGCTCGATGATGGTGTAGTCGCCGCCGCGCACGAGCTTGCCAGCCTTCTCGGCCTCGTCAATCATGTTCTTGGCGACGCGGTCTTTAACGGATCCGGCGGGGTTGAAGTATTCCAGTTTGACGAGCACGCGAGCCTTGAGGTCCTCGTCGGCCTCAAAGTGGGTGAGCTCCAGAAGCGGGGTGTGGCCGATAAGCTGATCGATGGACGTGTAAACCTTGCTCATGGTGAACCTCCAAAGTGTTCAAATGACTGGATACCGTGTGGTTTTACGGTGTGCATAGCAGCGAAACCCACAAACCTTATGGGTTGTTCGTTTTGCTGTTGGCAAGCATAGTAGACAGTAAAGCCTAGTAACGCAATAGGAAATAGAAGATTATTACGAGTCGATTAACCATCTTGACCGGAACGGGTATTTTCAAAACCAATTTTTCGGCTAGAATTTCTACGGACTAAATGACCGAAAGGCAGCACTATATATGTTGGTTTCTACTAAGGGCAGATATGCCCTGCGCGTTATGGTCGATCTGGCCGAGCACCAGGCGGCCGGTCGCATCCCGCTCAAAGAGATCGCGGCGCGACAGGGGATTTCCGAGAAATATCTCGAGAACATCTTGGCTACGCTCGTACGTGCCAACATGCTCTCGGGTATGCGTGGCAAGGGCGGCGGCTACGTGCTCACGCGCCCGCCCGAGCAGTACACGGTGGGCGAGATCTTGCGTCTGACCGAGGGCAGCCTAGCACCGGTCGCATGCCTGGACGGCGACTGCAAGGGCTGTTCGCGTTCGGACGAGTGCCCCACGCTCGACGTGTGGAAGAACCTGGACAAGCTCATCAACGACTACCTCGACGGTGTGACGCTCGATCAACTTGTCGCTCCCAACCATGGCTACGACTATGTCATCTAACCCACACCTGCATTTGGGGACGGGGTAGAAATGGTAGATTCTCTCGTCCTTTGAGACTTGACAAATAAGAAGGCCGCCCATTTTTTGCGATGGGCGGCCTTCGTTTTGGGTCGATATGACGGTTCGTATTGAACAGTTCTAGCCCTCGGCGATGCTGTCGAGAATGCTGCGCATGATGGATACCAGGATGCTGCCCATAAAGGCCGATCCAAAGCCGGCAATGGAGATACCCGCGCCCAGCAGATTGACCGACAGGTAGCTGGCCAGCTCGAGCATAAAGCTGTTGACTACGAGCTGAAAAATACCAAGCGTGATAATAGTGAGCGGCAGCGAGATGACCGTCAGGAACGGCTTGACGAGCGAGTCGACGATGTTGAGGAACAGTCCCACGAAGGCAAAGCAGACCCAAGCCTCGGCAAAGCCGAAGGGTTGGATACCGGGGACGAGGAACGTGGCGATCGCGATGGCGATCGAGGTGAAGAGCCAGTTAAGCATAAAGCGCATGGCGTGAATCCTTTCTTGCGCCGGGGTTGCTGGCGTCGCGTGAAGCGGCTTGCGGCGGCGACTTGGATGGTTGCGCGGGCGCGCCGCGGTGTTTGGGCGCCCATTGTCTCAAATATTCGTGGAGCTTACGTGCGCATATGGTTTCTAAACGGCGTTCGTCCTGAAAAACGCGCCGCTGGCAGAGAGTCTTGTCGCTTTAGTTTGGTGGTGTGCTACACTGCTACGGGCAAAAGCCACAGGCGTTGCCCTATTGCATAGAACGGGCGAACGATGCCCGATGTCAGTATCAACTTCGATGCCTTTTGGCGGGTTTGGCGGTGATCGATGAATATCGAGAACATGTTTGACAAGCCTGATGTCAAGCAGCTGGTCCACGCATTTAGCCTTTTGGACGACGAGAAGGATATCCAAGCGTTTTTGACCGATATCTGCACGCCGCGCGAGATTTGCGACCTTTCTCAGCGTTTGCAGGTTGCGCGCTATTTGGACGAGGGCGAGCCTTATGTTGAGGTTCAGGCCCGTACCGGCGCTTCGTCCACCACGGTGAGCCGCGTTTCAAAGGCGCTGAACGGCGAGTACGGTGGCTACCGCAAGATCCTCATTAAGTTGGAGGATGGCGAGTAGGCCGGCGACAAAAACGAATTGTGCAAAACCGCTCCTCCGGGGGCGGTTTTTATATGCCCGCAATCGGCTGGTTCGTTGGGGCCAGGTTGCTTTGTACCAAAAGATGGAGCTGTGGTGGCAATGTGTCCGCGTGGGCGGGTAGGATGGATGCATTGATTATTGCGAACAGTTTGAGCGGAGGACCATGCCTGTTCGAATCTATACCACCAATGCCGGCACGGATTTGAGCGATGCCGAGTCGGCGCTGCTTGCCGACCTTATTGTCCGCCACGGGCGTGCCGTGTTGCTGGCACCTACGTTTGCCGAGCTCGACCTGTGCCGTCATGATGCGGCGGAAGCCGGCGTTTCGCTGGGTATCGACTACAAGACGTCTACATCGTGGCTTCGCTCGCTTTGGGAGCTTTTGGGCGACGGGCGCGGTTTCGTCGACAACCTGCAGCGCCAGATGCTGTTCTCGGACATGGTCACGCGTCTCGACGATGCCGATCTGCAGCCGCTTTCGCGCAGCCAGGGCACAGTGCGCATGCTCGCGCGCATGGCCCGCGACGTGTTGCCGGGCGTTGCGGGGACGGGTGCCGAACGATGCCGTGGCGACAACTGCCAGCCTGAGCCAAAAAGCGATGCCGAGGCTCGTGTGTTCGAGCTTTTGCGCGCCTACGCGGGCGGTTTGGACCGTCGAGATATGGTTGAGCCCTGCGAGGCAGCTGACATTATGACCAGTGTCCTGGCCGATAGCCTGCCGGCGTGCACTCGCGCCGTATGCGTGCGCGGTATCACGTCGTTTACGCACGGTCTGCTCGAGCTGCTGTCTGCCGTGGCGAACAATGGGGGAGAGGTCGTCGTGCTGCTTGCCCGCGAGCAGGCGGCGATGCGCGAGGAGCTTGCCACGGCATTTGATGCCCGCGATGTGTTGTTTGAGATCGCGCCGCTAGGGGAGGGTGTCGGCGCGTCTGATGCCGCTTACGGGACCGCCGCTCAGCCTGCCTTTATTGAGGTCGCTGGCCCCCATGCCCGTGCTCATGCTTATGCGGACGCAATTGATGATCTGGTAAAAACGTGCCGGGGTTCCGAGGTCGGCGGCGCTTCTGCCGACCCCGTGCGCGTGCTCGTTGTTTCTGCCCGGGCACCCCAGCTGTTCGGCGAACTCGCCTCTCGTCTGGCGGCGCGTCACATTGCGGCCGAGACGACTGAGTTCACGGCGTTTTCCCAGTCCATCGCGGGCAGGCAGTTTACGGCGCTCGCCAACCTGATCGAGCGTATGAAAGCCGCCGACGAGGGCACCGCTTCCAAGACCGAGTGGTGGCCCGCTTCAGAGCTTACCGACTGGATTTATAGCCCGCTTTCGGGTGCCGACGCCGCGAGCGCCCGCGGCTTCGACAAGAACATGCGCCTGTCGCGCAACAAAACCACTGCGGGCGTCAAGAGCCTGCTGCAGAGCGTGCAGGGCCAGGTGAGGGGCGCCCGCAAGGCCGCTAGCGAAGATAACTGGTTTAAGAACGTGCCATGCGTGGTCTCGGACGTGTTTCAGGCGCTGTGGCGCGACAAACCCGTGACGGCGCTCAAGGCCATGCTCGCCGTTGCCGAGGCGCTGCCCGATCGCGCCCTAGGCGGCCTTGACGGCCAGGCCCGTCGCCAGGCAGAGACGGCTCTGCTGCGCCATGCCATCGACATCCTTATGAACGATGCTCGCGCGCTTGACGTGTCGCAGGCCGCGACCGTGCCGGTTCTCGACGGCGTTCGAACTAAGGTGGACAAGCGCAGCACCGCTTACGATTACGAGACCTACGAGGTCGACCGCACGCCACGGGCGCAAGTGCGCTTCGTGTCGCTTGCCGATGCGTCGGTTTTGCGTCCTGGCGGCTACGATGCCGTGCTGTTTGCCGATGTCGACCTGGACAGCTATCCGCTTTCGCATGAAGAGGGCCCGCTTGCCACGTTGACGGCCGAGCTGCGCCGCGACGGCGTGTCTTTGGAGCCCGCCGCCCTGCTGCGCGTGCGCTTTGGCCGTGCAATGCAGGCGACGAGCGGTCCGGTCGCGCTTGCCCGCGTGACACACGATCGCCAGGCGCGCGAGTGCTACCCGGCAGCCGTATGGACCGAGCTGCGGGCACATGCCGAGGCCGCTGGCGCTGCCAGGCCCACGCGCGTGGGCGAGGGCGATATCATCGCCGACTTTGATCCCGCTGCAGGCGAAGGTTTTAGGCGCGAGCGCGTGACCTGCGAAGCTCCTCAGCATCTGAGCGATGAAGCCATTCCGTATCTGGTCCTGCGCCGTCGCGATGGCGAGGGCGAGGACGCGCCGCTCGTGCCGCGTCTGACGTCCGCCTCGCAGATCGAGGCCTATTCTACCTGCCCACTGTGCTGGTTCGTGTCGTATCGCGTCAAGCCCCAGTCTATCGACGCGGGCTTTGGCAACATGGAGAAGGGCAACTTTGTCCACGACGTGCTGGAGCATCTGCATGCCCGTCTGCCCCAAGAGGGCATGGAGCGCGTGACGCCCGAGAACCTGCCGCGCGCACAGGAGCTGCTGCGCGAGGTCTTTGACGAGACCTTGGCCGAGCACGCCGGCAAGCGCGGTGCCGAGGGTCCGCTCGTGCCGCTCTCTCCGGTAGAGGAACGTCAGGTGGCCGAGATTCTGCCGCAGCTGGAAGGCGTGCTCGCCTACGAGTCCGAGGCACTTGCCCCCTTTGCGCCACGCTACCTGGAGTTCGCCTTCAACGAGCTCAAGGTCGAGTATGCCGGTTGGCCGCTTGGCGGGCGCATCGACCGCGTGGACGTGGACGCCGAGAATCGTGCCGTGGTGATCGACTACAAGCATCGCACGGGCGTTGAGGAGTTTAAGCTCGCCGACCCTACGGTGCGCGACGAGGAATCGGGCACGGCGCCCATCGACGATCCGCGCTGGTTGCCACCACATACCCAAACGCTCATCTACGCCCAGGCCATGCGCCGGGCGCTGGATTTGGACACCCGCGCGGCGCTCTACTTTTCGACCAAGGGCGGCAAGCCGGCGTTGCGCGGTGCCGCGAGCGCCGAGCTGCTCGAGGAAGAGCGCGGCGACGGTCGCATCCCGGGCCTTAAGAAAGGTTTCCCCGGCGAGGGTGGCAGCATGGACTTCGACGCCCTGCTCGATCGCGTTGAGGCCGGCATCGCCGAGCGCCTGTGCGAGCTCGAGACGGGCAACGTTGCCGCCGTCGACCCGACGTCGGCTCAGGCCGCGCATGCGCGCTGCTCGTATAACCACGAAGGAACGTTTGTAAGGAGGAACGTGTAGACCATGGATCTTTCGACTTTGATGCCGCAACAGCTGCAGATTGTCAAAACGCTCGACCGTCCGCTGTTTGTCTCGGCGGGCGCCGGTTCGGGCAAGACCTTTACCCTCACGCGCCGCATCGTCTACGCGCTCTCGCCCGAATCCGGTCCGTTCGTCGAGCATCTGGACCAGGTACTCGCCATTACCTTTACCAAAGACGCCGCGGCCGAGATCCGTGACCGCGTGCGCCGTGCGCTTATCGACGAGGGCATGGACGAGGAAGCACTGACCGTCGACGACGCGTGGATCTCGACCATTCACGGCATGTGCTCGCGTATCCTGCGCGCGCATGCGCTGGAGCTGGGCATCGACCCCGAGTTCACGGTGCTCACCGATACCGACGAGCTTATGGACCAGGCTGTTGAGCACGTGCTGGCCCGCGCGACGGCACCCGATGCCGCCCCCGAGCTCGCGGCATCGCTCAAGGCCCTCTATGCCTGGTATCCCATGGCGGGCGAGGGCGGTTCCTTTGGCACCGGCACGACCATCAAGGGCCTGGTGCGCGACCTGCTGGAGCTGTCGAGCCAGTTGTCGGGCGGTATGGACGACGTGCGCGTGGCGCGCGGCCAGGCCGATACCTCGGCACTCGCCGATGCCTATCGCGCGGCGCTGGGCGCAAGCAAGTCCTCGACCGAGAAGGCGCAGGCGGCGCTCGATGCCATCGACGCGTTCGAGGCGAGCGACAAGACCATGGTCGATGCGGCGCGACTCATGATGTCGTGCACCATGCCGCGCGCGAGCAAGGCGTTCCCCAAGGAGCAGGTCGAGCTGCTCAAGGCCGAGGCCGCCGATGCGTTTATCAATATCGTGCTTGCCTGTGGTGGCCCGGCGCTCGATGCGTTGGTGGGCCTGGCCCGTTCCGTGGAGGCCGAGTATCGCGCGCTGAAGGCTGCCCAGTCCGCCCTCGATAATAACGACCTGCTGCGTATGGCTTACGAGGCCCTGCGCGATTACCCTGCCATCCGTGCTGCGTACGAGGGCCGCTTTAAGATGGTCATGATCGATGAGTTTCAGGATACCGACCAGATGCAGGTCGATCTGATCCGTTACCTGACGGGTGCGGGGGAGCGCGCGCTGTGCACCGTGGGCGATGCGCAGCAGTCCATCTATCGCTTCCGTGGCGCCGAGGTCGAGGTGTTCCGTCGTCAGGAGCGCAAGGTGGGCTCGTCTGCCGCGCCCGAGGCGACTGCCGTGGTCGACGCCCCTGCCGGCGAACTCGTCAAACTCGTGCGCAACTTCCGCAGCCACGACGAGGTACTGCGTTACGTGGCACGCGTCTTCGACGGCGATGACGGCGGCCTGATGCAGGGCTTTTTGGATCTTGAGGCGAGCGACGGCCGCAAGGACACGCTGGTGGCAGACGCCTCGCGTCGCCAGGCCCTCTTTGTTGCCGGCGGCAGTACGCAGGAACGCACACAGGCCAAGGCCCGTGCGATCGCCGAGCGATTCCGCGCGCTTGCCGATGCCGGCCAGCCCCAGGGCGGCATGGTGCTGCTGCTGGGCCGCATGACCAACGCCGACGTCTACGCCCAGGCCTTCCGCGACCAGGGGCTCGACTGCGCCATCGCGGGTGGTTCGGTCTTTGCCCAGGCAGCCGAGGTGCAGACGGTGCGCGCCCTGGTATGTGCGCTCGCCAATCCGGCCGATACGGCGCAGGGCCTTATGCCGCTGCTCGCCTCGCCGATGTTTGCGCTCGGCGCTCAGGAGTTCCTGGCGCTGGCGACCAAGCTCGATAGCGAGACGGGGGAGACCTCGCGCCGGAATATCGACGCGGGCATCATGGGTGATTTCGACGTGCCGGGTCTGCAAGATCTGCCGCTCGTGACGCGCGCCCGCGAGGTGCTGCGGTATGCGCTTCGTCGCGTGGGCCGCGATTCGTTCGCCGCCATCGCGCGCGACGTGGTCAACGCCTCCGGCTGGTTTGTGCGTCTGGCACAGCGCGGTCCCGAGGGCAAGGCCATTGCCGCCAACGTGCTCAAGGCGCTCGACGCCGTGGCTGAGGCTGAGGCCGAGTTCGGCAACTCGCCGCGTTCCATCGCGCTGGCCTTCGACCGCTTCTTGGCGGGCAAGGAGGCCCCGGGCGCGCTCAACGAGGAGGGTGACGGCGCGGTACGCATCATGACGGTGCATGCCTCCAAGGGTCTGGAATATCCGGTCGTGGCGGTCGCCGAGTGCTTTGGCGTGCGTAAGTCCTCGGGTGCGGCACAGATGGGTCGCGTCGAGGGCGGAGCGCAAGTCGTGGCGCTGCCGGCTCGTTTTGATGGCGTTAAGCTTGCCGATGGGACCTTTGTGAAGGGCGATGACGTCAAAAAGCAGTTTGAGCATGCGTTTAAGGGCAAGGGCACGTCGCTGTGGCTGCCGCCGGAGCTCATGGAGGACGTCTGTGCGACGGGCTCTCCCGCCGAGGCATTTGCCCGCCTGCGCAACGACGACCTGCAGCTTTCGCTCGAGGAGCGGGCTCGTCTGCTCTATGTCGCCATGACGCGAGCGCGTGAGCTGGTCATTCTGGCGATGGATGCTGGCGTGAGCCGTGGCAAGGTGACGGCGCCGACCTTCGACGTCGAGACCGATCTGACCTACGACGTGCTCCGCCGTATTTTGCCGACCGACGCTCTGGACATGCCACAGCTCGATGCCGACCGCCTGGTGTTCGACAACTCCCAGCCGGGCGACTACGAGCTTATTTCGCTCGCGGGCTTTACCTTTGGCGAGCAGGCGTTTGAGGCCAACGCTTCGCTGGATGCCGAGGGCAGGCTTGTTCGTGGCGATGCCGATACAGATGCTGCCGACGATTCGGCCAGTACAATCGTCCCCGGTCCTGCCGACCCCAAGCCCGATTCGTTTGAGCTTGTGTATCCCCAGGCAGTGGGCGTGCGCATGGGCATCTGTCCGTATCCGATGCGTGACTCGTATAGCTACTCGTCAATCGCCGCGGCACTCCATGCCGAGACGGAAGACCGTGCCGCCGAGGCTCGTGTTCCCATGGACGAGTCCGGCGATGATGCAGAGTCGGATGGCTCGGAGATGACGGATGCAGACGTGGCCGCTGTCGAGCCCGCCGGCAATCCCATGGCGCTGGGCTCGGCCTTCCACGCCGCCTGCCAGTGGCTCATCGAGATGGGTGCCGATGCGTTGCCCGCCGCGCGTGCCGATGCGCTGGCACGCTTGTGGCGCCTGACGCCGGAGCAGCGCGAACGCTTCGACGTTGCTCTGGACCGCTGGCTCAAGTCGGCTGTTCGTGCCGATCTGCTCGCGTGGCCGTGCGTTCGCGCCGAGGTGCCGTTCTTTTCGCTGGGCTGCGAGGACGAGGACATCGCTCGCTACGGTGCCTATGCCGAGGGCGCCATCGATGCACTGGCCACCGACCCGGCCGATCCGTCACGCGCCCTGGTCATTGATTACAAGACGGGTGGCACGCAGGATGAGACGCCGGAACAGCTGCTCGAGAAGCACGCCCTGCAGGCGCGCGTCTACGCCGACGTGTTGCACAAGGCGGGCGTTGAGGCGGTGACGGTCAAGTTCGTTCGCGTGGAGCAGGCGAATCCAGCCATCTTCGTCGAACCCGCCGAGCCCCAAGTAGTCACCTACAATCTCTAGCCCTCAGATAACTTGCGGTGGAATAGTTCCTGTATTGCGGTCCAGGTGGCCCAAGCGGGAACTATTCCACCGCAACTGCAAGAGGAGCCGTGTTGGTTTGGCTAGGTTCGGGTGCCGTCCGCGCCGTGCGGTAAAATCGTTCAGTCAGAACACGAACCCGCATCGGAGCTCATCACATGGCATTCGTCCATCTGCACAATCACACTGTTTTCTCCATGCTCGACGGCGCAACCCGTATCCAGGATATGGTCAACCGCGCCGTAGAGCTGGGCATGCCCGCCGTGGCCATTACCGACCACGGCTACATGTATGGCGTGCCCGACCTGGCGCTGGCCTGCGACGCCGTCAATCACAACACGCCCGAGTACAAAACCTGGAGCCACGACAAGGCCTTCTTGGAAAAGGACCGCCGCGACGAGCTGGTGGAGCCCGACCCCGAGGCAAACCCGCGCGAGCATGCCCAGTACGTCAAAGACATGGCCATGTGGGACGAGAAGGGCAACATCGACGAGCTCAAACCGCCCCTGGTCATCAAGCCCATCTTTGGCTGCGAGGTCTACTTTACGCCGGACGAGACCCTTGCCCGCGACCACAAGCCCGAGCTCTACCATATGATCCTCCTGGCCAAAGACCAGGAAGGCTACGTCAACCTGATGCAAACGGTCTCCGAGGCCGCCGTGCAGGGCTTTTACTACAAGCCGCGCGTGACGCTCGACAACCTGCGCCGCCATGCCAAGGGCATGATCTGCACGAGCGCCTGTATCGCGGGCATCATTCCCAAATACATCGACCGCGGTGACATGGAGGGCGCCATCAAGTGGGCCGAGACCTTCCGCGACACCTTCGAACCTGGCGACTTCTACATCGAGATCCAGGAACACGGCATCACCACCGACAACGGCCTGACCGACGAGCAGATGGACCGCACGCTCATCGATATCGCCAAGCAGGTGGGCGTCAAGGTCATTGCCACCAACGACTTCCACTACCTGCGCCGCGAGGACGCGCCGGTGCAGGACGTCATCATGTGCATTGGCATGAACGCCAAGGTCGACGACCCCAACCGCATGCGCATGACCGGCTCGGAGTTTTATATGAAGACCGAGGAGGAGATGCGGGCGATGTTCCCGTATTGCCCCGAGGCCTGCGACAACACGCTCGAGATCGCCGACAAGTGCTACGTAGAGCTGGACTGGGACTCCATCATCCTGCCGCGCTTCCCGCTGCTCGACCCCGGCGAGACGCACGAGAGCCAGTTCCGCCGCGAGTGCGAGAAGGGCCTGCGCCAGCACTACGGTGACGACTGGGCCACGCGCGAGATCGGTGGCGTCAACATCAAAGAGCGCTTTGAGTACGAATACAAGGTCATCTGCGACAAGGGCTTTGCCGCCTACTTCTTGATCGTTGCCGAGTACGTGCAATGGGCCAAGGACAACGGCATCGGCGTCGGCCCCGGCCGTGGTTCTGCCGCCGGCGCTATCGTCGCCTACGCCATGAACATCACTGCGTTCGACCCGCTCGAGAACGGCCTGATGTTCGAGAGGTTCCTGTCTCCGCAGCGTACCGAGATGCCCGATATCGATATGGACTTCGACGATGAGCGGCGCCTCGAGGTCGTGGAGCACGTTCGCCAGCTCTACGGCCCCGAGAAAGTTACCCACGTCATTACCTACTCGACCATCAAGGCCAAGCAGGCCATCAACGACGCCGCGCGCGTCCTGGACTACCCGGTCTACATGGGCCAGCGCCTGTCCAAGATGGTCTCGAGCGACCCCAAGGTCAAGCTCAAGCAGGTGCTCGACAAGCAGCCCGGCAAAGAGGATCTGTTTAACCCCGACTTTGCCGAGGCCTATAAAAAGGATGACGACGCCCGCCGCATCATCGACACGGCGCTCTCGATCGAGGGCCTCACCCGTGGCGAGGGCGTGCACGCGTGCGCCGTTCTGATCTGCCGTGACCCCGTCAACGAGCACGTGCCCACCAAGCTCGACACCAAGGGCGGCGTCGAGATTACCCAGTACGAGGGCCATACCGTTGCCGACATGGGCCTGCTCAAGATGGACTTCTTGGGCCTGCGCACGCTGACGGTTATCTCCAAGGCCAAGGCAAACATCAAAAAGAACTTCGGCATCGACATCAAAGAGGAAGAGATCCCCTTTGACGATCCCGAGATCTTTAAGCTCATGGGCTCCGGTCACACCGCCGGCGTCTTCCAGGTCGAGTCCGCCGGCATGACGGCCACGATCAAGAACATGAAGCCCACCGAGTACAAGCACGTCGTGGCATTGATCGCTCTGTACCGCCCGGGCCCGCTGGGCGCCGGCATGGTTTCGTCCTACATCAACCGCATGAACGGCAAGGAGCCGGCCGTCTCCTACGACGACCGCTTGGACGACATCCTGGGCGAAACCTACGGCACCATGGTCTACCAGGAGCAGGTTATGCTCATCTCCGTCGAGATGTGCGGCTTCTCCAAGGGCGAATCGGACTCGCGTATCCGTAAGCCCGTGGCTAAGAAGAAGATTAAGCTGCTCACGTCGACGGTGCTCCACTGGGAGGATGGCTCGGACGAGACCACTTACGACCACTGGATGAATGGCGCTATCAAGAACAACTACACGCGCGAGGTCGCCCAGAAGATTTGGGACGATGTTCTCGAGTTCGCGTCTTACGCCTTCAACAAGTCGCACTCCGCCGGCTACGCTATCCTGGTTATGCAGACGGCGTGGCTCAAGGCGCATTATCCGCACGAGTACATGGCGGCCGTTCTGACGTCCTATACGGGCAAGACCGACAAGATCGTGCACTACGTCTCGGCGTGCCGTCACGACGGCATCCCCGTGCTGTCGCCAGATGTCAACGAGTCCGGCACCGAGTTCACGGCTACCAAGGAAGGCGTGCGCTTTGGTCTGGCCGGCATTCGCGGCGTGGGCACCGGCGTGGCGCAGGCGATTATCGCAGAGCGCGAGGCGGGCGGCCCGTTTAAGACACTGCACGACTTTGTCGAGCGCGTGGACTCGAGCCAGGCCAACCGTCGCGTGATCGAATCGCTCATCAAGGCAGGCGCCTTCGACTCCACGGGGTATCCGCGCCGCCAGATGATGCACTTTGTGGACAAGAACAACCCCGAGAACATCATCGATGCCGCGGTAAAGCGTCAGAAAGATCGCGCAAGCGGCCAGACGTCGTTCTTCGACATGTTTGGCGACGTTGAGGGCTCGGGCTTCGAGGTCAGCGTGCCCGATCCGGATGGCCAGGAATGGGACCGCCACCTTAAGCTGAGCCAGGAGAAGGAGGTCCTGGGCATCTATGTCTCGGACCACCCGCTGCGCCCGTTTGAGTATGCACTTAGCAAAGCGCGCGACTTCTCGTTCTCGCAGATCGACACCGGCTACGAGGTGCAAAACCCCACGGGCGGTACCATCAACCAGGAGATTCCCGAGGGCAAGGCGCTGTGGTGGGCCGGCATGGTCTCGAGTGTGTCCAAGCGCGTGACCAAAAACGGCGATCCCATGGGTATCGTGCAGCTCGAGGACATGGAAGGCGAGGCCACGGTCGTGGTGTTCCCCAAGACCTACAAGGAGGCCGAGGGGTACCTGTACGGCGAGGTCGATCCCGAGACCGGCGCGCAGCTGTCCGATGCGTTTGTGCGCATTAAGGGCAAGCTCGAGCGCTCGGACCGCGGCGACCAGATCATCGCGCAGGAGATTGTGCCGCTGGAGCTTAGCGAGGAGAAAAACAAGCCCAAGGTCTTTGAGGTCATGGTGCCCAACAGCCGCTTTAGCCAGGGCAATATGGCGCGCCTGGCCACGGTGCTCACCACCAACCCGGGCGGCGACCGCGTGGAGATCTTTATCGAGCAGGTGGACGGGCGCGTGCTGCGTGCCGAGGTGCCGGCCAAGGTCAACGCACGCTCGATTCCGCTGCTGGCAGAGGCAAAGGCCATCGTCGGAAACCAAGGCCGCGTGACGGTTATCTAAGCTACCCCGGGTGAGATTGGAGGAAGTGATGGCGCAGGGGACGTTTGTGCAGGCGCTCCGGAAAGAGGCGGCGCTGAGCGGCACCTTTATGAAGGGTCGCTCGCTCATGCTCAACGGCGCCGTGCTGTCGATTGAGGACAGCGGCTCACGCTTCTCCAAAAACGTGACGGTTGAGGGCTCGGTGCGCGGTTCGCGCGGCGACCTGTACAAGACGCACGTGGCGCTCGACATGGACGAGCACGAGGTGATCGACTACGACTGCGATTGCCCCGCTGCCTATCGTTACCCCGGTATGTGCAAGCACGCTATTGCCACGGCTCTGGCGTATTTGGATGCCAGCGGCGCCGAGCCCGTCGAAGGTTTGCGCACGCCGGTCCGCACGTTTACGGCGCAGCCGAAACAGCCCGCGCGCACCGCGCCCAAAGCGCCGGCCGTCAATCCCAACTTTCCCTTTCCGGCGCCCGTCCCCACGAGCCCCAGTCTCATGGCGGCGCTCTCCGATCTTTCGGACGCGCGCATGGATGAGCTGGCGAGCATGCGCCGCAAGCTCGCCAGCAGTGTGGATCCCGATGCCCCCAAGGCGGTGTTGGAGCCCTCGCTGGTGCCGTACTACAATCCGCTGTTCGCCGACCGCTTTAGCTGGGCGCTCGAGTTCCGCATTCGCTGCGGTTCGGTGTCCTACGTGGTCAAGGATATCGACGGCATGGCCGACGCCTATGTCCGAGGCGGCACCTTCTCGTACGGCAAGAAGCTCACGTTTGTCCATACGCCCGAGGCCTTTGACGAGGTTTCGGTGCGTCTGCTTGACCTTGTTGTGGCAACGGTTGTGTATCTGAGCGACATCACGAGTTCGCGTTCGGCGTCGTACGATTTTGCACGCAGCGGCTTTGTCGCCGAGCGCCAGCTGCCGCTGTCCGAGCATGACATCGTATACATGCTGGACTTGCTGCGTGGCCGGACCATTTCCTTTGAGCCCGCCTGGTCGCGGGGAACGACGACGCATCGTTCCTACGAGGTAGCGGTTGAGTTGTCGCCGGTGGGGGAGGACGAGGCCTCGGCAAAACAGCCGCCGCTCCTTGCCGCCAAGATCGCGCCGGCGGCCGGTGGCAGCTACGACCTGCGCCTACCCGCCGATATGTACTGCTTTGTCTCGGACGACGTTGCCTATCTGGTCGACACGCACCGCGCGCGCCGCGCCGATGCGGCGTTTGCCCAGCATGCCGCACCGTTTCTGTCGCGCCTGCTGCCTTGTCGCACGCCGGTCCATATCGCCGCCGAACAGGTGGGCGAATTCTGCCGTATGGCGCTGCCCGTGCTGTGCGAATACACTGACCTCACCGCTCCCGCCGTGCTCGACACCGTGGCGCCCGAGCCGAGCTTTGCCATGGCAATCGGTGTCGACGATGGGCTTGTGACCTGCAAGATTACGGTTGCCTATGGTGATTGGTCGGCAGATCTCTTTAGCTTGGGCGCTCCGGGCAGCCCCTTCGAAGAGCGGCGTCCGGGCGTGCCGCCGCGCGACGAGGTGGCAGAGTTTCGCGTTATGGACACGGCGGCCCTGTATTTCGACTTTTACGAGGGCGGCCTGGCGTTTGGGGAACGCGATGACGAGAGTCTGTTCCACTTGCTGACCGAGGGGCTGTCCGCCCTGTCCGAGCTGGGCGAGGTCATGCTCAGCGACCGCCTACGCCAGATCTCGGTCCGCCCTGCGCCCAGGCTTTCGGTGCGTGCAACCGTCAAGAGTAACCTGCTCGACGTCGAACTGGGCGCGAGCGGCCTTTCGGCGGCAGACCTTGCCATCTACCTCGACTCCTACAAGCGTCACCAGACATTCGCGCGCCTGACGTCCGGCGACATCGTACGCCTGGACGAGGGTGCCCGCGCCGCGTTTGGTCTTGCCGAGGACCTGGGCGTCGATGCCGTCGATCTGCTCGACGGCGTGTCGCTTCCCGCGTCGAGTACCCTGTTTGTCGACAGCATGCTCGCGCGCACGCCGGCGCTTGAGGCCGATCGCGACGCCGCGTTCCGCCGCACCGTCGAGCGCCTGGACACGCTCGGCGAGATGGACTTTACGGTGCCGGTCTCGCTCAAGGCCACACTGCGCGGCTATCAGGTCGATGGCTACCGGTGGCTCGGCTCGCTTGAGCACCTGGGCCTCGGCGGCATCTTGGCCGACGATATGGGCCTGGGCAAAACACTGCAGATGATCGCACATATCCTGGCGTGCGTGGAGGCGGGGGACGCCAAGCCCACGCTTGTGGTGTGTCCTGCGTCGCTCGTGTATAACTGGACTGCCGAGCTGGAGCGCTTTGCGCCTTCGCTCGACGCGTGTGCCATCGTGGGCGCCAAGGCGCAGCGCCGCGTGCAGATAGCCGGCGCCGACGAGCATAACGTGGTCGTGACGTCGTATGACCTCATGCGCCGCGATATCGACGAGTATGCCGAGCAGGACTTTGCCCGCGTGGTGCTCGATGAGGCCCAGTACATTAAAAATCCGCTTACGCAGGTGGCGCGCGCCGCCAAGCGCCTGCCGGCCGGTGTGCGCTTTGCCCTGACGGGCACGCCCATCGAAAACCGCCTGTCCGAGCTCTGGAGCATCTTCGACTTTTTGATGCCGGGCCTGCTTGGCACGCGCGAGTCGTTTGCCAAGCGCTTCGAAAGCCCGGTCGAGCACGCCGAGGGTGACAGCGCCTCTCGCCTGCAGGCGCTCGTGTCGCCGTTTGTGCTGCGCCGTGTTAAGGAAGACGTGGTTGCTGACCTGCCCGAGAAGATCGAGGACACCGTCATGGCGCAGCTCACCGGCGAGCAGCGCAAGCTCTACCTGGCCAACCAAGACCGCATCGCCCAGCAGGTGCAGCACCGCGAGGCATCCGAGTTTAAGAAGGACAAGCTCAAGGTACTCGCCGAGCTCACCAAGCTGCGCCAGATCTGCTGCGACCCGCATCTACACTACGAGGACTACAAGGCGGGGAGCGCCAAGCTCGACGCTTGCATGGAGCTCGTGCACGGTGCGCTCGACGGCGGGCACCACATTCTGCTGTTCAGCCAGTTCACGGGCATGCTCGATATCATTGGCAAGCGCCTGGCCAAGGAGGACATCGGCTTTCTTAAGCTCACGGGCGCTTCGTCCAAGGAGAGCCGTGCCAAGATGGTCGCGCAGTTCCAGGCGGGCGAGGTGCCGGTGTTTCTAATCTCGCTCAAGGCGGGCGGCGTGGGCCTCAACCTGACGGCGGCCGACGTGGTCATTCACTACGACCCGTGGTGGAACGTGGCCGCGCAGGACCAGGCGACCGACCGCGCGCACCGTATTGGCCAGCAACATACCGTGACCGTGTACAAGCTCATCGCCAAGGACACGATCGAGGAGCGCATCATGCAGATGCAGGAGTCCAAGCGCGACCTGGTCAACAGCGTGCTCGGCGGCGACGGCATCTCCTCGGCGCTGTTTACCCGCGAGGATGTTCTGGCGCTGCTCGGCGGCGACGGGTGCTAGCCTCGCTCGTTATGTGTTCATTTGCAATGCCGTGGATGGTTCGTCTGCCTTTGGGCATAAGAACCATCAAGAACATCGGCACATCAGCAAAGGAGAACATCATGGCGAAATTCTTTAAGGACCCCGACGGTAAGCTCATCGCCGCTCTTGGCAACGACGTTGCAACCCCTGCCGGCTGCACGGAGCTGACCGCGAACACCGAGGACGCGGCGCACGAGAAGCACGTGCCCGTCGTCGAGAGCGAGCGCGACGGTCACGTGATTCGTGCACGCGTGGGCTCGGTCGAGCATCCTATGGTGCCCGAGCACTACATCGAGTGGATCGCCCTTGAGGCCGAGGGCCGTCTGGAGGTCCATTACCTCCAGCCCGGCATGAAGCCCGCGACGTTTTTTGCCGGCGGTTCCAAGACCGGTACCGTCTATGCCTATTGCAACCTGCACGGGCTGTGGTCCGCGACGTTCTAGGAGCGCGCCCCCGCTCGGGGTATCATAGCTAGCATATGCACATGCGAGCGCCGACTGCATCATGCGGCCGGCGCTTTTACTACGACAACGATGGTTTACGACGGAAAGGGCTGAGCCATGAAGCTCGCACTTGCACAGATCGATATGCGCCTGGGTGATATTGAGGGTATCTGCGGTCGCATCGAGGACCAGGCGCGCCTGGCCCACGAGCGCGGTGCGCGTGTGCTGTGCGTGCCGGCTCCGCTCTTTATGGGAGCCCTGCCCGGCGGTCTGGTGGGCGCTGCCGACTTTGAGCACGACATGCTTGCCGGCTTGACCGGCGTCGCCGAGCGTATCCAAGAGCTCGATATGATTTGCATCGTGCCCGCAGCGGTTTCGTTTGAGGGCCAGCCCCTGCTCGACTATATGATGCTCAAGGACGGTCGTGTGGTGCCGGCCCGTTCGAGCATTGCCCTGCAGCGCGGTGGGAACGGCGATGCCCGTTGGGCGCCGCCAGTCTTCGATGTGGACGGCGTGCGTATCGCCGTGATCTTCGACTTGGACCGCGAGCTCGAGATGCTGCCGACCGGCGTCGACCTCATCGCCTATTTTCAGTTCAACGCGTTTGATATGACCGACCGCGAGACCGCTGCGATCGCAGCCGTGCGCAGCGGAGCCTACCGCAAGATTGCATCTAAGCGCAGCGTGTGGTTTGCCTGCATGGCGCCGGTCGGTGCGTACGACGAGTCGGTGTATACCGGCGGGTCGTTTGTACTCGACGACTGCGGCCGCGTGGTGGCCCAAGCGCCGTGTTTTGAGGAGAGCCTACTGGTTCAGGAGATCCAGCGCGGTGTGATGCTCGATGCCTTGGAGGACCACGAGCTGCCCGAGTTTCGCTCCGAGGAATGGCTGTGGCAGGCGCTGGTGCTCGCCGTTCGCGATAACGCCCGCGCCCGCGGTACGTCGCGCGCCGTGGTGGCGCTCGAGGGCGACTTGCCGTCGTCCCTACTGGCGGCGCTTGCCGTCGACGCCCTGGGTCCGCGCAATGTGGTCGGCCTGGTGCTGGGGCGCAACCGCATCTTTACGCCGGCGCAGGAAGAGGCCGAAGCCGCCCGTTGCGCCGCCGTTCGCGCCATTGCCGAGCGCCTGCATATTCGTACGGTTGAGCGTGATGCGCCGGATGCCGCGCGTGTGCTCGACCGCGATGTGTCGGCGGGCGACGCCGAGCGCCTGCGCTCTCGCACGCTGGGCCTCATGCTGGAGGATACGGCGCTCGAGCTGGGTGCGATGGCGTTGACCCCGCTGTCCAAAACTGAGTACGCGCTGGCGGCGCCCGCGCTTTGCGGTGGCTACCAGGGCGATTATGCACCCTTTGGTGACGTATACCTGTCGACGCTCGAGTTTGTGGCGCGCGTGCGCAACCGCACGTCTGCCGTGGTGCCGCAGGAGCTCGTGACGCTCAACGCGGTGGAGGATTGCATGGAGCGCGTGCTGGCGCGGGCGCTCTCGACGCTTGACGGTCCGGTCGACATGCTCGACCGCGCGGCGCAGCTGCTCGGCGGGCTTGAGCCGGGCGAGGTCGATGGCGCGCTTGAGGCGCATGTGGACCGCAACCGTTCCTTCGATGACATTCCGATGGCTGCCGGCAAGCCCGAGGCTTGCTCGCTGCTGCTGATGCTCGTGCGCCAGGGAGAGGCGGCTCGCCGCCAGCTGCCGACGGCGCCGATCGTCTCGGCCCGTTCGTTTGTCGAGCGCGCTTGGCCGTATATGCTCGCGTGGTCCGATCTTGGCCTGAGCGGTAAAGAGCGCATGACGGTCGATGCGCTGGCGCGCGCCGAGGTGAACCGTTTTGCCGACGAGGACACAAGCGAGCGCATGCGTGGCGAGATGATGGGCATATTGGGTGACCTGTTGGGTATTTCGCCCGAGCAGATGGAGGAGCTGCGCTCCGAGGATGGCCAGCGTCGCCTGCATGAGGGTATGAAGAAGTTTGAGGGCGAGGTCCAGGACGCCATCGATAAGATGATGGGCGGTCAGGGCGGACCGCAGGGCGGGCCCCAGGGCACGCCGATGCCGCAACCGCCGGTGGATCCCCGACAGTTCCCATTCTTCAGCCAAAACTAACTATGGGACGGGATTCGCTCCCAACCCCGATACTTCAACTAAGCATCTTGGCCCCGTTGTGTTATTCTAGAACAGACGTTCGTGAATAGTGCGCGGGGCCTTGCCTTGCGATGTGCTTGTGGCGAGGGGAGGCTGGCTTGGTTATCTTGGGTATCGACCCTGGTTTGGCCCATACGGGTTGGGGGATTATCGAGGAGCGGCGCGGCGAGGTTCGCTGCCGTGCCTACGGTTGTATCGAGACCAGCGCGGGCAGTCCGCTCGCGGTGCGTCTGTCGCATATCGCCCGCGACCTCAAGGGCGTCGTCGAACGCTACCGTCCCGATACCGCGGCTATCGAGAGCATCTACTTTGGCGCTAATGTCCGCTCGGCCATCCCCACGGCGCATGCCCGTGGTGCCGCGCTCGTGGCGCTTTCGGAGTGCGCGCTCGAGATTGGCGAGTACACGCCTATGCAGATTAAGCAGGCTGTGGTGGGCACCGGTGCCGCAGATAAGCGGCAGGTCGCCTACATGGTACGCACGCTAACACAGCTCGACCACGACCCGCATCCCGACCATGCCGCCGATGCCCTGGCCTGCGCCATCTGCCACGTTAACCTCAGCCGCACCCGGGCGCTTACCGGCGGCGAGTTCTATCAACAGAGAGGAACCGGATACTGATGATCTCCCAGCTCCATGGAACGCTTGTCGAGGCCACGATGAGCTCGGCCGTTGTCGATGTATCGGGCGTTGGCTTTGAGCTCGGCATCTCGGGCAGCACTGCCGCCACGCTGCCTACACCCGGCGGCGAGGTTCGCCTTTATACCCGTATGCAGGTGCGCGAGGACGCTATGACGCTCTTTGGCTTTGCCTCCAAGGACGAACGCACGATGTTCGATCGGCTCGTTTCTGTCTCGGGCGTCGGTCCACGCCTGGCGCTTGCCGTGCTTTCCACCTATACCGTGGGGCAGCTGTATTCCCTGGTGATGGCCGAGGACGACAAGGGCATGGCCAAGGTTCCCGGTGTGGGCAAAAAGACCGCGCAGCGTCTGATCCTGGAGCTTAAGAGTACCTTTGCCAAGGACAAGGGCTTTGTTCCGGTCGACGTAATCCCCGGTCAGGTTGCGATGCCGGTCCCCGCAGCCGCTCCCTCGGCAATCGATGACGCCCGCGCGGCGCTCCTTTCCATGGGCTTTAGCCCGCAGGAGACCGAGGTCGCCCTGAGCGGGTATGATGGGCAGGATATGCGTGTCGAGGATCTGCTCGGCGCGGCGCTTAAGCGACTTGGAATGGATGCGTGATGTGGGAAGCCGATGACTCTCAGGACCTGTGGGCGACGCCCGGTAACTCGCCGGCGGCATCCATGGCGCACGGCGAGCGCATGGTGGGCTCGGAGCTGACGGCCGAGGATCTCGATGTCGACCGCACTTTGCGCCCCCAGCGCCTGGACGATTACTGTGGCCAGGAGCACATCAAGCAGAGTCTGCGCGTGCTCATCGAAGCGGCGCAGAGCCGTGGCGAGACGCTCGACCACGTGATTTTCTCGGGTCCTCCGGGCCTGGGCAAGACCACGCTGGCCACCGTTATCGCCAACGAGCTGGGCGCTCAGATCA
Organism: uncultured Collinsella sp.; assembly: GCA_900541725.1. Lineage (GTDB taxonomy): Bacteria > Actinomycetota > Coriobacteriia > Coriobacteriales > Coriobacteriaceae > Collinsella. The sequence goes on along the minus strand of UQLB01000003.1, from coordinate 35,942 downwards.
AGACGACGAGTGGCCCTGCCATCGCGCGCACCGGCGACCTGGCGGCCATCCTTACCAACTTGCAGCCGGGTGATGTGCTGTTTATCGACGAGATCCACCGCCTTAACCGTTCGGTCGAGGAGGTCCTGTACCCCGCGATGGAGGACTTTGCCCTCGATATCGTGATTGGCAAGGGTCCGGCGGCGCGCTCGATTCGCCTGGATATTCCCAAGTTTACGCTGGTAGCGGCAACGACCCGCTCAGGCATGTTGACCGGCCCGTTGCGCGACCGCTTTGGCATTTCATATCGCCTGGATTACTACACGGTCGAGGAACTCGCGCAGATTGTGACGCGCTCGGCGACTATTCTGGGCGTGACGATCGATCATCCCAGTGCACTCGAGATCGGCTCGCGTTCGCGCGGCACGCCGCGTCTTGCCAACCGCCTGCTCAAACGCGTGCGCGATTACGCACAGGTGCGCGGCAACGGCCCCATCGAGCTCGATATCTGTCGCCAGGCGCTCGAGTTCTTCGAGATCGATGAGCTCGGTCTGGACTGGATGGATATTCGCATTTTGGAGACGCTTGCCAAGACGTTCTCCGGCCGTGCCGTGGGCCTGACGACGCTTGCTAGCGCGGTGGGCGAGGACCCGGGTACGCTTGAGGATGTCTACGAGCCCTATCTGCTGCAGTGCGGCTTGATGATTCGCACGCCCCAGGGCCGCCAGGCAACGCTTCGCACCTTTGAGCATTTGGGTATTGAACCGACCCTGTAGGAATGGGCTTGTTTTAGCGCATCTGTAGGCTATCGCCGGACATTGGGTAAACATATCGCCGTTCATCGGTTATGGGCGTTTTTACTATTGCGCGCCCGTGCTATGCTGAATTGGTCTTTTTCTCATTCGGTAACGAAAGGACCGCCCATGCCTACTGACATCGAAATCGCACGTTCTGTCACGCCGCTGCCTATTACCGAGGTGGCCAAGAACGCCGGCGTCGACGTTAAGCACCTTATTCCGTACGGCTTCGACAAGGCTAAGGTCGACTATTCACTGCTCAACGAGCCGACTGATCACCAGGCCAAGCTCGTCCTCGTGACCGCTATCAACCCAACGCCTGCGGGCGAGGGCAAGACCACCACGACCATCGGTCTGGCCGACGGCCTGCGTCGTCGCGGCGTCAAGAGTGCCGTGGCCCTGCGCGAGCCTTCGCTCGGCCCCGTCTTTGGCGTTAAGGGCGGCGCTGCCGGCGGCGGCTGGGCTCAGGTCATCCCCATGGAGGATATCAACTTGCACTTTACCGGTGACTTCCATGCCATCGGTGCCGCCAATAACCTGCTGGCCGCCATGCTTGATAACCACATCCAGCAGGGCAATCAGCTCGGTATTGACGTTAAGCGCATCACTTGGAAGCGCGTCGTCGATATGAACGACCGTCAGCTGCGCCACGTCATCGACGGCATTGGCGGTAAGGCCCAGGGCGTGCCGCGCGAGGACGGCTTCGATATCACCGTCGCCTCCGAGGTCATGGCAATCCTGTGCCTGTCTACGAGCATCAGCGACCTCAAGGAACGCTTGGGTGAGATCGTCGTCGGCTACAGCTTTGCCGGCGAGCCTGTCCGTGCCCGCGACCTTAAGGCTCAGGGTGCCATGGCTGCCCTGCTCAAGGATGCGCTCAAACCCAACCTGGTTCAGACACTCGAGGGCACGCCCGCGTTTGTCCACGGCGGTCCCTTCGCCAACATTGCCCACGGCTGCAACTCTATCATGGCCACGCGTATGGCGATGCGCTTTGGCGATGTTGCCATTACCGAGGCCGGCTTTGGCGCCGACCTGGGTGCCGAGAAGTTCCTCGATATCAAGTGCCGCATGACGGGCGTTCGCCCCAGCGCCGTCGTGATCGTCGCGACCGCTCGTGCGCTTAAGTACAACGGTGGCGTCGCCAAAGCCGACCTCAACGAGGAGAACCTCGAGGCACTCAAGGCTGGCATGCCCAACCTGCTGCGTCACGTCGACAACATCCAGAACGTTTATGGTCTGCCCTGCGTGGTCGCCATCAACCGCTTCCCGACGGACACCGAGGCCGAGCTTGCGCTCATCGAGTCCGAGTGCCAGAAGCTCGGCGTCAACGTTAAGCTTTCCGAGGTCTGGGCCAAGGGCGGCGAGGGCGCGCTTGACCTGGCCGATGAGGTCATGCGTCTGATTGAGCAGCCGAGCGAGCTCAAGTTTGCCTACGAGAACGGCGCCGATGTTGCCGATGCCCTCGAGGCCGTTGCCACCAAGGTCTACCGCGCCGACGGCGTTGACTTTACGCCGGCCGCCAAGCGCCAGCTCGCCGAGCTGCGCGAGAATGGCTTTGGCAACCTGCCGGTGTGCGTCGCCAAGACGCAGTACAGCTTTAGCGACAACGCCAAGGCCCTGGGCGCTCCCGAGAACTTCCGCATCACGGTGCGTGAGCTCAAGGTTTCCGCCGGCGCCCACTTTGTGGTCGCACTGACTGGCAGTGTTCTGACCATGCCGGGCCTGCCCAAGGTCCCTGCGGCCGAGAACATCGACGTCGACAACGACGGCAACATCACCGGCCTGTTCTAAGCTCGCTGCTCATAGCCGCTTGCCCGCCCCGTCGCGCCTACCAAGGCCCGGCGGGGCTTTTTGATCCTTAGGCCCGCGCATGTCTTGTAGATACCGACGGACTCTGCCCATCATAGGCTTTTGCGCTGGTAGAATGCATGGATAACTTGATGCTTACAGGCGACGGAAAGGAATCGTTGCATGGATCAGGACAAGACAACCGTGATGGGCGGCTACGGTTCCGCGCAGGCTGGCGATAGCGCCGATGCGACCCGCGTTGTTCCCAACCCCGGTTATGTCGACCCCGCCGCGACGCAGCCTTCTGCCGAGCCCACACGAGTTATGGGCCATGGCGACGCGGCGCAGGACCCTTACGCTGCATCTTCGCAAGGCCCCTATGGCAACGCAGCTCCGGATCCGTTTGATTACACGCCGCAGGATTCTTATGCTGCCTCGACGCCGAATCCCTATGACAACCTGCCGCAGAATCCCATTCCGCAGCCTCAGCAGACGACGTATATGCCTCGCACGGCGCAGCCTCGCTACGAGTCGCGCGAGCCGTATCGCGAGTACCCCAAGTCGATTCCGCAATATAGCGAAGACGAGGAGAAGAGGCCGTCGCGTTCGTCGAGCGTGATCAAGAAGATCCTCATCGTGCTGGCGATTTTCTTTGCGCTGTCGGTTGTGTTTGCCATCGTGTCGGGCATGCTCAACAAGCGGGGGAGCTCAACGGCCGATACCGCTGCCGAGCAAACCGAGTCCGCCTCGTCTAGCACCGTCGATCTGAGCGATATCCCGGGGCAGTATTGGTCCAACGCCAAGAAGCTTCTCAAGTCGCGCGGCGCCGATCTTTCGAATGCCGTGGTCCTGACTGATGATGGCTCAACGCCCGTCGTCGATGCCAACTGGGTCGTTACTTCTGCCTACTATAACGACAGCGGCAACCTCGAAATTCAGCTCACGCACAAGGACGGCTCGTCGGGCAACGCGTCCGGCGACCAGGGCGGCGCGGACAGCTCGAGTTCCAATACGCTGGAGGACTTGAGCAACAAGGCGCAGGAGTTGGGAGACAAGGCGCAAGAGCTGGGCGACACGGCACAAAACCTGGGCGATACCGCGCAGAACTTGGGCGGCTTGGCGACGGATGCCTGGAACGCCCTGCAAAACGGCATCTCGGGCGCGCAGGGAAACTAGCTGTTAAGCAGGCTACAACTGCTCGGCCGGACGCTCGGGCGAGCTAAAGCCCGAATCAAACGTGACGACGCATGAGGCATCGGGTCGGCGCTCGTGCACGATGCGCGTGACGAGCTCCAGCAGCTCCTCGTCGGATATGTCAAAGCCGTCGGGACGCACCAGGTCAAACGAAACGAACCCGTCGTGCTCGTGCAGGTCGTGGATGGAGAGCGCGGGATCGATCTGCATGACGCCGCGCTTGACCCAGCCGCGCAAGTCATCGCCGGTTGTCGCGATGGGGTCGCAGTGCAGCGTGATACCAATGCCCATCTGGCGCTTGATGTCGTGCTCGATGGTGTCCAGAATCTCGTGGTGCTCAAACGCGTCGCCCTCGCCGGGCATCTCCACGTGGGCGCTGGCAAACTGACGACCGGGGCCGTAGTCGTGCACCATCAGGTCGTGTGTGCCCAAGACCTGCGGATAGGACATGATCTTGTCGCGGATTGCCTGGACGAGCTTGGGGTCGGGCGCTTGCCCCAGCAACGGGCTGATGGCGTCGCGCACCAGGCCCAGGCCGCTGATGCAGATGAAGATGCCCACACCCAGGCCTGCCCAGCCATCGAGATCAAAGCCGGTCGTCTGCGAAATAAGCGCCGCCGCCAAGACTGAGCCCGAGGTGATGACGTCGTTTTTGGAGTCCTGCGCCGTGGCGATGAGCGTTTCGGAATCGATGCGGTTACCCAGTGCGCGGTTGAACGCGGCCATCCAGAATTTGACGAGCATGGACAGAACAAGGGCAGCCATGGAGAGCGCCGAATACACGGTGGGCGAGGGCTTGATGATCTTGGTGATCGACTCGAGGATTAGGTTGATGCCGACGGCACAAACCAGGACGGCGACAAACAGACCAGCCAGGTACTCGTAGCGGCCGTGGCCGTAAGGGTGGCCCTCGTCTGCCGGGCGGCTGGCAAGGCGGAACCCGAGCAGGCTCACGATGTTGCTCGAGGCATCGGAGAGGTTGTTGAAAGCGTCGGCGATGAGGGAGACGGAACCGGCGAGCAGGCCCGCGATGCCCTTGGCCAAGCACAGGGTGATGTTGAGGCCAATGCAGACGAGGCTTGCGGAAAAGCCCGCGTTGGTGCGGCAAGATGCATCGACCGGCTCGCTCTCGCTGCCGGGAACAAGCGTATGTACCAGCCGATTTACAAATAGCATAGCGGTCGTCCTCACAATCATGTTTAAGGGGATAGTGTAGCTCGCGCGGGGGCGCCGTGCACCGATGCTCAGAAAATGCAGCAATAGTCTGCCGGTGCTAACGAGCGAGCCTTCTCGTCTGCCTGGGTGGTCCATTTTGGGCCACATGGGTATGGGCATGTGCCTGTTTGCTCGACATACTTAATGTCGACAGCCCCTGTGCAAAGGAGGACGTTTCCATGGACGAGATGTTTGCCATTAAATGTCAAAACTGCGGCGGCCCTATGTACTCGCACCAAGCTAAGCGCAGCTTTGAGTGCGCTTATTGCGGTGCGGTCATTCCGTGGCAGGCGGACGCCGGAGAGCCCAAGAGCGCTTTGGGCATTCGCCATACGCCGTTGACGGTAGTGGATGGACTGCTCAAGCTCACGCATGTGTCGCAACTCGAGCGCCCGGAGGACCCGGACTGGTATTTCTTCAATTCGCACTGGCGCAATCAGTCGGTCCTGGAACATCTGCTGTGGGAGGACCGCGGCACGGCGCAGGAGTTCCAAGAAGCGACGCACGTGAGCATTCCTTGTCCCTTCTGCGGAGCGTCCTTTGAGGGCGAGTCAACGCAGCGTGTGTTTGAGTGCCCGTCCTGCGGCAACAAGATCGGCATTGCCGACCTGCTCAAGCCCGGTACCTTCAGCAAGCGTCTGACCATGGGCGTGGGTGCAGAGTATGTGCCGGAGCAGGGTATTCCCTGCGAAATCTCGCCGCAGCAGGCACGTGCCAACGCGCTGCAGCTGGTGCGCCAGTATCCGGATGCCTTTGCCGGGCACGACGTGGAAGACGCGATCCAAAACGACATGATGCTCTTCTATTTCCCCATGGCGCTGGCGGACTTGCGCATGATGGCGAGCTTCCCGGGCAAGGGCCTGAGCAAGGAGGCCTTGGTGTACTACGAGGTGCTCGACTGGGCATACCCCAGGGCAAACTACCTGGACGTTCGCCTCATGGGCATTTTGGAGCCGTGGGACTTTGCCAAGGTCGGTCCGTTCGATCCCGCCATGCAGGAAGGTGACTTTCGCGTTGTTTCAGTCGATGCGTCTACCAAGGACCAGGTGGTCATTGATAAGTTGGCGCTCGACGTTGCGGGCAACGACGCCGAGGCTGTACTGGGGCTCAATAAAAAGAGCATTCGCATGTGGGCGCGCAAGGCCCGCAAACATAAGGACGGCCTGGTGATGGTGCCGGTCTACTTTGTCGATCGTCCGGCGACAGACGGCCGCGATGGCGAGCAGGTGCGCATTGCCGTAAACGGCCAGACGGGCCGCGCGGCCGCGGTGGTGTTTAGCGACAAGCGCGAAACGCATATCGTGGCGCCGCTCAGCCCGAGCCTGCATCTGTCCGGTGAGAGCACCGTGCACGCCACGCCCGTCGAGGTCAAATACGTTAAATCGCCCTTCCTGTACCAGATCGTGCGCCGTGGAGGCGGCGAGCAACCGCGCCAGGTTGCAGCCGCCGTCGAGGGTTCCTACCGAGAGGAGAAGCCCAAACGCCGCGGTCTGCTGGGTGCGCTATTTGGGAAGTAGGGGAGTAGCACCGGTTGTTGCCGTAAGGTGATGGCCGGGGGTGCGGGGCAGCTCTCAGGAGTGCGGGCTGCCGTCTGATTGTTTGAGGGTGCCAGATGTAAATAAACAGTGGAGCGGCTGCAAAAGAGCCTCCTCACTGGGTAAAATCAGGTTGTGCCGCGGAACCCGCTCCTCAGCTAGTCACACTTCGGAAGCGCGGGCAACGCAGGTATTATCGTCTAAAGGGCCGGCTGCAACCGGCCCTTTTCTGTGGCAGCCAATGGACCCACATCAGACGAAGGCCGCGTCTTTGCCTGTCAGGTCACGCTCGCCAGCCACGGCTAGAATGTCGTTGCCGGCGTCCATGACCGGTATTGTTTCGTAGCGTGCGTCGCAACCGCGAGTGCGCCTGCGACGGCTGCGGTGGCTTCGGTCGCAACGTGCTGCTACCCTTGCGTTTCGCCATTGGTCGCTTCGTTGATGGCGCGGTACTCGGCACTCAGCTCGCGCGCCAGCTCTTCCTTGCTTGGAAGATACGGCAGGTATTTGGCGGCAAACACTTGGTCGTTGTCTTCGGGCAGCGTGTACTCGACAATCGAATCGCTTTTGTCCGCGCAGAGCACGATGCCTATGGGCGGATTGTCGCCTTCGTTCATGAGCTCGCGCGTGTAGTAGTTCACATACATTTGCATCTGGCCCAGGTCCTGATGCGTAAGGTCGTCCGTCTTAAGGTCGATGAGCACGAAGCAGCGCATCAGATAGTTGTAAAAAACAAGGTCAATATAGAAATGGCGCCCATCAAAGGTGATGCGCTTTTGGCGCGCCTCGAAAGCGAAACCACGGCCAAGCTCCAGCAGGAACTTCTGAAGATGCGTGATGAGCGCCTGCTCTAGATCGCTCTCGCGAAACGCAGTATCGTCCGAGAAACCTAAAAACTCCAGTACATATGGGTCGCGGATGATATCCTCGGGGCGACGAGCCGGGGCGCTCTTTTGGATTTCCTGGGTGACGGCCTCCTTGTCCTTGCTGGCAAGTAGGCGCTCGCGGAACATGGTGTTGATCTGGCGTTCGAGCTGACGCGTGCTCCAACGAGAATCGGCGCATTCGTTCATGTACCATGTTCGAGCATCAGGGTCGGTTATACGCGATAACCTGCGGTAATGTGTCCAATTCAATTCGGAACGCAGCGCGTTCCGGATTGGGAACGCAAGATAAAACTGACGCATGTATCTTAAGCTTCTGGCGTTGAAGCCTCTGCCAAAATCCTTAGTCAATCTAACGGCAAGTTCGTCGATCAGTGCATCGCCATACTTGGCGCGCTCCTCTCCGCCCTGTTCATCAACAATACTCTTGCCGATCTCCCAATATGCCTCAACCATCGCAAAGTTAACGGCGGTATAGGCCTTGTCGCGAGCGGCGTTGAGAATCGAGGAGACCTGCTTGTAAAAACCTTCGGGCACGATTGCCGATTCTCCACGGTTTACTAGTTCACCCATCACTGTCGCCCCACTTTCCTCTTGTGGAATGCATCTTTAACGCATTTAGTTTAAAGCCTCGCGCGGACACGAATTGCTATGTTGTCTGGCACCTTCGCATGGGAGCCTTGCGGTGGTTAAAATGTGACCATAGAGGCAGTTTTAGCGAACCCCGCGGGAGTGACGCGTATGGACAACAACACGCTGCTGTTCCAGGACAAAGGTTCGGGTAGGTTTAAAGACGTCAAGATCTACCCTAACCGCATCGAGGTGCTCAAGAAGGGCACTTTTGGTGGCAAGCACACCGAGATTGTTTATCTTAAGGACATTACGGGGGTCAGCAGGATCAAGGGCCGCGACGTTTTCCTACGTAACAGGCTGTTGACTGCCTGTGTCTTTAGTCTGAGCAGCCGCTCCCAAGCTCAGGAGTTCGTGAATGCGCTGAACATGGTGATGTAGCCGATAACGGTGTTCGGGCTAAGGTAAAAATCGGGGCGCAGAACGGTATTCTGCGCCCCCCCCAATTGAGTCGATGTGTCTAAAAGGCGGGCTTGCCTATTCGCTGTCGTCCCCAACGTTTTCGCGGTCATTGGCAAGCATCGCCGCGCCGGCGACCGTTGTCGCCACGGCGGCGGCAGCGAGCCCGGCGGCAACGCCAGAGCCGTCGCCCGTGTCGGCGAGTTTTCCGGTCGAGCCCTTGCTCTTGTTGCCGCCGCCGTTCTTGTCGGCGCCGTCTGCGTTGGAACCCGTGCCACCGTCGGTGCCGGTGCCGGCGCCGCCTGCACTGTCCGAGGCCGCTACGGTAAAGCTTGCGGCTCCGTCGCTGGCGAGCGTGTAGTTCTGCGCCGCGTCGCCCAAGAGACCGTTCACGCGCACCCAGTACGTTCCTGCGGCAAATGTTTCGCCCTCGGCCATTGCCGTGCCCGGAGCGCCGTTCGCGTCGTGCACAAACTCGAGCTGGGCCGTGCAGGCATCGGTTTCGAGCTTGCCCTCGAGTGATGCCGCAATCTTGGCGCGCACGTCTTCGCCGGCCTTAAGGCCTTCGAGTCCCTCAAAATGGGGCGTCAGCGCGCGTGGATCGATATCGATGGGCACAGAGCCCTGCAGCCCCGTAACGGTCTCGTTGCCCAGGGCGTCGACATCCACGTATTCAATGGCAAACGCATGGCCCGAAGCTGTCGCGTTGAGCTCGTTGCTGCTGTCGGCAAGGCGGAAATGACCCTCGCCAACGGTCTTGCCATCCTGGAATGAGGCATCGCTCAGCGAGTCGCCGTACGTCATGCGCATGCGGGTCGGGAGATAGTACGGGAGATAGTACGAAGCCGTCTGCTTGTGCTCCGTATCGTAATTGCGCTGATAGATGCTCCGGGCCAGCGCCGCATCAACAAAGTCGGATGCGATGATGCCAATGTGCTTGAGGTAATCTGACTTTGTATCCTCGATGCCGCTGGGATTGATGTACGGGCTCTTATACAGATGCTCGTTGACTACTCGTGCCGAGGTAAAAGGATTGCCTCCGTGCGACAAGCCCGTGCAGCTGGTGTAGTTGATAGACCAGCAACGCTCCAGGACTTTCTCCTTGGCCCCGTTATCGTCCTCGACATCTACCTCGTTGCGCGTGCGCCCGGACGTTTCCTTCAGCGCATTATCGACCCAGTTGAGCTTGTCGGTTCCCGTGAGTTTGTACTTGTCCTGGGCGTATACCTTGGTGCAATAGGGCTCTTTGTCGCCTGTTTCCCCCGCGGCTGCAAAGCCCCGCGCGTCTTGGACGAGACACATAGTGGCGCTGTCGGAGTGAGCCTTGATCTTGTCATCCCATTCGGTGAGGTCGAGTCCCCACGTGTGGCCGCTTACGCTGTCGCCGGCGAGTCCAAATCGACGTAGCAGGACGATTTTTCCGCGCACCTCGCCCAGTGTGGGAACGCGGCTCGACGTATAGAACAGTTTGGGGTTATCGGCCATAACCTTGGCGAAGGCCGTCGTTATGCTTTCATCGGTAGCCTCATCGTTGCCGCGCGATGCGAGCATGATGAGCGCTTCTGACGGGTTTTCGTTCAAAAACGTTTTGAAGTACCCGATGACATCGGAGAGATGCAGATAGTTCCCGTCTTTTTTGAGTAGGTAGAAAATCCCGTGGTCGATGCCGGGGTCATCGCCCTTTCCGAGCCGGATATCAAAATAGCGAATGCCTTCGAGCAGCTGCGTGGGAATGTAATCCTGCTGGCATTTTACTTGCGAGGATTGGGGCTCAGTGTCGTTGTCCACGCTGCAGGTGCCCGAATCGTGCGTGCCCGGGATGCTCAGCTCGTCGAGGAACTTGTTGTCGTCGACGTATTTCATCCAACATGGTCCGTCGACGTAGCTGCTGTACGTAATCCAGTCGAGGCTGCTAACCGTGGCATCGTTCTTTTTCATGTCGTAACCGATAAGTTCGAGCTCCCACGGAATGCTCTTACTCTTACTCTTATGGCAGATCTTATTGTTGTCCTGGTCTTCGCCGTTCGATTCTATTGCCAGGTACTTAATGTCTTTTTTCTCGGTTTCTTTCTCGACCGTGCGGTCTCGGATGATATAGGTTCCGTTTGATTGACGCTCGAACGCAAAAGAGCGACTGGGCTTGCCGTCATGCTCGCCACTCCATACGTGGATGACCTTTCCGTCTTTGTCCGAGTCGCCATCGACCGACCAAATGCTGTAGCCCGTCTTTTTATGCTCTTCGAAATTGAGCAAGGTGCGGATAGCATACCAGTTTGTATCGTCATTCTTGGTCGTTACGTTCTCAAGGATGAGCTTGCTGGACGTGCCGTCATTAAACAGATGGCAGACGTTGCCGATGACGTTGCCGTCTTCGTTAACGCTTGCGGTACGAAAATAGCCCGCGGGGCGAAGGCGAATGACGAAATTGTTGAGGCTGACCGACGCTGTGGCAGCGTCGTCTGCAAATGCCGCTCGTGGGCCAATGCCCAATGCCGCGGTTTCGGGCAGGCTTGCAAGTGGCGACAACGCCGCGAGTCCAAGGCCCAACGTAAATGCTCGGCGGCTGATGGCGTGGTGTTCGGTCATAACTTCTCCATTCGTAGAGTGCGGTTATGCGATAGTTTTGGTCACTATACTGCTCAGATGTTTAAAGATGCTGGTTTAATTGTCTGCGCGGCGCAATAAATCGGCGGGCGGACGTGTTGGGGTGTTTGTCGTTTTCGTACTGTTGCTACATTTGGAGCGGTTCCGGCGTCCGGCATCCTCGCGTTCGTTGGCTACCGGCATAAGAAAGGGAGGGTCGGTTTACCGGCCCTCCCTGGGTACGAAGCGCTGGGGTACCGCCGCTTGTTAGCACTGCGCCCGTGTTTCCCGCTGCGCTCGCCAGTTACTTAGCGCTTGATCTCGATATCGTCGAGCTTGACGTCCATGGCCTCGGTCTTGGCCTCGGCGATGTCGTCGGCAAATTCCAGAGACTTCATCATGGTCTCGACGGCGTCCTTGTGCTCCTCGACGTTGTCGATGCGCACATACACGTTGCCACCGTCAACGTCGGTGAAGTACTCGGTCGTCACGCCGCCCGAGTGTGTGTAGGAAGCGTTGCGCCAGGTCTTGCCGTTGTACTTGACGGGGTCATTCTCGGTCCACTCAAAGCTGGCATTCCACTTTGCCTCGTAGTCGAACAGCTCGTCGGCGTTCTTGTCAGAGTCGAAGACGGGGATGAAGCGATCACTGGCGTGCTCGCTCTCGGTGAACTTAAACTGGGCCCTGTCGGCGGTATCGCCTGCAACGTCCGTGATTTCGACGCCCTCGGGCACCTCGACTTTAAACCAAATGAAGTCAGTCCTCATATCCACGGCTGGCTTTTCCGCTCCACCGCTACCGTCACCGCCGCTGCCGGTAGCGCCGCCGCTGCCACCGCAACCCACCAAGGCAACCGCGGCAAAGAGACTGATGCAGAGGGTGAGAATCGCAAAGGCCTTCTTTTTCATGGTCGTGTCCTCCTCGATCTGTAACCGCCCATGGATTACCTGCCTTTACTGTACGCGTGGACGGCTCGCTCGGGTGGGCCATGTGTCCCATTCTGAGGGCCGGATTTGCGCCGTTAAGTGGCAATATGCGCGGGTCCAAAAGAGGGGAGGGCCGGTGCTGCCGGCCCTCCCCGGGTTGGGCGCCCGTTGTTTTAATGGGGCGCGCCTACGCGGGTTCGCGTAGGCGCGTACGGGTGCCCCGTTACTTGATCTCGATGCTCGAAATCTCGACTTCACGTGCCTCGTCAACTGCTTTCTTCATGTCGTCGGGGAACTCGATGGAGTTGAGAAGCGCCTCGGCTTCTTTCTTGTGCAGGTCGAAGTTCGCGATGAGAACGCAGACGCTTCCCGGCTCAACGTCGGTAAAGAGATAGGTATGGGTGCCGCGGTTGTCCTTGCACGTTCCGGTGAGCCATGTCCTGCCGTTGTACTCGACGGGGTCGCCAACTTCCCACTGGAACATGCTGCTCTTTCGACCTTCATCGGCAAGAGCCTCTTCTGCCGTCATCTTCTCTTCCCAAACAGGTATGAAGCGGTCAACCGTGGTGTTCTCGTTCTCGGGGAAGGTGAGCTGGACCCTGTCGGCGTTCTTGCCGGCGGAGTCGCTCACGCCAACGCTTTCGGGCATCTCGACCTTAAACCAGATAAAGTCGGTCTTCTTGGCGACGGGGGCCTTTTCCTTGCTCTCGCTCTTGGGGGCGCTGCCGCCGCCCGATGCGCTCCCGCCGCAGCCGACAAGGGCAAACGCGGCAAAGAGGGCGATGCAAAGGGAAAGGATCGATAGGGTCTTTTTCTTCATGGTGGCGTCCTCCTTGTCTGCCAGGGACATCGTGTGCCGCGGATCGCTGGGGCGGCGGTTACGCATGCGCATGATGTCTTTGTTTACTGTGCGGTTATTCTTCCATTCGTCGTCCGGTGCCGTGATGAGCTTGCCCCAACATAGGGCTCCTTACCTATATGTATGCCCCAGTTGCCGCTGCCCGGAAGTCTCGAAAGGTGGGCCATGTGTCCCATGTTTGCGGTGCCGACGCCTATCGTTCGTCATAGAAATCCGCGATGGCCAGGTGCGCTGACGCTTATGTACTTATGGGCTAGACTTAGCACCATTATGTGATCGATGCGGTCGGTCGGCGGTTTCCACCCGACCGATGTATATGACTTGAAGGTGCATGCGTATGAGCCAAGAGATGATGGACAAGACCTGCCGCGGGTTTGCCGAGGCGCTTGCCGCGCGCGAGCCGGTTCCCGGCGGTGGCAGCGCGAGCGCCTTTGTGGGCGCGCTGGGCGCCTCGCTGTGCGGAATGGTTGCCCGCTACGGTGCGACCAATCCCGCGCTTGCTGATCGTGCGGATGACCTGACGCGTGCGTTTGCCCAGGCAGACGAGTTGGCGCAGGAACTAGTGGGCCTGGTTGCCGAGGATGTGCGTGCGTACGGCCAGGTGTCTGCGGCATACGGTATTCCGCGCGAGGACCCGGCTCGACCGGCTGCGATTCAGGACGCGTTGCACGTGGCGGCCATGCCGCCGTATCGGATCATGGATGCCTGCGGGCGCGCGCTGGCGCTGCTCGAGGACATGGCAGACAAAGGCTCGCGCCAGTTGCTGTCCGACGTGGCGTGCGGTGCCGTATTCTGCCGCGCTGCCATGCAGGGCGCGAGCCTGACGCTCTTTGCCAACACCACATCTATGAAAGACCGGGCGCGCGCCGAGGAACTCGAGGCGGCGTGCGATGAGCTGCTGGATACGTGGCTGCCGCGCGCTGATGCGCTGGCGCGCCGCGCCGCCGATGCCGCGAGGAAGAGGGGGTAGCCATGGCAGAGCTGCTCAAGGGTGCTCCCGTTGCCCGTGCTTTGACTGAGGAGCTCGCTGCCCGCTGCGCTGCGCTGCGCGAACGCGGTGTTGTTCCGACGCTTGCTATCGTGCGTGTGGGTGAACGCGAGGACGACCTATCCTACGAGCGCGGCGCCCTTAAACGCTGCGAAAAGGTTGGCATCGAGGCGCGTCGCGTGTTGCTTCCTGCCGGTGTTTCGCAAGACGAGCTGTTGACGGCCATCGAGGACATCAATGCCGACTCGGCTGTTCATGGCTGTCTGATGTTTCGCCCGCTGCCCGCCGGCCTTGACGAGAACGCCGTCGCCGCAGCGCTCGATCCCGCCAAGGACGTTGACTCCATGACGCCGGCTTCGCTGCTCACCACGCTTTCGGGGCGCGGCGAGGGTTTTGCCCCCTGCACAGCTGAAGCCGTGCTTGCTTTGCTGGATCATTACGGCGTTGAGCTGGACGGCGCCAAAGTTGCCGTGGTCGGACGCTCACTGGTAATTGGCCGCCCCGTTGCCGCCATGCTTACGGCGCGCAACGCAACCGTGACGACGTGCCATACGCATACGCGCGATCTTGCCGCCGAGTGCTGTGCTGCCGACATTGTGGTTGCCGCCGTTGGACGCGCGCGCACGATTGGCGCAGATGCGGTCCGCGAGGACCAGGCGATTATCGATGTTGGCATTAATTGGGACGAAGCCGCTGGCAAGCTGGTCGGCGACGTCGATTTTGATGCCGCGGAGCCGGTTGTTGGCGCAATCACCCCCGTGCCGGGTGGCGTGGGTGCCGTGACGACAGCAATTCTCGCCAAGCACGTGATCGAGGCGGCTGAGCGCGCGGTAAAATAGGCGTTTGGAGGCTGTTTAGGGGGTTGGTTAGATACCCCGTGGTCAAAAAATGCCAAATATGAGTACTGTTGCCAAGTTAGTCACATATGTTTGAGATCATTTTGGCTCTTTAGCGATAAGTAATATCGTTAAAGAGCCAATTTTATTGGACGTATGGGGAATTACTAGACTCAGTTTTTAGACAGGTGAGGATTCCCGGCGCCCGGAACAGTGCAATTTGCTGCCACTAAATTTGTGACAGTACTCATATTTGGCATTTTTTGACCACGGGGGCTGCCGAGGCCGTGGTTTCGCCCTTTTTGCGTCGAAGCGATACACTGTTGCCGTTTGATTTCTTCGCTCAAGGAGGATGCGCATGCCGTGCACAACGATTTTGGTTGGTAAGAACGCGAGCTACGACGGCTCGACGCTGGTTGCCCGCAATGAGGACTCGTCCAATGGAGTATTTGAGCCCAAGCGCATGCGCGTGGTGCATCCCGACGAGCAGCCGCGCGTCTACACGAGTGTCCTGAGCCACCTGACCGTTGAGCTGCCCGACAATCCCATGCGTTACACGAGCGTCCCCGACGTTGTCCCGGGTCATGGCATTTGGGCCGAGGCCGGTTTCAACGAGCTCAACGTTGGCATGTCCGCAACCGAGACGCTTACCACCAACGAGCGCGTCCGCGGCGCCGATCCGCTCGTGGACTACGTGCCCGCCAAGGGCAACGAGGGCGAGGACGGCTATGTTCCGGCGCAGCCCGGTGGCCTGGGCGAGGAGGACATGGTGACCCTGGTGCTGCCGTACGCCAAGTCCGCCCGCGACGGCGTGCGCATCCTGGGCGAGCTGCTCGAGCGCTACGGCACCTACGAGAACAACGGCATTGCTTTGAGCGACGTTGACGAGATCTGGTGGCTCGAGACCATCGGCGGCCACCACTGGATCGCCAAGCGCGTGCCCGATGACGCCTATGTGACCATGCCCAACCAGCTAGGTATCGATAGCTTTGACCTGGACGACGCCGAGGGCGCCCAGGCCGACCACATGTGCTCAGCCGACCTGCGCTCCTGGATGGCCGAGTGGCATCTGGACCTGACGCTGGGTGTTAAGGGCGACGGTCCCGCCGCGGTCTTTAACCCGCGCGAGGCCTTTGGCTCGCACAGTGACAGCGACCACGTCTACAACACGCCGCGCGCCTGGTACATGCAGCGCTGTCTTAACCCCAGCGATGTATGGGACGGTCCCGAGGCCGACTACACGCCCGAGAGCGACGACATCCCCTGGAGCCGCGTGCCCGAGCGCAAGGTGACCATCGAGGACACCAAGTACGTGCTTTCGAGCCACTACCAGGGCACGGAGTACGACTGCTACGGCAGCAAGGGCACGCCCGCTACGCGTGGCGCCTATCGCCCCATCGGCATCAATCGCAACAGCCAGCTCGCCGTGTTGCAGCTGCGCCCCTATGCGCAGCCGGCCTACCGCGCCGTGCAGTGGATGGCCTTTGGCTCCAACTCGTTTAACGCGCTGGTTCCGCTGTACGCCAACGTCGAGACCATGCCCGAGTACTATGCCGACACGCAGGCTCGCGTGACGTCCGAGAATTTCTATTGGGCAAATCGCCTGATCGGTGCCTTGGCCGATGTTCGCTTCCATGAGTGCGGCCGCGCGGTCGAGGATTATCAGGAGAAGGTCGGTGGCATGGGCCACAAGCAGATCCATGACGTCGACGCTGCCGTAGCCGCTCTGCCCGAGGCCGAGGTGCCTGCCGAGCTTGCACGCGCCAACGAGGCCTTTGCCGAGCGTGTCCGCGTGGAGACCGATGCTCTACTGAGCAAGGTGCTCTACACCACGAGCTGCGCCATGAAGAACTCTTTCGCGATGAATGACAACGTGAGGTAGGGATTTCCCGTCGATCGAATAGCGCTAAAACGCTTTGTCGCTTTCGCTCAATCTTGGGTACAAGAACGCCAATGCAGTTGTTTGTGATTGGAGATAACCATGGTTATGAAACTCGATCAGCTTGTTAACGGCGCCATTAACGTGGGCTTTGGCGCTGCCGCCGTTGCTGTCGAAGGCGGCAAGAAGGTCCTCGACGACCTTAACACCAAGGGCGAGCAGGTCCGCAAGGACACCACCACCCCCGATATCGCCCGCAGTGTGTCCGACATGTTCGAGCAGGCCGGCGGTACCATCTCCGATCTGACCGAGCGCTTGGGCATGCAGGGCGAGACCGCGGCCCAGCGCGTGCTTGACGAGCTCATCCTTGCCCGGGTCCGCGTCATGACCGCCCCCGAGCGCACGGCCTTCCTGGCCCATGTGCGCGACATCGTCGATTCGGTCGAGGACAACGTGACCTCGGTGCCCGTCGAGTCCGTTGAGCCCGACGATGCGAAGGATACCGAAGAGGCCGAGTAGCAGCGCAGATGGCAGATTCCACCACCGATTACAACAATCTAGATCCCTTGGGTGACGAGGCGGCGGTTGTCGATGAGGTCGACGCCGCCGTCTCGGGCGCTCGCAAGAAGCCGCGCGCTGTCGATATGGTGCCAGAGGAGCCCGACGCGATGGCGCCGGACGAGGAATACCAGCTCACGCCGGCGGGTCGCCGCGAGCGCATCGGGCAGATTGTTCGCCTGGTCAAAAAGTACCGCGTGTGGGACAACCTCACGCCGGTTCGTTTGCGCCGCCTGCTCGAGGAACTCGGCCCCATGTTCGTTAAGATGGGGCAGATTCTGGCCAACCGGTCCGAGATTCTGCCGCAACGCTTTTGCGACGAGTTGCGTCGTCTGCGCTCCGACGTGGAGCCGGTGCCGTACGAGGTAGTGCTTCGCTGCTTGGAAGAGGAATACGGCCTGCGCCTGGGGGAGATGTTCGACGCGATCGACCCCAATCCGCTTGGTAGCGCATCGCTCGCGCAGGTGCACCGCGCCCGCCTGGTGACCGGCGAGGACGTGGCCGTCAAGGTGCAGCGCCCCGGTGCGCAGCAGGTTATGGCACAGGACATCGATATCATCCGCTCGGTGGTGCGTATCGTTTCCAAGTTCGTCAACACCGATCAATTCGTTGACCTGCACGGCGTAGTCGAGGAGCTGTGGACCTCGTTTCGCGAGGAGACCAACTTTTTGGCCGAGGCCAAAAACCTCAACGACTTCTACGAGTTCCATAAGAGCGTTCATGGCGTGACGTGTCCTAAATCCTATCTGGATCTGTGCACCGAGCACGTTGTGGTCATGGACTACATCGACGGCATTTCGATCGCCGATCCTGAGTGCTTGGTGGCCGAGGGCTATGACTTGGAAAAGATCGGTGCCGCAATCGTCGAGGATTACTCGACGCAGGTGCTCGATGACGGCTTTTTCCATGCCGACCCGCATGCGGGAAACATTATTCTCAAGGACGGCATCGTTTACTTTATCGACTTGGGCATGGTCGGACGCATGTCGAGCCACGATCGCGGTATCGTAAAGGACATGATTTTCGCCGTGGCCGAGGGCGACGTGCCAAAGCTCAAGGATTCGCTCATGCGCTTCGCCGTGACGCGTGGCGATTCGGCTGAGCTCGATCATTCGGCCTTTTTGTCCGATTTGGACTTTATCGTGGCTGACTTTGCGGGCCTTGACCTGAAGGATCTGGATATCGGCGAGTTTTTGACCTCGCTGTTAAACCTGGCGCGCAAAAACGACGTTGAGCTGCCGAGCGTGGTAACGATGTTCGCCCGCGGCATGGTGACGCTCGAGGGCCTGTTGACCGAGTACATGCCCAACGTCAACATGATCCAGATCATCCAGACGCACATCAAAAACGAAAAAAGCACCTATGCGCGTGTGCGCGATATGGGACGCGATCTTGCCGCGAGCAGCTATCGCGCGGCAAAAGGCTCGCTCGAGGCGGCCGAGTATCTGGGCTTGGCTTCGCGTATGCTTACGCGCGGCCAGCTTAAGGTGAACACGCAGATCATGAGCAGCGATAAGGCGCTGCGACAGCTGGGCGGAATTATCGACCGCATGTCGATGGCTATCGTTATCGCCGGCCTGTTTATCGGTTCGTCGGTGGTGTACTACGCACGCATCGAGCCGGTTGTGTTTGGTATCCCAGTCATTGGCTTTATGGGCTACGTGAGCGCGCTGGTGCTGGCGCTTATGCTGGGCCGCAATATCTGGCTCAACAGTCACGGCGGCAAGCATTAGCGTAGCTGCGCGGTGCCGTGGGACAAAATTATCAGTAGTGTTTGTCCCAGGTGTGATAGGTGCGTCAAGTGTGTTGCCGCAAGCGACCCCGGGACAAACACTACTGATAATTTTGTCCCACGGCACCCTTTCCGTGCCCAACTCTTTCCTATCGCAAACAATAGCTTTTACCTTGGGCTTAGCCTGCGTGCGAGGCCCTTTTGCGTGATACCATTTTGACGGTAATAATCGATGGCCTAGATGGTGGTGCGGAGACGCACGAATGCGCGGTTTTCCTGCGCGTTTGGGAGAATCGGGGTGCAAGTCCCCGGCTGTACCAGTAACCGTAATTCCTCTTGGCTCGGGATGTTCGCGTCGCAGATCGGACGGCGCGCCTGAGCCGTTAAGGTTAAGTCGGATCGCCTCCCATCTTGCATGCGGCTGCAGCGTATGCCGGCGGTGTGCATAGGGCTCTGGAGGGAAGGGGACCCCGATGGGGGAACTCGAGCGCAACATGCGCGATGACGTGGGGCAGCCTCAAGGCAACGCTCCGAGTACAGACAATGGGGGACAAATGGATATGTTTGAGGACGAGCGCGAGCGCGCCTCGTTGCATCGCCGTGGCGCGATTGCACGCGGTGTAGCCAAGCGCTGCCTGGTGGCATTCCTGGCCTTCGCGATGGCCTTTGGCACCACACCGGCTCAGCTGTGGGCCGAGGGCGCCGAGGGCATTGCCGAGGCCGTGGCTCAGGCTGCGACACCGGGCGAGGACGCAGCGCTTGCGGGCGGTACCGCTGAGCAGAGCGGCGCCGAGGTTTCGGATTCCGAGGGCGCGCCTGCAGCTAGTGCCGCCACAACAGGGGCGGCAGCTGGCGACGAAGGCTCGGCGACGGGGGAGAACCCTGCCGCGAGCGAGCAGTCTTCGACGGCATCCGCTGGCCAAGCAGGGTCTGCCGCCGTGGCTGCCGTCCAGGCAGAGAACCCGACGGAAACCGGCGATGTCGCCAAGAAGCAAGTCGAGGTCTCGTTCTCGATTATCGGCACCGATGCCGACGGCAAGGCTCAGACCTGGGTGGCACCTACGCAGCTCAAGCTCGACGAGGGCGCGACGGCTGCGGATGCCTTTATTAAGCTGCAGGAGAAGACGGGCTTCAAGGCGGACTACGATCCGAACACGGCATACGGGTTCTACCTCAAAAGCATCACATCCCCGAGCGATGGCCGCACGCTTGCCTACGATCCGACGACTTATGCCTTCTGGCAGCTGTTCGTCGACGGCGCGTCTTCCTCGGTTGGCGCGAGCAGCGTCAAGCTCACCCAGGGGCAGAAGATTGAGTTTGCCTATACGGCTGGTAGCTCGTCCCCTGTCGTTAAGGACCAACTTGCTGCGAATGTGACCGTCATTGGTCGCGATGCCCAGGGCAAGACTCAGACTTGGGTCGATAACGCGCAGTATGTGGTGACGTCCGGCTCGAGCGCACTTGACCTTACGAAGGTCGCGCTCGAGGCGAATGATATTGACGCCGTTGCTGCGGGCTCTTTCATTCTGAGCCTTAAGTACAACGGCGTTGAGCTGGGTACGCCGCTCGATTATTCAACCTATTGGCAGCTGTTCATCAACGGTAAGTCGAGCGACTACACGGCAGACAATGTCACCATTCATGCTGGCGATACCGTTACGTGGTTCTACGGTGGCTGGGGCGACCAGTTGCCGTCCGATTCCGTCCATGCTTCCGTTCAGGTCCTCGGTAAGGACAAGGACGGCAAGCAGCAGGTTTGGGCTTCGACGGGCCAGACGAGTCTCAAGGCGGGCTCTACTGCCAAGGATCTCCTTGAGCAGACCGGCCTTACTCTCGATGCTGGCGAATCGTCTTGGGGCTGGTTCCTCAACGGCATTACTTCGCCGTTCGATGGTAAATCCTATGGCTGGGACGCTGCGACCAATAGCTATTGGCGCTTCTACGTAAATGGCAAGTTCGCCGACGTTGGCGCCGGTGCCTACAAGCTCCGAGAGGGCGATGCCGTCACCTTTATGTATGGTGCTGACGCCGATGCCCTCCCCGGTCAGGTTCTTGGGTCCGTCGATGTTATCGGTCCCGATGTCAACGGCAACAATACTCGCTGGGGCTCGGCAAGCAATGTTTCTTTGCCCGAAGGCTCTACTGCCCAGAATCTTATTGAGACGGTCCTGAAGGCCAAGGGCGTTACGTACAACGGCTCCCAGAGTGGTGAGTACTGGTTCCTGAATTCCATTACTTCGCCGTTCGATCACAAGCCGTATGGCTGGGATGCTGCGACCAATAAATATTGGCACTTGTATATCAATGGAGAGCCCTCCTTACTCTGCGCCAATCAGATTACGCTCAAGAGCGGCGATAAGGTTACGCTTGCCTATACCACCGACGATTCGGCCATGCCCGATCCCGACAAGATTGTCGTGGACCCGAGTGCGACGGCTCCTGATTGGGATGCCGAGTGGACCGGCTACGGCAACAGTGGCAACGGTTCGACCGTAACGGATGCCAAGACGCCTGCGCAGGCCGCCGGTCTTAAGTGGGCCTTCGATTGGAAGGCCGAGTCTGGCCAGCAGTATGCCAACTGCAGCGAGCCTGTCAGTGCTAACGGTTTTGTGTACATCGCGACCGAGAACGAGCTCATTAAGATCGATTCGTCCACGGGCAAAAAGGTTGCCTCTGCGCCGCTTGCCTCCAAGGTGAGCTACACCTCTCGTCCGATCTATACCAACGGCCTTATCATCGTTCCGCTCAACGGCGGTGCGGTCCAGGCGATTACTGCGGACAAGCTGATCTGCAAGTGGCTGACGCCTGGTTTGACGGACTTGACGCAGAGCTCCTGCACCGTGGTTTCGGACGGCGAGTACGTCTATGTTGGTACGGTCGATATTTCGTATGACGAGAACTACAACGCGACCTACGGCAACGGCTCCCTGAAGCGTATCAAGATTGCCACGGGCGAAGTCTCTTGGCAGAACATTGACCCTTCCGAGGGCTATTATTGGACTGGCGCTGCGCTGACGGATAAGTACACCATTGTTCCTACGAGCGCGGGCACGCTTAAGTGCATTGATAAGACGACGGGCGATGTCGTTTCGACCATGAAGCTCGGCGCTGTCGCAAATGCCGATTGCATTGCCGATCCGTCCAATGGTTCGACCTTCTATCAGATGACGCACGACGGAAAGCTCCATGTGATTTCGCTTTCGGCGAAGGGCGTGCTGAGTGAACAGAAGACGGTTGATCTGGGCCTTACGAATAATCTGAGCGCCCCTGCGGTGTCTGGTGACAATCTGATTGTCGGCGGACAGACGGCTACTGGCTCTGCTCTGGTTCTCTATAACCTGAAGACGGGTAAGACCACGATGGTCGCTGCTGCCGACGGCAAGGCGCTGCCGGCTGGCCTCAACGGTATTGCTGCTACTCCGCTGGTGAGTGTTCAGGGCGGCAAGACCTATGTGTACTTCACCGTTAACAGCGCGGATAGCAAGGATTACGTCAACTACTCTGCTGGTGGTGGCGTGTATCGCTATACGCTCGGCGATGCAGAGGCGACGCAGATTTATGATGCGGCTGGCCATTACCAGTACTGTGACTCTCCGGTCATTGCCGATGCATCTGGCAACCTGTACTACATCAATGACTCGGGCACGCTGTTCAAGCTCGGGGCCGTTGAGTCTTGGACGGTTGCCTTTAATTCCAACGGCGGGTCTGCTTGCGACACTAAGTTTGTTGCTACGGCCGACGGCAAGCTGGTCAAGCCGGCCGATCCGACGCGCGATGGCTACACTTTCGGCGGTTGGTATACCGATGAGACTTGCACGCAGGCGTATGACTTCAGTACGCCAGTGACGGCCGATATGACACTGTATGCCAAGTGGACCAAGAATGCCGTTAACCCTGGCGGCAATGGTGGTTCTGGCACTAATGGTGGCAACGGTGGCGCTGGCAACGGTTCCGGTGCTGGCACGGGCACGGGTTCCGGCTCCGGCACGAAGGGCCAGCAGGCCGGCGGCGCTATCGCCCCGGGTCATAAGCCGACGACCAAGACGACGGTGTCGACCAAGACCGAGACCAAGGACAACAAGTCCGACAAGAAGGACTCCGATAAGTCCGATAAGAAGGACGAGAAGAAGTCTGACAAGAAGTCTGACAAGAAGGACAGCAAGTCCGACAAGAAGTCCGATTCCAAGTCCGATACGGGTGCTGCTTCCACGACCACTGCTAAGAAGTCCTCTAGTGCCTCCGAGCAGGAGGCTGGCACCAACCCGCTCGCCATTGTTGGCGTTGCCGCCGGCGTCATCGGTCTCGCCATCGTCGGCGTGTTCGTGTTCACCAAACGTCGGTAGGTGAGGGCTGTGTCCAATAAATCCAAGGACGCTGACCCCAAGCAACCAGATTCCTCGTTCATTCAGTTCGACGATACAAAGCAACAGGGCACCGCTTCGGCGGCGTCCGTCCCTCGTCGCAAGGCGCTCCTTGGCGTTTTGACTGCCGCGTGCACCATTCTGATCGTCGTCTCGCTGGGCTTCGTCCATCCTTCCGAGAGCGGCGCCTGGTCCATCGACTGGATCATTCAGGCCGTGACGGGGGAGAGCGTCGTCACCAAGGACACCAAGGCGTCTGGCTCGACTATGGCTTCGGGCGAGGCCAGTTCCGAGGACTCCAAGTCATCGAATGATGCAAAAGATGAGTCCAAGCATTCTGATGAGTCCAAGTCCAAGGACGATTCCGAGTCTTCAAACAAGGAATCGGATAAAAGCTCGGATAGCAAGAAGTCCGATGGTCAGGACGGCAAGAAGTCTGGAGATAAATCCGCTGCCCAGAATACGGGAGCCGGCGATACTCCCAATGTGTCTGGCGGTGCTTCTTCGGGGGGCGGTCAGTCGTCTGATGGAGCCTCCAGCTCTAATGGCGGAAACGCCTCCTCGGGCGGCCAGAGCGGCTCGCAGGAGTCCAGCTACATAACAGTGACGGTTTCGGTCACATCGAGCGCTGTGGGCAATCCTGTGTCTTCTGGTGGCACCTTTACCTTTAACGAAGGCGCTACCGTCTACGATGCCCTGTGCGCGCTGGGCCTTTCTGTCAACGCACATGGCTCGTCGTATGGCACGTATGTCTCCGCGATTGGTGGTTTGGCCGAGAAACAGTACGGCGGCACGAGCGGCTGGATGTACTCCGTCAACGGCTCAACGCCCATGACGGCCTGCAGCAACTACGTTCTCTCCAACGGCGACAACGTGGTCTGGTATTACGTTACAGGCTAGAGGCCTCGACATAGCGCGCCAGACGGGCGGTTCGGACAGACATCCGGGCCGCCCGCCCGTTTTTCAAGTGAATGGGACTGGGTCGCCGGGTCTTTCGGCAAACAAAAAAACCGGTTGGAACGGGAATTCCAACCGGTTATACATTCAAGCAAATAGTGAATCGACTATGACCGTGCGCCCTCGAGGAAGAAGCGGCGGCTGAAGTAGTTGTACCAGGTGACGAGGAACGTGGCGATGGCCTTCATGGCCTGGTAGCCGATGCTCAAAAACGTGACGCCCACAAACATGTACAGGTCGTTGAGGCCCAGGCCGATCACCGACAGGATGGTGAAGATCGTGAACTCGCGCTTGCGGCTCATGCCTTCGCGGTGGTCGAACACGTACTTCATGCTGAGCCAGTAGTTGACCACGACGGACGTGATAAACGAAACCGTGGTGCTCATCAAAAAGTCGAGGTGGAACAGCTCGACGAGCGCAATGAGCATGCCCCAGTCGATGCCAAAGGAGATAAGACCCACGACAGCAAACTTGAGGAACTGCTTGGTATGAGGTTGTGCCAGCGCCTTGCGCACGTAATCACATCCAATGCGTTGATGAATCGAGCAGAGGATACTTTAGAGCTTTTACAAGGGAAACGTAAGGTCTTTGCCAAGAACTATATGAACTCGCCAAATTTTCAAGAGCTAATCCGCAAACGTTGAAAATTTGCCCGTAAACGAGCGGCACCCACGGACGATACTGCGCTGAGTGCACGTCGTCCGTGGGCGCCGTAATGCTGCAGGGGTTTCGAGCTACTTGGTCTCGTCGCCCTCCAGGAAGATTTTTCGGGTCACAAAGTTGTAGACCATGACAAGCGCGGTGGCGCAGATCTTGGCGATATTGGCCTCGAGTCCCAGGCCGGCGTTGAGCGCCAGCACGATGCCGTCGTTGAGCACCAAACCGATCACGGACAGCACGACAAAGATGATGAACTCGCGGCGGCGGCTCATGCCTTCCTTGTGCGCAAACACGTACTTCATGCTTGCGAGGTAGTTAAAGATGAGTGAGATGATAAAGCCGCTGGTGTTGGCGATTAGGATGTTGAGGCCCAGACCGTAGTGGAGCAGATTCATAATGCCAAAGTCGATAACCGTGGCAATGACACCGACGACGCCAAATTTCATGATCTGCGCAAGGAGCTTTTGCATGGTACCTGCCTTAGGGTGGCGCGGGGACGCCGTGGGGATGACAAACTCAGCAAGTTTAGCCAATCCCCGCGGGTGGGGCTAGACGCGCTCTTCGATAGCACCGTTTCTATATGCATCGAGCAGCTGGCGCAGATCCTGGATCTGGCTGCGAATCTTGGCGCCAGTATCGGTGTCGCTCACCATGCGGCGACGGTCTGCTTGGTCAAAACGGTTGGTCTCGCTTTCGATGTCCACGTTGCGCGTGAGTGCCTCGGCAACCGTCGTAAAGGCCCGGTGCGACTTGAGGCGGCAGCCGCGCGAGCTCGAGATGAGCGTATAGCCGGCGATACCCGTCTTGGGATGGTAAGCGCGGCAGAAGCCGCCATCGATGACCAGCAGCTTGCCCTCGGCGCGGATGGGCTGCTCGCCCTTGGTGGTTTTAACGGGCGTGTGGCCGTTGATGATGTGGCCGGTCGGCGAGCATGCCATGGGCGCGACGCCAAACTCGCGCATGATATCATCGCAGACCGAGGGCGACTTGGTAAGCGTAAAGTACGGGTCCATCGGCTCGACCCAGGTGCTCTTATCGGCGATATAGGCGCGCTCAAAGGTACGCACCAGGCGTCCGCTGGCGGGTGAATTGAAGCCAATCCACAGGTACCACATCCAGTCGAGGGCATCGCGGTCGCCCACGCGCCACGCGCGGCGGGCGATGTGGTCGCAAAAATCGAGATAATCGCGGCCAGCGTGCCAGGTGCCCAGGCAGTTCATGCTGCTAAAGGTGCCGTCTTCGTTGAGCGGAACGCAGCCGTGGAAGAGCAGGTTGCCGTTGGCGACCTTGTACATCGAGCCGTGGGTGTAGAGGAAAT
Source organism: uncultured Collinsella sp. (assembly GCA_900541725.1). Lineage (GTDB taxonomy): Bacteria > Actinomycetota > Coriobacteriia > Coriobacteriales > Coriobacteriaceae > Collinsella. The sequence goes on along the minus strand of UQLB01000003.1, from coordinate 9,861 downwards.
CGATATGGCGATGCAGGTGATCGGCGGTTACAAACTCGGACACGAGCTTGTCGATGATGTGCTGCTCCTGAGACGTGAGCGTGTAGGGGTCCGCCGGGTCGACGGTGGGGAAGTCGTTGGTCGTGAGCGGCCACACGCTGCCGTCGGCGAGCGTGACCGTGCCGGTGTCGTGGTCGATCTTGTCGAGTAACAGGCGGTCGGTCATATCGAACTCGGGGTGGCGCTGGATAATCTGGCCCTCGAGCTTAAAGAGCAGCACGTTGATGGCCTTGATCAGCGGGGTGATGGACTCACCGGCGGTGTAGGTGGCATCGGCAAAGGCGACAAGCTCACGCAGCGAGATGCCGTAGTCGTTCTCCAGGATCTCGTAGTTGTCGTAGCGTAGGTTGTTGCGCAACACCGTGGCGATGCAGGCGGGCTCACCGGCCGCAGCGCCCATCCACAGCAGGTCGTGGTTGCCCCACTGGATGTCGAGCGAATGGTAGGTGAGCAGGCGGTCCATAATCTTGGCCGCGCCGCCGCCTCGGTCGAAGATATCGCCCACCAGGTGCAGGTGGTCGACGGCCAGGCGCTTGATGAGCGAAGCGAGCGACTCGATAAAGTCGTCGGCGCTGGCGGTCTCCAGGATGGACTCCACGATGCGCTCGTGATAGCGCACGCGATAGTTGTTCTCGTCCGGGTGCGTGTGCAACAACTCGTCGATGATATAGGCGTAGTCGCGCGGGATGGCCTTACGCACCTTGGAGCGCGTGTAGCGGCTTGAAAGCGAGCGAGCGACCATGATGAGCTGGTCAAGCATCGTCTTGTACCAGGTGGGCGAGTCCTCGCGCCGGCTGCGGACCAGGTCGATCTTCTCGCGCGGATAGTAGATGAGCGTGCACAGCTCGCCCTTCTCGTCAAAGGAGAGCGTGTCGCCAAAGATCTCGTCGACATGCTCGCGCACGACGCCCGAGCAGTTGTTGAGGATGTGCATAAAGGCTTCGTACTCGCCGTGCACGTCGCTCATAAAATGCTCGGTGCCCTTTGGCAGATTGAGGATGGCCGAGAGATTGATAATCTCGGTAAACGCGGATTGTTCGGTGGGAAATTGTCTCGACAGCAGGCGCAGATACTTAAAGTCTTGCGGGTTGCGATCGAATGCGACCATGAAACACCTTCCGATGGGGCTGGTAAAACTGATAAACAGCGTCAAACGTTTATCAGTATGCGCCGCTTTTGTTTCGATTGGGGATGGGCGGCCGAATTGTTAGCCGAACGGTTTGGTAAATCGATTTAGTGGAGGTAGATATGGCGGTTGAGTGGAGATGATAGAGGGTGTTTTCTCAGATATTTATGCGTGGGGTCGGTGGAAACGATGGTGGTAAAGATGTTCGCTATTTTTGGTTCGATTTGGTAAATAGTGGACATATGTACCGTATGTAGGCTCACTGTGCGATAATTTGCGCAGCAATGAGTAAGGAGCCTCATATGAGTGATTTTGTCCTGACCTGTGAATCCGCCGCCGATCGAACTCGGGAGTTCTTTGAATCGCGCAATATCCCTGTCGTGTGTTTTCATTACGAGATCGACGATGTTGTCTATACGGACGATCTGTATCAGTCGATTACGCCGGACGAGTTTTTTGCCCAGATTGCCGCAGGCGCCATGCCCAAGACGTCTCAGGTGAGCGTGGGTGAGTACGAGGAGTTTTGGGAGCCGCTTGTTGCCGAGGGTAAAGACGTGCTGCACCTGACGTTGTCGTCGGGTATTTCGGGTACGTATGGCTCGGCTTGCGTTGCGGCGCAGATGCTCGCGGATCGCTATCCCCAGGGCGGCAAGGTGCGCGTCATCGATTCGCTGGCGGCGTCTTCGGGCTTTGGCCTGCTGGCGGAATGTGCCGCCGACGTGCGCGATAGCGGGGCTTCACTCGACGAGACGGCTGCCTGGATCGAGGAGCACAAGCTCAAACTGCACCACTGGTTCTTCTCGACCGATCTGTCGAGCTACCTGCGCGGCGGTCGCATTTTGGCTGCGAGCGCGATCATCGGCACGGCGCTTAAGATTTGCCCGCTTATGACAGTCGATTGCGAAGGTGGGCTGTCGCCACGTGAGAAGATTCGCACTAAGAAGCGCGCGATTTCCGAGATGGCTAAGACCATGATGGCACACGTGCAGGACGGTGCGGATTATTCGGGTAAGTGCGTCATGTCGCACTCGGCGTGCCGCGAGGATGCCGAGGCAGTTGCGGCGCTGATCGAGGAACAGATTCCGCAGCTTAAAGGCAAGATTGAGATCAATAACATCGGTACTCTGATTGGCTCGCATACCGGACCTGGTACGGTGGCGCTCTTCTTTATGGGCGACAAGCGCGTGAATTAGTTTGCCCCATCACATCGCTGCATGATTGCTCAAACGAAAACGGCCCGCCTCACGTTTGTGGGGCGGGCCTTGCTGTTGGGGTTAGCGTTTCTTTCCGCGGAAGAAGAAGCCGTGCAGTGACGGCTTGAGGCCGCGGTTGGCGCGATGCTCCTCGACGCGCTCGTGGATCGAAGCGACGCGCTCGATGACTTCGTCGGGAATCGGCACGTCGGGATTCATGTTCTCGACTTGGCTGACCTCGGCGGCGGAGACCTGGTCGATAATGGGCACATCGTCGTGCGAGATGACAGGTGTGGCGTCTTCCTTCATCTTGCGATAACGCTGCATCATGTCGGTCTGCAGCTGCTGGGCCGAAGGCGGCGTCCAGATGATGGCGTTGGCGCCGGCGGCGATGGTTTCACGGATGCTCTCGGGCGTCTTGCCGCCCGGCGCGATGAGCGGCAGGTTGGGATAGTGCTTGCGCAGCTCGCGTAGGACCTGGGGCGTGTTCTTGCCGGCGGCGATGTTGAGAATCTTGGCTCCAGCGCGCACCTTGGCGTGGGCATCGTCGTCGCAGCGAACGACCGTAGCGATGACGGGGATGTCGGCGATGTTGGTGATGTGCTCGACCATCTCGGCGGTGGCGGGGGAGTTGACCACACAGCCCGCCGCGCCCTGCATCTCGGAGACGGCTGCCATCTGAACGGAGCGCTTGCCGGTGGTGGTGCCACCGCCCACGCCTACGAAGACCGGGCACTCGGCGACGGTCAGCAGCGCCTGCGTAATGGCGGGCTGCGGCGTGAAGGGGTAAACGGCAAAGACGGCATCGGCGTTGGAGTTGCGGATGACCGCGACGTCGGTGGTGTAGATGAGCGATTTGATACGACGGCCGAAGAGCGTGAAGCCGCTGGCCTCCTCAATCTCGTCAGGCATGCGAAGGGCCGCCTTGCGCAGGCGCCCGTCGATGGGCAGCGGCTCCATGGGAAGCAGTCCGTTGGGGGTCACGGCTACCTGGGGTTCGGTGAACTCGTCTGCGAGCTCGACCTCGGAGAAATCGACCGAGGCGACGATGTCCTCGTGAACCTCGGCGGGCACATCGATGGGGGCTTGGTCGTTTGCCGCGGCAGGCGTGTCGAAGGAGCTGGTGCCGACGAAGGCGTCGACGCGCTCATTTAGATCGTTGAGGGTATCCATGGAAGCTCGATTCTATGTGATGACGGCCGGCGCGATGCAGCCGGAATTGCGAATGCTAAATCGTTTGACGAGTTGATTTTTCCCCGCCGCGCCATCCGTTAGACCGAAGGGCCGGCGAACGTGAAGGAGCTGTGGTGGCGGGTATTGAGGTGCTATCTTGAATGTCCCGTTTAAAAGAGAGGTGACGCGGTATGGAATTGACAGCAATGTTTAGCTCGATTGGCCTGTGCGTGGGCGCAATCGTTGCCGCCGCGGTCATCTACTTTGTGGTCACGGCCATTAAGGGCAAAAGGGCCGAACGCAAGGAGCGCACGACGCTTAAACAGCATCGCGACCAGCAGAGCAAACGCGCACGGAGATAGCTTGTTGAGTTTTGGATCCGTGCGCTAGCTGCGTTTTCGGATCAGGGCAATGTAGAAGCCCTCAAAGTCGCGGCTAGGCGGAATGGTGAGCGTGCCGGGCAGGCCGTTGGCGATGGCCGATACCTGACCCGCGGCAATGGCCTCGGTCAGGGCGTTGGACTCGATGCGCGGCTCCTCACCAGCTTCCTGGGCGCGGCGTGCCTCACTTTCGCTTGGCGTGCCGTCGAGGGGGATGAGCTCGCAGTCCATATGCTTGTCGAGGGCCTCTTGCAGGGCGTCCTCGTTTTCCTGCGGCAAGATCGAACAAGTCGAATAGACGAGCGTGCCGCCCGGTTTGAGGGCTCCCATGGCGCGGTCCAGAAGCGCACGCTGCGAGCGGGCACACTTGCTCAGCAACTGCTCGGTCAGGCCGCGCAGGCTTTTCTCGTTGCCGCTGATAACGGTGCCCGTGCCGGTGCAGGGAGCGTCGAGCAGGATGCGGTCAAAGCGGAAGAACTCGTCGAGCTCGCGTGCGTCGGTGCGCATGACGGGCACGTTTTTTGCGCCTTGGCGGTGGAGGTTGGCTTCGAGCTTCTCGGCGCGGGGAATGCTCATCTCGCAGGCGGTAAGGTGCGCCTGCCCCTGCGTGAGGGCGGCGATCTGCGTCGTCTTGCCGCCAGGGGCTGCGCACATGTCCAGGATGTCCTCGCCTGCCTGGGCGCCCAGGACCAACGGCGGCATCATAGACGACAGACTTTGCAAGTAGATCTTGCCGTCGCGGTAGATGTCGAGGTCCCATAGGTCGGAAACCTGTGCTTCGGGCAGGATGAAGGCTTCTGGGTACCAGGTGACGGGGTTGTGAGCGATGCCGGCGGCATCGAGCGCCGCAGCGATGTCCTCGGCGGTTGCCTTGAGCGTGTTTGCGCGCAGCGTGACCGGGCGTGTGGCCGCGGCGCCGAAGCCCTCGATCATGAGCTCGGCATCGGCGGGCGCATAGGCGCCGGCGACCGTGTCGACCATAAAGCGCGGCAGGTCGGCGGCGGAGTGTTGGGCGGCAAGCTGGTCGGAAAGCTCGGTAGCAGCAAACTGCCTGAGCTTGAGCTCGGCCTTGACCTGCTTTTTCTGCTTACGACGACGCGGCTTGGACATCCGTCTTTCCTTCCCATTCCATTACATGTCGAGTGTTTAGTACTGGCTCTCGTGCTTGCTGAAGAAGTCGAAGCGCGGGGGCAGCGGCTTTACGCGGTGCTCGCCGGGCTTCTCGCCCAGGCTCTCCACAAACTCATCCGTGGAGGCGAAGATGTTATCCCAGCTAAAGAAGGCGACCGGGTCAACGTCGAAGTACTCGCAGATGAGCTCGCAGCCGGCCGGCACAATACCGTGCATCAGGACGGTCGCCACGCGCAGCTCGGTAAAGGCGTCGACGAGCGCCTGCGTCATCGCGGCATTGGCCGGCTCGCCCTCGAGCTTGTTGGCGGCCTTGGAGGCATCGCTCCAGCGCTTGTTGGCGGCGCGCAGGTAGTCGTCGCACACGGCAAGCGCGCGGTGCGTCTCGAACTTGTACATAGCCTGCTCAAAGGCGAGAGCTGCCTGCTCGGCGGCTTCGACCACGGCGGCAGAGGCCGCACCGGCGGGGATGCAGCCGTTGCGATAGGGGCTCTCGTCGCCCTCCTTGACGGCGACGCCGTAGAAGCAGCTGCGGGCCAGGCGGTTGAAGACGCCGGTCAGCAGCGCGCTCTCCTTAAGGGCCGGATCGATAACGCGTTTGTCGTCGCAGGCGCGCACCTCGTTGCCGTCCTTGTCCTTGCCGGTCACACGCGTGTCATATGCCTTGGGGCTAAAGCTCACCGGCTTCTCGGACAGGCCGAGCGACAGCCAATGCGCACGCATCTGCTCGCAGGTGTAGTGGTTGAGCAGGTCGTCTGCCGGCGGGGGAGGCGTCTGCGAGGACGAGCTGGCCTTTTTGCCCATGTAGAGCAGGTGGTAGCAGGCGCTGACGGTGCTCTGCGTGAGGTCCCAGCCCAGGGCCTCCCACATGGCGGTCTGCGCGATGCAGTAGAAGTAGATGTTGTCCTGACCGATAAACTGGTAGATCTGAGCGTCATCAGAGCACCACCAGTCGCGCCAGTCGAGCGAGCTGTGCTGGTAGGTCGGCGCGGGCACCTGTGTGGAATCGGCGGCGGGCTCGCCCATGAGGGCGGCATCCTGGGCGGCGACGCCCTCGGTCACGCCGGCGGCCTTGGCATCGCGCGCGAGCACGGTACGCGTATAGCTGATGGGCGCCCACAGGCTCTCGGGCCAGCACCAGCAGGTGACGTCGGAGACGCCATCGACCTCGGGCACCGGAACGCCCCAATCGATGTTGCCGGTGATGCGGAAGGGCACGAGCGCCTTGCCGCTGCGGAAGCGTACGCCGCCGTTGGCGAGCACCGCGTGGGCGTCGTCGCGCTCCTTCCAGCTGGGGAAGGTGACGGTGAAGCTGCTCTTGTTGCCCTCGGGCTCCAGCACGGTGTGCTCGGGGAGCTGGTCCTCGACGGCATCGAAGGCCTCGCGGAACTTGTTCTGGATGTAGAGCTGAGCCGGCAGCAGCCACTCCTCCATGGTCTTGGAGACCACGGAGCGAACCTGCGGGTTCTGGGCGAGCTTGGCGGTATAGGTCTTCATAAAGTCGAGGTAGGCCGGCAGGTCGAAGTAGAGGTTGTCTACCGGGCGCAGCTCGGGTACCTCGCCGGTGAGCTGGCTCTTGGGCGCGATGAGCTCCTCGGGCTCAAACTGGTGGCCCAGATCGCACTCGTCGGCATAAGCCTTCTCGGACTTGCAGCCCTGGATGGGGCAGCGGCCGATCACCTGACGGCCGTTGAGGAACGTGCCGGCCTTGGCATCGTAGAACTGCAGCGTGGAGCGCTTGGAGATGGTGCCCTGCTCGTGCAGGCGCTTGATAATCTCGGCGGTCACCTCGTTGTGAATCTGCGCAGCCGGCTCAAGGCCCGAGCCGCCGTAGATATCGCAGCTGATATTGTAGTTGTTGAGGGTCGCGGCCTGGCGGGAGTGATTGGACTCGACATACTCGCTAATGGACTTGTCGTAGCCCTCGTTCTCCTTGAGCTTGCGGTAGCTCTCCATGATGGGCGAGCCATAGCAGTCGGTGCCCGAGGTGAAGATGACGTTCTCGCGGCCCAGGCGGTCGCGCAGGAAGCGGGCGAAGAAGTCGGCCGGGACAAAGACGCCGCCAACGTGGCCAAAGTGAAGGCCCTTGTTGCCATAGGGCTCGCCGGCGGTAACGATGGCGCGGCGAGGCCAGCTGGGACGGTCGTTCATGGAGTATTTGGATGCCATGGGACTCCTTCGCATATGGTGGGAGCGCAGCCGGGCGTGGGGCTCGGCGACGCGGTGGTCAATTCGTGCATATCGTTCGACATTATCGCACATGCGGACGGGTACGTGGCAGGGGCGCTATCCTAAGATGCTATGAATGAGATTTCCAACATACATGCGTTTGAGGACGAGGATTTTCTGCACGCTTGCTTCGTGTGGGGGATGGCCGTGCTTGTGGTGTTTGCCGTGTGCCTGGTGCCGGTGTTTATGCTGCTGGGCGGGCCTGCAGACTTGGATGCGGCTGACGCGGGCGGCTGGATGGCTGTCGTGGGCTGGATAGTCGGCTTGGCTGCGATCTCAATGGCGTCGTTCGCCGTGCACGAGCTGGTGCACGGTGTGTTTTTTAAGCTGCTGGCGCCTGCGGGCGCGAAGGTGACCTTTGGGGCGAATCGCGAGACGGCGATGATCTATGCCTGCGCCGAAGGCGTTGTGTATTCGCACCGGCGGTACATGGCGGTTTGCCTGGCGCCGACGGTTGTTGTGACGACAGCGTTTGCCCTGGGGTTTGCGTTTTCGGGCTATCCGCTGCTGTGCTATCTGGCTGCCGGCTTGCATTTGTCGGGCTGTGTAGGCGACTGGTATTACGTGCGGACCATTTTGCGCGACCGCCGCATTGTCGCCTGCGAGGATACGTCCTTTGGCGTGCGCTTTTTTGGGTGAGGAGATGTCGATGAAGCCGTTGTTGCTGCATGCGTGCTGTGCACCATGCTCGCTTGAGCCGGTTCGCCTGCTGCGCGAGGAGGGGTTTGAGCCCACGATTTGCTGGACCAACCCCAATATTCAACCGCGCGATGAATGGCAGCGCCGCTTGGACGAGCTGCGCCGGTGGTGTGCCGATGGCGACATCGAGCTCATCGAGGCAGGGGAGGACCGTGAGCGCTGGGAGACCGGCGTGGCACCGCTGGGTGCCGATCGGCCTCGTCGCTGTCGCGCGTGCTATGCCCTGCGCTTGGCCGAGGCATGCCGCGTGGCCCAGGAGCGCGGGTTTGAGTTTGTGGGCACGACGCTCGCCGTCTCGCCGTACCAGCTGTTCGATACCTGCAATGACGTGCTTGAGCGCTTGGCGGCGGCACATGGGCTCACCCCGGTGATTCGCGATTTTCGCCCGTATTACCCCGAGGCGACACGCCGTTCGCGCGAGCTTGGCATGTATCGGCAGAACTACTGTGGTTGCCGCTTCTCGGCTGTCGAGGCAGCCATGGACCGCGCCCGCATCCGTGACGAGCGCAAAGCTGCCAAAAAGTAGTTCATTTGGGACGTCAGCCTGCTAGGATGTAGAGCGGACTTTAGCTATATAAGGAGTATCCGACGTGTCTATGCGTACCGATGATTTTGACTACAACCTTCCTGAGGAACTGATTGCCCAGGCTCCTGCCGAGCCGCGCGACTCCTGCCGCCTGCTGGTGGTGGATCGCAAAGGCTCCCAGGCGGGGAAGCCGCTGGAGCACGGCGGTACCGTTGAGCACCGCATCTTCCGCGACATCATCGACTATATCGAGCCGGGCGATGTGCTCGTCATCAACAAGACGCGTGTGATGCCGGCCCGCCTGATCGGTCGCAAAACCGGCTCGGGTGGCGTGGTCGAGACGCTGCTGCTCAAGCGCCGTGAGGATGTTGACCCGCTGGGCCACGTTTGGGAGTGCCTGGTCAAGCCGGGTAAGCGCCTGAAGCCCGGTGCTCAGATTGAGTATCGCGCCGGTGGCGCCCATGCGCCCGAGGGGGCTCCCGTGGTGCTGACGGCCGAGGTCATCGACTTTGTCTCCGATAGCCGCGGAGGCCGTCTGGTGCGCTTTGAGCCGGCCGGCTGCAATGCCGCCGGCGAGCCGCGCACGCTCGACGAGGCCATTCATGCTGCCGGTCACGTGCCGCTGCCGCCCTACATTACCGATTACGAGGGCGATCCCGAGAAGTACCAGACCGTCTACGCCATGAAGGAGGAGCACTCGGCTGCCGCTCCTACGGCGGGTCTGCACTTTACCCCCGAGCTCATGGCCGCTATCGAGGCCAAGGGCGCGAAGTTTGCCGCCGTCGAGCTCGAGGTGGGTATTGATACCTTCCGTCTGGTGGAGGAGGACGACCCCACGCAGCACGTCATGCACACCGAGCGCTACCACGTGTCACAGGAGGTTGTCGACGCCGTGCATAAGGCGAAGGCCGAGGGGCACCGCGTGATCGCCGTCGGCACCACCGCAGTACGCTCGCTCGAGAGCGCCTTTGACGCTGAGGCACCGGTGTCCGATCCGGCCGTGACGGCGCGCTATTTTGAGGGCCGCGAGGATGGGGCCGATACGCTCGGCCGCGGCGACATCGTGGCGCGCGAGAACGCTACGACGCAGCTTTACCTCATGCCCGGCTCGACCTATCACGTGGTCGACGCGCTGATCACGAACTTCCACGTGCCGCGCTCCACGCTCATGATGCTCGTGAGCGCGCTTGCCACCCGCGACCAGATCATGGATGCCTACGCCGCCGCCATCGAGGAGCGCTACCGCTTCTTCAGCTTTGGCGATGCGATGCTCATTTGTTAGTTACGCGGTTCTACGAACCGCGTAACTGCTCGACGCTGCAAACGCCCCTAAGCGGCAATCTGACGTTCAATCGTCGGGCATGACCA
>UQLB01000002.1 GCA_900541725.1 uncultured Collinsella sp. | reverse complement strand
ATAACCATGCAACGGAAAAGAGCCGCCCTTTCGGACGACTCAAACTGTAATGGGGCTGAATTGACTTATTTTGACTTCGGCAAAATAAGTCAATTAACCCACCGTCCCGATAAAACCCTCACGCAACAAATACGCTATCGCAGTTCCGACATGGACGGTTATCTTTGCAGTTGATCTTACTATGTTGCTAATGCCGGTATCGGCTAACAGGCCCAGCGGGGCGTGATCCAGTTCCCACTCTAGGCCGTGTTCGCTTACCTCGGTGTTGGGGGCTATAGCAATGATGGAGAACGTCTTGCCTTCGGCGCCCTTAATGGTCCACGATTCGCCTCCGTGAAGAATGCGGGCCGTGGTCTCGTCTTCGGCAATCCAGACTGAGGAATCCACGTAGCCCGCGAGCAGCCCCAGTACGGAAAGCGCCATGTCCGGACGGCCGCCCGTAGCACAGGTTGCCACAACCTCTGCACCCGGCCAGCGACGACGGACGGAATCGAGCGCCAGCGCCAGATCGGTATAGTCCTTGTACGGGTCGTGGCGCTCTACTTCAAAGGCTTCGGCGGCATCGACCAAAGCACGACCCGCGTCGCTCACCGTGTCGGCATCCCCCACATATACGTCGCAGGCCAGGCCAGCGCCCAGCAGTGCGTCGAGCCCGCGGTCCACGGTGACAACGTGGTCGCACTCCCCCGCTAGCCTCCGCAACAGATCTGTGCTCGCCACCACGGGCGAGCCGCAGACAACTAATACCTTGCAAGCCACAGCCCTCGCCTATCCCTCAAACGAAAGCACGCGGGGTAGATCCAGCTCCTCGTAGCTGTTGATAAAGATATCGCAGTTGTCGCGCACGTCGTCGCGCTTCATGCGGCCGTGCGGATCATAGATGCCCACGCGCTTAAAGCCGGCGGAGCCAGAGCTCTTTAGGCCAAAGACGGCGTCCTCAAACACCCAAGCGCGCTCAAACTTGTGCCCATGGCGCTCCTCCAGGCGGCGCAACGCCAGCTCGTACACATCGGGGAACTGTTTGGAGCGTCCTGCCTCGCCCGTCGTGGTAACAAACTCCATGTAAGCGTCGAGCCCGGCACCAGCGAGCGCAGACTGCACCAGCTCGGCCGGCGTGGATGTAGCCACGCACATGGCAATGCCCTCCGCCTTCGCCTGCTCCAAAAATGCCAGGAGACCCTTGCGCGGCGGCACCTTGGAGTACCCATCAATCAGAATATTGCTCAGCTCGCGGTACAACTCCTCGCCATTCGCGCCAATGCCCCAGGTGTCGTGGTAGGCCTGGCACTCAGCCTCCAGCGACAAATGCTCAAACTGGGCAAAATCGTCGACCGTCACATCAACTCCGTGGCGGTGCAATAACTCGGGCTGGGCATAGGCCCAAACGGGGGTGCTATTAACTAGCGTGCCGTCGCAATCGAAAATAAAAGCAACCTTGGGAGCGGCGGTATGGGACATAAACGAACCTTTCGATGTCAAATGGTAAACAACCTGCTAAAAACGTTTTACCAAACGTAAGCCTATCAGTTTTGAAACCCTAATTGGTAAAACTGTCAAGGGTTTTACCATTGCAATTCTGCCAGTGGTATAAACATGTCGCTTACCGATTAAACGCCCCCGCAAATCCGCTTTCGTCCATAAAACTAACGTACAGGTGTTATCGTAGTTTCTGCCGAAAGTTCCACCGAGCACGCGAGGTGGAACGAATCATAGAACTATCGCCGTCCCTTCGATTCGTGCAGCCTTGGACCTTTCGCATCTAGTCACCAAGGCAACACGCTGCCGCGTCATGATGGGATCAAACGTGAGCGATACAAAGCTAAAGCCAGCAACCAAAAAGCCCGCCACCCGTAAAGCCGCCCCGCATGCACCGGAGCTCACCAAGGACGATGTCTACCTGTTTGGCATCGGCACATGGGAGCGCAGCTGGGAAAAGATGGGCGCGCACCCCGACACGCAGAACCGTACGCGTGGCTGGCGCTTTTGCGTTTGGGCGCCCGACGTAAAGAGCGTCCACGTCATTGGCGAATTTAACGACTGGGATGAGCAAGCCAACCCGCTGGTGCCCATGCATACAAGCGCTATTTGGGAAGGCTTTATTCCTGGTGCCGAGCAGGGTCAGCTCTATAAGTACCTTATCGAGACCAACGAGGGCAAAAAGCTCTATAAGGCCGATCCGTACGCCTTTAAGGCCGAGTGCCCTCCGGGTACCGCCAGCGTGCTGTGGACCCTCGATGGCTACCAGTGGAACGACGCCGCGTGGCTTAAGCGCCGTGCGAGCCATAACCACATGTCGCAGCCCCTTAACATCTACGAGGTGCACATTGGCTCGTGGAAGCGCCACGGCGACGCACCGCAGGGCGAGCCGGACGAGTACGGCAACTACCCCGGCCCCATGGATCCCTTCCCCGCGCAGCGCGGCGAGTTTTACACCTACGACGACCTGTCGGTGGAGCTCGTGGACTACGTGCGCGACATGGGCTACACGCATATCGAGGTCATGCCGCTTATGGAGCATCCCTTCGATGGCTCCTGGGGCTACCAGACGACTGGCTACTATGCTGCAACGTCGCGCTATGGCAACCCACAGCAGCTCATGCACTTTATCGATGCGTGCCACGAGGCGGGCATCGGTGTGATCATGGACTGGGTGCCCGGCGGTTTTTGCGCCGACTCCCACGGCCTTGCCACCTTTAACGGCCACATGCTGTTTGAGCACGAGATTCACCCCAACTGGGGCACGCACAAGTTCGACTTCGCCCGCGGCGAGGTCCGCTCCTTCCTGGTCTCTAACGTGCTGTACTGGCTCGAGAACTTCCACGTGGACGGCATTCGCATGGACGGCGTGTCCAGCATGCTGTACCTCAACTTTGGCATCGACGATCCGGGCCAAAAGAAGTTCAACAAGTACGGAACCGAGGAAGACCTGGACGCCAGCGCGTTTATCCGCCAGGTCAACTGCGCCGTGGAGGCGCACTACCCCGACGTGATGATGATGGCCGAGGAGTCCACCGCGTGGCCGCTCGTGACCTACCCGCCGCAGGACGGCGGCCTGGGCTTCCACTACAAGTGGGACATGGGCTGGATGAACGACACCCTGCACTACATGCAGACCGATTTTCCATGGCGCCCCGGCAACCACGGGCTACTCACGTTCTCCATCATGTACGCCTTTACCGAGAACTTTATTTGCCCGCTGAGCCACGACGAGGTCGTGCACGGCAAGTGCTCGCTCATCGGCCGCATGCCGGGTGACTGGTGGCGCCAGTTTGCCGGTCTGCGTACGCTGGCCTTCTACCAGATGACGCACCCCGGTGCCAAGCTCAACTTTATGGGCAACGAGATCGGCCAGTTTATTGAATGGCGCTACTACGAGTCCATCCAGTGGTTCCTGACCGAGGAGTACGAGACCCACCGCCATCATCAGGCGTTCATTAAGGCGCTCAACCACCTGTACACCGCCGAGCCCGCCCTGTACGAGCGCGGCTACACCGACGACGGCTTTACCTGGATCGACGCGGATAACTCCAAGCAGTCCATCGTGAGCTTTGTACGCCAGGGCGAGGACGTCGATGACGACCTGGTGATCTTGATCAACTTTGATCCGGCGAGCTATGAGAGCTTCCGTGTGGGCGTGCCGCGCGAGGGTGACTGGGAGGTCATCTTTGATTCCGACCGTCCCGAGTTCGGTGGCAGCGGATACGCCGGTGAGGAGCCCTACACCTGCTCGAGCGAACCCTATCCCTGGAACGGGCAGATGGATTCCATCGAGATGAAGGTGCCCGGCCTGGCAGGCGTGGTGCTTAAGCGCCGCGGTCCCAGTAGCTATAAGCCGCCCGTGGTCGAGGCTCCCAAGAAGGCGACGCGCAAGCGTGCGTCCTCGGTAAAGCCCAAGGCCGCGGCTGCTAAGAAGACTCCGGCTAAGGCGAAGGCTGCCAAGCCCGCCGCTAAGACCGCTTCCAAGACCACGGCCAAGAAAGCGGCGACCAAAAAGGCTGCTCCCAAGGCTAAGGCAGCTGCCGTTAAGGCTCCTGCCAAGAAAGCGTAACAAAAGCGTTACCACTGCAATTACCCGCCCCGGCGGGGCGTAGGATACAAGTCATAACCGTTCCGGGAGAAACATCCCCGGGGGAAAGGAACGTATGAATAAGATCTTCGACAACAAGCAGGAGTTTACCGAACTCTACCGCGATGCCGTCATGAGTATCAGCGGCAAGAGCGTCGAGGCCGCAAGCGACCTTGATCGCTTTAACGCCCTGGCCAAGCTCGTGGCCGAGAAGGCCCGCACCGTTGCCACCAAGAGTGACGCTCGCGCCACCGCCGAGGGCAAGAAGCGCGTGTACTACTTCTCGATCGAGTTTTTGATCGGCCGCCTGCTCGACAACTACCTGCTTAACTTTGGCGTGCGCGACATGGTCGCCGAGGCGCTCGACGACATGGGCTTTGACCTGTCCGTCATCGAGAACCAGGAGCCCGATCCGGCGCTGGGCAACGGTGGCCTGGGCCGTCTGGCCGCATGCTTCCTGGATTCCATGGCAGCCGAGGGCATTGCCGGCTACGGCAACGGCATGCGCTACCGCTACGGCCTGTTTAAGCAGGAGATCGTTAACGGCAGCCAGGTCGAGGCCACCGACGAGTGGCTCACCCACGGCTATCCCTGGGAGGTCCGTCGTCAGGACAAGGCCGTGACCATTAAGTTTGGCGGTCACGTTGAGGGCTTTGAGGAGAACGGCCGCACGTTCTACCGCACGGTGGACACGCAGGATATTCTTGCCGTCCCTTATGACATCCCCGTCGTGGGCTATGCCGGCGAGACCGTCAACAAACTGCGCGTCTGGGCCGCAGAACCGGTCGAGGAGCACTTCGATCTGGAGGCCTTCAACCGCGGCGACTACGCCCTGGCCGATGCCGAGCGCGCCGAGGCCGAGGCCATCAGCGCCATCCTCTACCCCAACGACGCCGGCGAGCACGGCCGTCTGCTGCGCCTGAAGCAGGAGTACCTGTTTGTATCGGCCGGCATCTACAGCCTGCTCGACACCTTTGAGAAGGAGCACGGCGCGAACTGGGAGCTGCTGCCGCAGTTTGTGGCCATCCATACCAACGATACCCACCCCGCCATGTGCGGCCCCGAGCTCATGCGTATCCTCATCGACGAGAAAAAGCTCGAGTGGGACGACGCCTGGAACATCGTGACGCAGGTCGTGAGCTACACCAACCACACCATCCTGCCCGAGGCTCTGGAGAAGTGGCCCATCGGCACGTTCTCCAAGCTCCTCCCCCGCGTGTACCAGATCATCGACGAGATTAGCCGTCGTTGGCACGAGTCCTTCGACACCACGCAGGAGGGCTGGCAGGAGCGTCTGCGCCAGACCGCCATTCTGTGGGACGGCGAGATTCGCATGGCCAACCTGTCCGTGATCTGCAGCCACAGCGTCAACGGCGTGGCCAAGATCCACTCCGACATCATCAAGAACATCGTGCTCAAGGACTTCTATGCCCTGACGCCCGAGAAGTTCAACAACAAGACCAACGGCATCTCGCACCGTCGCTTCTTTGGCGAGGCCAACCCCACCTATGCCAAGCTCGTGACCGAGGCTATTGGCGATGGTTGGCTCAAGGACGCCTTTGAGCTGGAGAAGCTTAAAGGTTTTAAGGACGACACCGAGTTCCTGAAGGCCGTGGGTGCCTCCAAGCGCACTAACAAGGAGCGTCTGGCCGCCTACGTTAAGGCCGAGACCGGTCTGGTCATCGACCCCAACACCGTCTTCGATGTCCAGGTAAAGCGCTTCCACGCCTACAAGCGCCAGCTCATGAACATCATGAAGGTGATGGACATCTACAACCGTCGCATCGCCGATCCCAACTTCCACGTGACGCCGACGACCTTCATCTTTAGCGGCAAGGCTGCCTCGAGCTACACCTTCGCCAAGGAGACCATTCGCCTCATTAACTCCGTGGCCGACGTTATCAACAACGACCCGCGCGTCAACGAGGTCATGAAGGTCTGCTTTATCCCCAACTTCCGCGTGAGCAACGCCCAGCTCATCTACCCCGCCGCCGAGATCTCTGAGCAGATCTCCACGGCCGGCAAGGAGGCCTCGGGCACGTCCAACATGAAGCTCATGATGAACGGCGCTATTACGCTGGGCACCCTCGACGGCGCCAACATCGAGATCGCCGACCTGGCCGGTCGCGAGAACGAGGCCGTCTTTGGCCTGACCGCCCCCGAGGTCGAGCAGCTCTGGGCATCCAACAGCTACTTTGCGTGGGATACCCTCAACGGCGACCGCGAGCGCCTGGGCCGCGTGATGGACGAGCTCAAGGACAACACCTTTGCGGGTCTTTCGGGCAACTTCGAGAGCATCTACAACGAGCTCATGAACAACAACGACCCCGACCTGGTCATGGCCGACTTCCGCAGCTACGTGGATGCATGGGAGAAGCTCACCGGCAGCTACTGCGACCAGGAGACCTGGAACCGCAAGGCCCTGCTCAACACCGCCTCGAGCGGCTGGTTCTCGAGCGACCGCACCATTCGCGAGTACCGCGACGAGATCTGGCACGCTTAAAGGCCGCGAGCTCCCCTTTGCCAGCACGGCATTACTCGACGGGCGCGACCGAGCGCCGCGCCCGTCGCTAATGGGTTTAGGAACATCGATGACAGAAGGAGAAATCGATGAGTAAGAAAGAATGCATCGCGATGCTCCTCGCAGGAGGACAGGGCAGCCGATTGGGGGCACTCACCCAAAAGATCGCTAAGCCGGCGGTTAGCTTTGGTGGTAAGTTCCGCATTATCGACTTCTCGCTCTCCAACTGCTCCAACTCGGGCATCGACACGGTGGGCGTTCTGACGCAGTACCGCCCCTACCTGCTGCATGCCTATGTGGGCTCCGGCGAGGCGTGGGATCTGGACAGCCGCGACGGCGGTGTGTCGATCCTGCCGCCGTACGAGACGCAGACCGGCGGCGCCTGGTATGCGGGCACGGCCGACGCCATTACGCAGAACCTGGACTACATCAAGGCCAACGACCCCAAGTACGTTCTGATTCTTTCGGGCGATCACCTGTATCGCATGGACTACCGCAAGATGCTCAAGACGCACATTGAGAACAACGCCGACCTCACGGTGAGCGTTATGCCCGTGCCGTGGGAGGAGGCCAGTCGCTTTGGTATCCTGACCACCGACCCCGAGGACGGCCGCATCACCAAGTTCACCGAGAAGCCCGATAAGCCCGATTCGAACCTCGCATCCATGGGCATCTACATCTTCTCGGCCGACGTGCTGATCGAGGCACTCGAGGAGGACGCTCTGGACCAGCGCTCGAGCCACGACTTTGGCAAGGACATCATCCCCAAGCTGCTCGGCGAGGGCAAACGCCTATACAGCTACGAGTTCCACGGCTTTTGGAAGGACGTTGGCACTATCGCCAGCTTCCACGAGACCTCGATGGACCTGCTGGGCAACAACCCCGAGTTCGATCTGTTTGACAAGCACTTCCCCATCATGTCCAACATCACCACGCGTCCGCCGCACTACATTGGCCCGGACGGCCGTCTGGACGACTGCCTGGTCTCCAACGGCTGCAAGATCTACGGCACCGCTCGCCACTCGATTCTTTCGACCGATGTCATCATCGAGGAGCGCGCCGTGGTCGAGGACTCCGTGCTGCTGCCGGGTGCGCACGTTAAGAGCGGCGCGCACATCTGCCGTGCAATTTTGGGCGAGAACTCCACGGTCGAAGAGGGCGTGAAGCTCGGCTCTGTCGATACCACCAAGGATACGGCCGTCGTTGGAAATGACGTCGTTAT
This sequence comes from uncultured Collinsella sp., assembly GCA_900541725.1. GTDB lineage: Bacteria > Actinomycetota > Coriobacteriia > Coriobacteriales > Coriobacteriaceae > Collinsella. The sequence goes on along the minus strand of UQLB01000002.1, from coordinate 125,658 downwards.
CGGGAAGGGGGAATGATCCGATGATCAATCGCAAGGCCATCGGTTATATCACCGCTAACTACTCTTCGACCTACGGTAGCGTGCTGCTCAAGGACCGCCCCATCGCGTCCGTCCCGTTTTTGGGCCGCTACCGCCTGATCGACTTCCCGCTGTCCAACATGATGAATGCCGGCATTAAGACCGTCGGCGTCGTCATGCCGGGCAACTACCGCTCGCTGATCGACCACGTGGGCTCGGGCAAGGACTGGGGCCTGGACCGCAAGAAGGGTGGCCTGTTCATGGTCCCCGGCAACGCGTATGGCACCACCAAGGGCGGCATGCGCTTCCTGCTGCGCGACATCATCTCCAACAAGACGCTGTTCCAGCGCTCGGATAAGCCCTATGTTGTGATGATGGGCACCAACATCATCTTCAATATGGACCTCAACACCATCATCGATGCGCACGAGAACTCCGGCGCCCAGATGACCGTGGTGTACTGCAAGGCTACGCGCAACGTCGATGACGAGACCGAGCTGCAAATCAACGAGAACGGCCGCCTGACGGGCGTGAGCGCTGGCGTCGTGTACGGCGACAACGCCTCCATGGACTGCTGCATCGTCAACCGCGAGACGCTGCTCGAGATCATCGATCACTATCAGGCCGCTGACTATCTGGACCTGCTCGAGGCACTCCAGGGCGACTTTGGCAACATCGACGTGTGCAGCTACGAGTACAAGGGTGAGGTCGTGGGCGTATTTAGCGAGAAGTCGCTGTATCGCCGCAGCATGGACTTGCTCGACCAGACCGTGGCCGACCAGCTCTTCGACCCCGAGCGTCCGATCCTGACCAAGGCCCACGACGTGCCGCCTTCGCGCTACGCGACTGGCAGCCACGCATGCAACTCGATCATCTCGGCCGGCTGCATCATCAAGGGCACCGTGCGCAACTCGATCCTGTCGCGCGGCGTCGTGGTAGAGGAAGGCGCCTCGGTGACCAACTCGATCATCAACCAGAGCTGCATCATCAAGAGCGGCGCCCGCGTTGAGAATGCCATCCTGGACAAGAACAACGTGGTTCCCACCAACACCGAGCTTCGCGGCACGCCCGAGAACATCCTGGTGCTGGGCAAGGCTCCGTTAACTTCCGACACCACCATCGTACGTTAACGTTGGCACCGCAACATCGCTCGTAACATGTAGAATAGCCGCCCGGTTAGCGCCAGGCGGCTATTCTCGAATTGCAACATGGGAGACAATATGGCTGATTCCAGCAAAAAGATGCAGATCGTGTTTGCCTCGGCCGAGTGCGCACCGTTTGTTAAGACCGGTGGCCTGGGTGACGTGGCGGGCTCGCTGCCTGCGGCACTTGTGCGCGCCGGCGCCGAAGTCATCGTGATGGTGCCCAAGTACGCCACCATCAAGGACGAGTACAAGGCGCAAATGGAGCACTTCTCCGACTTTTACGTGAGCCTGGGCTGGCGTAATGAGTACTGCGGACTCGAGAAGCTCGAACACGACGGCGTCACCTATATGTTCATCGACAACGAGCGCTACTTTGCGCGCGACTATCCGTACGGCTTCTTTGACGACGGCGAGCGCTTCGCGTTCTTCTCCAAGGCTATCACCGAGAGCCTGCAGCACCTGCCGGCCGGCTTTGAGTGCGACATCCTGCACTGCAACGACTGGCAGACGGCGCTGGCGCCCGTGTTTTTGCGCGAGTTCTACCAGGGCCTGCCGCTGTACGACCGCGTCAAGACCGTGTTCTCGATCCACAACGTTGCGTTCCAGGGCCAGTTTAGCGACACCGTGATGGAGGACATCCTGGGTGTGGCGCATATTCCGGCGGCCGCCTCGCAGCTGCGTTGCGACGCCTGCAGCATCAACTACATGCTGGGCGCGCTGCGCTATGCCGACGCCATCACCACGGTGAGCCCCACCTATGCCAACGAGATCCAGACGCCCGAGTTTGGCGAGGGCCTGGACGGCGTACTGCGCGAGCGTTCGTACGCGCTGCAGGGCATCCTCAACGGCATTGATGTGGCAGGCTTTGACCCGGCGACCGACAAGCGCATTGCCGCCAACTACACCGTGGAGGACCGTTCTGGCAAGGCCGTGTGCAAGGCCAAGCTGCAGGAGGAGCTGGGGCTCGAGGTTCGCGACGACCGCCCGCTTATGGTGATGGTCACGCGCCTGACGCGCCAGAAGGGCATGGACCTGGTCATGTACGCACTTGACCGCATCCTGGCCGGCGGCGTGCAGGTGGCGGTGCTGGGCACCGGCGACCGCGACTACGAGGACGGTCTACGCTACTTCCAGGACAAGTACCCCGGCACCATGGCCGCACGCATCGAGTTCGATCCGGCGCTGTCGCAGCGTATGTATGCCGCCGCCGACATGTTCCTGATGCCTTCGAAGTTTGAGCCCTGCGGTCTGTCGCAGATCATCGCCATGCGCTACGGTACCCTGCCCATCGTGCGCGAAACCGGTGGTCTGAAGGACACCGTGCAGCCATACAACGAGTTTACCGGCGAGGGCACGGGCTTCTCGTTTACCAACTTTAACGGCGACGAGATGGGCGACGCGGTGTTCCGCGCGGCTCGCCTGTTCTGGGATAACCGTGAGGCCTGGGATCAGCTGGTCACGCAGGCCATGAGCCAGGACTTTAGCTGGACGCGCTCGGCCGACAAGTATCTGGACCTGTACTTCTTTATGCACCCGGAGATTGAGAGGCCGGCGGCGGTTGTCGACGAGCCTGTGGTTGTGGCCGAGCCTGAGCCCAAGGCCGAGCCGGTTGTTGAGGTGCCCGCTGCTGCTGAGGAGCCCAAGGCTGAGGAGAAGCCGGTTGAAGCGGCTCCCGAGGCTGAGGCTAAGCCGGCTGCAAAGTCTGCCGCCAAGAAGACCACGACTCGTAAGACGACGGCTAAGAAGGCCACTACGACCAAGGCGACGACAACCAAGACCACTGCTACTAAGACAACGACAACGCGCAAGCGCACGACCGCCGCTGCCAAGAAGGCCGCCGAGGCCGAGGCCGCTCCCGAGGTAAAGGCTGAAGCCGCCGTCGAGGCCAAGCCCGCCGTCAAGGCACCGGCCAAGACCACTGCCAAGAAGACGACCGCGACCACCAAAAAGGCAACGGCAACCAAGAAGTCCACGGCAACGAAGTCGACGACCACGAAGGCCGCCACGACCAAGGCAGCCGCAAAGCCGGCCGCCAAAGTCGAGGAGACACCCGCCGAGGCCAAGCCGGCCGCCAAGACCACCACGCGCAAGCGCGCCACGACGACGGCCAAGAAGACCACGACCAAGGCCGCTGCTCCCAAGGCGGAGGCTAAGGTCGAGGCCAAGCCCGCAGTAAAGGCCGAGCCGACACCGAAGACCGCTGAGGTCAAGACCGCTCCGAAGGCTACGGCAAAGACCGAGCCCGCCAAGGAGACCCCGGTCTCCCCCGCCGCTCCGGCAGAGAAAAAGGCCCCGTCCAAGAAGACGTCCGTCCGCAAGGCAACGGCCACCCGCAAGCGCCGCTAGCCCACAGACGATCCAAAACCTAATCAAAACCCTAAACAAGGGGCGCTCCAACCGGGCGCCCCTTCTCTGTAGATAGTGGGTAAAACGATTTTCTAGGACAACCGTTCGCCGATGGTAAACGGATGTTGTTTATACAGCCTGTGTACAACAGATATACTTACATCCTGTGCGTAAAGCCCATGGCCAGCATGCCATGATTCTATTGAACTGGACCGTACTATGAGATTGATACACAACAGCCGTCTGCCGCAGTTTCGCACTCCGTTTGGCGCTGTGACCACAGGAACTACCCTTTCGCTCTCCGTGATTCTGGAGGATGCCGATCCCGCGCAGGCAATTCTTACGCTCCGCACCTGGGTCGATGAGATCGGTGAGTCTCGGTATCCCATGACGCACGAGGGCGATGGCATCTTTACCGCCGAGCTGGAATGCGCCGAACCCTGTCTAATCTGGTACAGCTTTATATGCAATATCGAGGGCCAGCCCGAGGTCCGCTTGGGCGCACCGCAAGGCCGCACCGGCGGCGAGGGCGTAACCTACGACTACGCCGAGGTGCCGTCTTTCCAGATTACCGTCTACAAACACCGCGAAGTTCGTCCCGAGTGGTACGAGCGCGGCATGGTTTACCAGATCTTCCCCGACCGCTATGCACGTGACGAGAACTGGCGCGAGCGCACAATGGCCGAGCTCGAAAAGCCGCGCAAGGGCATTCAGCGTCGCATGGTAGAGGATTGGAACGAGCCGCCCGTCTACGAGCGCGCCGAAGACGGCTCCATTAAGGCCTGGGACTTCTACGGCGGCTCGCTCAAGGGCATCCAAGAAGACCTGCCTCGCATCGCCGAGCTGGGCTTTACGGCCATCTACCTCAACCCCATCTTCGAAGCCGCGAGCAACCACCGCTACGACACCGCCGATTACACCAAGATCGATCCGATTCTGGGCACCGAGCAGGACTTTACTGAGCTGTGCGAGGCGGCCGAGAAGCTGGGCATTTCCATCATTCTGGACGGTGTGTTCAACCACACGGGCGACGATTCGATCTACTTCAACCGCTACGGCAACTACCCCGGCGTGGGCGCGTGGCAGAGCGAGGATTCTCCGTGGCGCGATGCGTTTTATTTCCACGAGGACGGATCGTACGACTGTTGGTGGGGCGTGGGCAATATGCCCGCCATCAATGAGGGCTCCGAACTGGTACGCGAGCGGCTCCTGGGCAAGGACGGCGTCATTCGTAAATGGCTGCGCGCCGGCGCTCACGGCTGGCGCCTGGATGTGGCCGACGAGCTTTCCGACGATTTCCTAGCCGAGATCAAAAAGGCCGTGCTCGCCGAGAAGCCCGATGCACTGCTGCTCGGCGAGGTCTGGGAAGACGCCTCCAACAAGATCAGCTACGGCCATCTGCGTCGCTATCTGCAAGGTTCCGAGCTCGACTCGGCCATGGATTACCCCTTCCGCGACATGGTCATCGGCTTTTTGATGGGCTACAAAAACGCCTACCAAGCTGCCGAGGATATCGAGACCCTGCGCGAGAACTACCCGCGCGAGGCATTATCCTGCGCGCTCAATCTGCTGTCGAGCCACGACCGCCCGCGCATTATCTCGGTGCTCGGCGGTGGTCCCGACGAGTCGCAGCTGCCCGAGAGTGAGCGCAGCAAATGGCGCCTGGACGAGAACGCGATGGGCCTGGCCAAGAGTCGTTTTTGGCTCGCGACGCTCATGCAGATGACGTTCCCCGGTGTGCCTTCGATTTACTATGGCGACGAGTACGGCCTTGAGGGCCTGACCGATCCGGGTAATCGCCGCACCTTGCCGACCAAGGAAGACCTGCACGACTTCGATACGTTCGCAATCGTCAAGAACGCATCTGCTGTGCGCCGCGCGCTGCCGTTTATGATCGACGGTGAAATCAAGGCCTTTGCGCTCAATGACGAGGTGCTGGCCTACAACCGTACCGGTAAAGACGGCGAGTCCGCGACAGTCATCATCAACCGCAGCCTGCGCAACTCGCATCGTGTGACGATTCCGGCGCTCGACGAATGTGCAAGTGACGTGATCAGCGGTCATGAGTGCGAGATCCATAACGGCACGGTCACGCTCGACCTGTACCCGCTCGGTTCGTCGATCATCTATCACCACGCCGAGCAGCGCCTGCAGGAGCCGCTCGATCACGGTGCGGGTGTTGTATGCCATATCACATCGGTGCCGACCGACGACGGCAAGCCCGGTACGATCGGCGCGCCCACGCGTCGTTTTATCGACCATCTGGCCGCCATGGGCATGCGCTACTGGCAGGTTCTCCCCGTCAACCCCACGGACTTCTTCCGCTCCCCTTACGCCGGTCCTTCGGCCTTTGCAGGCAATATCGACCTGCTGCCCGAAAGCCACGAGGAGCTGGCAGCCGACTTTGAGACATGGAAGGCCCGCGGAGGCGAGGATGCCGATCCGCTGTATACCGCGTTTAAACATCGCAATGCCGATTGGCTCGAGAAGTACTGCGTCTACATGGCCGTTAAGAAGTACTTTGAGGGCGAGTCGCGTCACGATTGGCCGGCGGATGTCGCGCGCTACAACGAGCATCTAATCGATGACAAGCGCTTCCACGACGAGGCCGAGCTTCAGGCGTACATGCAGTACCGATTTGACCTGGCTTGGTGCGAGCTCATGAACTATGCGCACAAGAAGGGCATCGAGGTCATCGGCGATATTCCCATGTACGTGTCCGACGATTCGGCAGACGCGTGGAGCGAACCCGAGAACTTCTGGCTGTCCGATACCGGCAAGGCGATTGAGATTTCCGGCGCGCCGCCCGACAACTTTGCGCCCGAGGGCCAGATGTGGGGCAACCCGACGTTCCGCTGGGACCACATGAAGCAGAACGGCTATAGTTGGTGGATGGATCGCCTGCGCCGCGCGTTCTCGCTCTACGACCGCGTGCGTCTGGATCACTTCCTGGGATTCCACAGCTACTACAGCATTCCCGCGGGCAAGGCATGCGCCGACGGCCGCTGGCTGGCGGGCCCGGGCAAGGACCTGTTCCAGACCGCCTATGACGAACTGGGTCCGCTCAACTTTATCGCTGAGGACTTGGGCTATCTGACGCCCGGTGTTCGTGCCATGGCATCGACCTGCGGTTTCCCCGGCATGGACGTGCTGGAGTTTAGCGACTACGACGTTCGTTGCGGTGTGCATCCCACGCCCGGCAAGATTCTGTACACCTCGACGCACGATACGTCGACGCTGGCCGGTTGGTGCACCCGTACCTTTGCGGGCGGCGATGAACCGAGCGGTGTTGAGGTGGCGGCCAAGCTGATGAGCGACGCGCTGGCAAGCGACGCTCCCCTGGTGATGATGCCACTGCAGGATGTCCTGGGGCTTGGCGACGACGCGCGCATGAACGTTCCGGGCGTGGCCACGGGCAACTGGACCTGGCAGGCTGACGAGGCGGACATTGCAGCCGCCGAGAACAAAACCGCACAGCTCCTGCGCAACAACCATAGATTCTGGGGTGAAGCGTGATAAAACCCCCGATATAGGGTACAGTTACAGACGTTTGAATTTATGCGGGCAGAGTAATCTGCCCGCTTTGTGCTGAAAAGGAAGTATTATGGCGCGCTACGATTACAAGTGCTCGAGCTGCGGCAACGTGTTTGAGGTTGAGCATCCCATGTCCGAGACTCCCGAGGTCGTGTGCCCCAGCTGCGGTGCCCCGGCGGCCAAGACGTTCTCGGCCAGCGGCATTAAATTTGAGGGCAGCGGTTTCTACAACACCGATCAACGAAGCGGCGGCTCCAGTACCAACGCCACCAGTGGCTGCTGCGCCAACTGCCCGCATAGCCACTAGGAACCAAGCAGCCCCGCGACCAAAACCGATCGCGGGGCTATTTCTTTGCTCTATGGGTAGTTAATTAAGCTACCCAGGTTTCCTTGTGAGTTGCGGTGAAATAAGGACTGTTTGGCGGGCAGAAGCGGCTTTTCATTCCCTATTTCACCGCAACTTAGTCGTTACTTGTGGACCAGTCTGGCGCAGAAGTGGCCGTCGTAGGAGTCGGCGTTTACCGGCACGCTTTGGAAGAGGCCTCGATCGTTCTGGCGTACGGATACGAGCTTCTTGGCCTGATCGAACTCGGGGAGTTGCAGAATCTGTGCCTCGGAAAGCGGTGCCACGCTAAAGCCGGCACCCTCGGGAGAAGCAAGGAACGCGTCCACCACCTGCGTGTTCTCCTCGTCGAAGACGGAGCACGTCGCATAGATGAGCTCGCCGCCGGCAGCCACGCGCGCGGCGGCTTCCTTGAGCATCGACAGCTGCAGTTTGGGCAGCTCAACCGTCACATCCTTTTCGGTCAGACGCCACGGAATCTCGGGATGACGACGCATGGTTCCGGTGCCCGAGCACGGCGCATCGATAAAGACCGTGTCGAATTTAACCGGCTCGCCAAGCATGGCATCAAACGATGTGAGCACCTCATCAAGCTCGCAGGCATCGCCCGAAACCGTACGAACGCCCTGAATACCCGCCTTGTGAAGGCGCGCGAGATTTAGGTCGCACTTACGGTCATGAAGATCAAGTGCCGTATGCAGACGCTCATAGCCGGCGCGCTTGGCCTGGCACATCATCACATAGGTCTTGGTACCGCGACCGGCGCCAATCTCAAGGCAGCTTCCAGGGCGCGTGGCAGCTGTGGCGATGAGCTGAGCGTTAAGGTCCGAGGCCACCGCGGCAGCACGCTCAAACACACCCGAAGCAACGGTAACCTGGGCATCAACCGGAGCATGGCAGCCCGGGAAGACAGGCGCGACGAGCTGCGAGATATACGGATCGGGCTTAGTCGCAAAGGCGTTCTCATGCAGGGCCAGCGGCGCGGGGGCCAGATTGCCGGCAAAGTTAAGCGCACCCTCGGGCGTGTCAAACGACGCCATAATACGAGCGCACAGCCAACGCGGCAGACCCATCAGGCGCGACAGACGAACCAAGCGTCGCTCAGACTCGTCTACATCGGACGCCGTGGCAAAGTCCTCAACGTTGTCCGCGACCTTATGCAGCACGGCATTGGCCAAACCGGCGGCAGACTTAGCTCCGCTGCGCACCAGCTCAACGCCCTGACTCACCGCAACGCGGCCAGGCGTATGCAGATAGAGCATCTCGAAGGCTGAGATACGAAGTGCCATGCGAACACGCGGCGCAACCTTTTTAGGCTTATCGAGAAACTGATCGAGCAGCTCGTCCAAAATACCCTGCGTAGCGGCCACACCCAGCGCCAAGCGGGCGGCAAAAGCGGAATCGCGCTGGTCAATAGCCTTGGCCGATGCGCGAGTGGACAGCACGTCACGCGCATACATGCCGCGGCGATCGGCCTCCATTAGCACATCGAGCGCAAGTTTGCGCGCGGGAGACAGCTTGCTCATGACAAAACACCCCAGATAAGATCGGCGCCTTGCAGCCCAGCAGCCCAAGCAGAAGCGGCCATGGCACGCTTGCCATCGGGCTTAACCTCGAGCAACTCAACCGGGCCATCGGAAAGACCAAGGTAGACGCGCTTGGCTTGAACGGCAACAGCGCCTTCGCCAAGCGACACATCAGCCGGCTCAGCATCGAGCACGCGAACCGACTTGCCGGCAATCACACAACGAGCGGGAGCGGTGTCGGACGAGGCAAGCACATGACGCACACAATCAAGTGCCGCCATCTGAGGGTCAAGACGCATCTCCTGCTTAGAAATCTTGGCAGCATGGGTAACAAGCGACTCATCCTGTTCAATCCACACGGCGGTGCCATCGGCAAGCGAAGGAAGCGTATCGGCAAGCAGTTTGCCGCCAAGCTCACCAAGCTCCATGGTCAGCGCCTCAGCATGCTTACCGGCAACCGAGGTCGAGGCCTGCGCACAATAAGCGCCGGTATCCACGCCATGCCCAATACGCATAATGGAAACGCCGGCAACCTCATCACCAGCGAGAATCGCACGCTGAATGGGAGCAGCCCCACGCCAACGAGGCAGCAAGGACGCATGAACATTCACAATACCAAGCGGCGCCATATGCAGCACGTCATCCGGCAAAATGCAACCATAGGCAGCCACGCAGAAAATGTCAGCCTGGGCAGCCTTAAGCGCCTCAACGACCTCAGGCGTCATACGATTAGCCTCAACAACCGGCAACCCCAGCTCAAGCGCCTTGGCCTTAACAGGAGACGGCTCAAGCTTCTTGCCGCGCCCACGAACAGCATCGGGACGAGTAATGACAAGCGCAATCTCATTGCCAGCCTCAACAAGCAAAGTCAGCGAAGGCACAGCAAAATCAGGCGTACCCATAAACACAATACGCATAAAAGTTAGTCTCCTCTCAATAACGAGCCGAGACGGCTACAAAAAAGCGTTCCAGGTCGCAAGCGAACCCAGCCGCAATAACAATTCAACAGAAACAAATATACCCAAAAACAAAGAAAGAGCCGCATAAAAGCAGCTCTTCCAACAAAGCAATTATCAGCGAAGACGCCCCTCCCTGGCCCAACGGCACCCGGGCGAACCAAGCCAGAACAACGCAGTCCCCGGTGCTGAGCGCCCACATATCGTCCCGCGCGCAGTTTCGCAGCGCAGCGAGAATGTTTGAGCACGGGATGATATGTGGGCGCTCAGCACCGGGGACGGAGGGACCTACTCCGTCTCGCCCGGACGAGCGCCACGGGCCAGGGCGTCCTGGTACTCCTTGACTGCCTTGATGCGCTGCATCGGCTTAAGTCGCTCGAACATGGTATTGCCATGCAGGTGATCGATCTCGTGCTGCAGGCACACGCAGAACAGATCGCCCGTGGCCTCATAGCGGATCAGGTTGGCATCGAGGTCATACGCCTCAACGACAACGTGATCGGGACGCTCGATCTCGCAGCTAATGCCAGGGATGGAAAGGCAGCCCTCGCTAAACGGCACCAGATGGTCGCTCTGCTCAACAATGACAGGGTTGATGAGCACGTACGGATCATAATCATTTTTGTCGCTGTAATCGCAGTCGATGGTGACAAGCTGAATGAGCTCACCGATCTGCGGGGCAGCCAGTCCGCAACCGCCGTTGTCGAACATCATCTTCTCCATCTTCTCGGCAAGCGCCTCGATCGCCGGGGTGATCTCCTCGATGACGGCGCACTCCTGGCGCAGACGAGGGTCGGGCGACAGTACGATTCCGTTGGCTTCCATGGCCATCCTTTCGGGTTGTTACATCAAATCATAGGCGTCGACGTCAACGCTCACGCTCACGCCACGCACGGAGCCCACCTCTTTGAGGCAGGCGTCGATATCGTCAGAGACATGGTACCCCACGGGCGACTTCACAAGCAGATGGAAGCGGTAACGGTCCTTGGCTCTCTCGATTACACACGAAGCCGGGCCAAGCACCTGCGGCACGGCACTCCCCGCCCGCAAAAAGTCGGGCGCGGCGGCATGCCAGCGGCGCTTAAGAAGCTTTGCAATGCGCCCGATGTAGTCTTGCGCGTCGTCTCGGTTCGCCGACCACACCAAGATGTTGACCAGGCGAACAAACGGCGGGTATAGCGCGTCGCGGCGCTGTTCCAGGTCGTAGTCGGTAAAGATCGAACGGTCATGCTCAGCGACGGCGCGAATGACCGGATCCTCGGGCAGGTAGGTCTGGATGATCACCTCGCCGGGGCGATCGCCGCGACCGGCACGGCCCGCCACCTGTTCCAGCAGGTCGTAGGCGCGCTCCCCTGCGCGAAAGTCGGGCAGCTTGAGGGCGAAGTCGGCATTGACCACGCCCACGAGCGTGACCTCAGGAAAGTCGAGACCCTTTGCGATCATTTGGGTGCCCAGCAACACGGCGCAATCGGCCGCATCGAACTGCTCGAGCAGCTTTTTGTGCGCATCCTTGCCGCGCGTGGAATCGGCATCCATGCGAATAATGGCGACGTCCTCGGGAAGCATCTGGTGCAGTGCGTCCTCGATCTGCTGAGTGCCCAGACCCATTTTTGCCAGATAGCGGCTACCGCATTTGGGACAGTGGCTCGTGGGCGCGGGATACGGCTGCACGCGCCAAGACGAACCGCATGTGTGACACTGCAGCGTGTGCGTGCGTTCGTGGTACGTGAGCGCGGTGGAACAGTGGTTGCAGGTGGGCACGCAGCCGCACTCGCGGCACATCAGGAACGGCGCAAAGCCACGGCGGTTATGCAGCAGTACGGCCTTCTCGCGTCGCTCGACCACACGCTCCAAGCCCTCCATCAAGGGTTTTGAGAACATGGAGCGGCTGCCGTGAGAAAACTCATGGCGCAGGTCGGCAATCCGAACCGTAGGCAGCACGGCGTGTCCCGGGCGCTCGGGCATCTCGACGCGCGTCCAGGTGGCACCGTTATACGTGCCACGGCGGCAGCGGTCGAACGCCTCGGCAGAAGGCGTGGCGGAACCCAGCACGAGCGGACAACGATAGCGGCGCGCCATCTCGGCCGCAACCTCGCGCGCATGGTAGCGCGGGCTGGAGCCCTGTTTGTAGCTCGTCTCGTGCTCCTCGTCGATAATGATGAGGCCGAGGTCGCTGAGCGGGCAAAAGAGCGCCGAACGTGCGCCGACGACCACGCGGGCCACACCGCTGGCGACCATGTCCCACTGGTCCAGACGCTCACCGGCCGAGAGGCGCGAGTGGAAGACCGCGACCGTCTCGCCAAAACGCGAACGGAAACGGCCGACGGTTTGGGCCGTCAGTGAGATCTCGGGCACGAGTACGCAAGCCGAACGGCCGGCCGCCAGCACGCGCTCAATCGCCGAAAGGTAGACCTCAGTTTTGCCGGAGCCGGTGACGCCATCGACCAGCACCACGTCACCGTGGGCGTCCAGGCGGGCACGTTCAATCTGTGCGAGCGCCTGCTGTTGGCCGTTGGTAAGTGCGGCCGGCGCCTTGCCGCTTGCCGAGGACAGCGTGGTCTGCTCGCTGCAGCCACGCCAAGCACGGCGCTCCTCCACCACCACGACGCCGCGCTTTTCGAGCGCCTTGATGGTCGCCGACATGCTGCTATAGAGCAGGTTGAGGTCGCGCGTCGTGACCGGTCCGCACTGGAGCGCCTCGATAAGCTGGCGCTGGCGGACCGCCGTTTTGGGCGGCGTATAGTCGAAGCCCTCGGGCGTAAGCATGACCCAACGGTTTTGGATGGGTTTGACGGCGGGACGTTCAACAGCCCACACGCCGTCATCGCCTTTCACGACGCGCGGGCTACCGCCCGGGGGCAAGAACAAGCGCAGGCACTCGGAAAGCGTCGCGACGTACTCGCGGCTCATCCAACGTGCGATACGGGCAGCCTCGGCGGTAAAGAGTGGCTTGCTGAGGATGGCCTCGACGGGCTTGATACGCGCGGGGTCGAGGGCGTTGTTGCCCTGCAGATCGCCCAGCTCGGGCGCGATATCGACGATGTAGCCCGCGGCCGCACGGTTACCAAAGTGAACTAGGACCGTGGATCCGATCTGCGCCTCGTTGGCAAGGGACCGGGGGATACCGTAGGCGAATGGCTCGGACAGCGCACGGGTCGGGATGTCGAGGACCACGCTCGCGTAGGCGGCAACGGGCTCGGGCGCGGGCTCGGGCTGCGCCGGGGCGGCGGCAGTAGCCGCGGACTTCGGAGCTTCCTCCGGTTCCGACGAACCAAACAGCGAAAGTTGCTCGGCCATGGCCCCAGCACCTCCTATCCCATACGTCTACAGAAACAAGAGCCCCGCTCTGAGTGAACGGGGCTCGAATACATACGTTTGCGCAGCGATTACAGCGCCATCGTGCGGGCGCGGTCGATGCGCGCCAGGCAGTCGTCGCGGCCGACGAGCGCCATGGTCTCGCCCAGCGGAGGGCTCACCATGTTGCCGCAAACGGCGACGCGCACGGCCTGGAACACCACGCGCTTCTTAAGGTCCATCTGCTCGGGCAGCGGCTCAAGCGCGGCGTCGATGTTGGCGGCGGTCCACTCGGTAACACCCTCGAGTGCGGCCTTGGCGGCGTCCAGAATGGCGCCCATGCCTTCCTTGGCCAGGCCCTTGTTGACGGACTTCCCGTCATACTCGAGCGTCTCGGCCGTAGCGAAGATGGGAGCGGCGACGGTCACGGCGTCGGCCGGCATCTTGGTGCGCGGCTTGACAATGGCGGCAAGCGCGTCGATCCAATCCTCGCCGTACTCGACATTACCCTCGATGAGACCCGCCTCGTGCAGCTCGGGGACCATGACCTCATCGGCAAACTGAGCATCGGACATGCCATTGATGTACTCGGCATTGACCCAGTCGAGCTTCTTGGGGTCGAAGGTCGCCGGGTTCTTGGAAATGCGGTCGAGCGAGAACTTGCTGGCCAGGACATCGCGCGGGATGATCGTGGTCTCGCCGTCGAGCGACCAGCCGAGCAGCGCAAGGTAGTTGACGAAGGCGTCGGACAGGTAGCCGGCGTCGCGGTACTCCTCCACCGAGGTGGCGCCGTGACGCTTGGAGAGCTTCTTGCCGTCGGCGCCCAAGATCATGGAGATGTGAGCAAACGTGGGCACGGGCGCGCCGAGGGCCTCGTAGACCATGACCTGACGCGGGGTGTTCGACAGGTGGTCATCGCCGCGGATGACGTGGGTGATCTTCATCATGGCATCGTCGACGACGGTCGCGAAGTTGTACGTGGGCGTGCCGTCGGAGCGGAAGATGACAAAGTCGTCGAGCTCCTTGGCATCGAAGGTCACCTCGCCGTGGACGGCGTCGTGGATGACGACGTCGCCGCGGTCCTCGGGCACCTTGATACGCAGGACGTAGGACTCGCCGGCCTCGATGCGGCGGCGGGCCTCCTCGGGATCAAGGTCGCGGCAACGGCGCTGATAGCCCTGGAAGGGGTCCTTGCGCTCCTGCGCGACCTTGCGATCGGCGTCGAGCTGCTCCTTGGTGCAGAAGCAGGGATAGGCCTTGCCCTCGTCCCAAAGCTTCTGGGCGGCCTGCTTGTACAGGTCCAGGCGCTCGGTCTGGGCGTAGGGGCCAAAATCGCCGCCCACCTCGGGACCCTCGTCCCAGTCCAGGCCCAGCCAACGCATGGCGCGCAGGATAATCTGCGTGTTCTCGTCGGTGGAGCGGGTGGGGTCGGTGTCGTCGATGCGCAGGATGAACGTGCCGCCGTTTGCGCGGGCGAAAGCCCAGTTATAGATAGCGGTGCGGGCGCCGCCGATGTGCAGCTTGCCCGTCGGTGAGGGTGCAAAGCGGACGCGAACGTCTGATGCCATGGAAATCTCCTCGATTGCAGGATGGATGTCTAACCGCATCAGTATAAAGCATCAAAGCAACCTCCGCACAAAGGGCACCGACCTACTCATTGGGGACAGACTTAAATGACCAGCCTTACCTAAGTGCCGACAGGTTGCCCAAAGAATGGTCATTTAAGTCTGTCCCCAATGAGTAGGTGCGGAAAGGGTGTGAATGTTGGATTTACGCGCTATGATGTGCCCTTGCATAGAGAGCCCGGCGGAATGGTAACGGTCGCCGGGACACGTTATTTGAAAGGACAATCATGTCAGAAGAACTTCGTTCCATCCCACCCCAACACGGGTCCTTTGTTTTTACGTCGGAGTCGGTGACCGAAGGCCATCCCGATAAGATCGCTGACCAGATCAGCGACGCCGTCCTCGACGCAATACTCGCCAAAGAAATAGAGCTGCAGGAGCAGGGCTACATCGCGCCCAACGGCGTGCCCGCTAACGTCGAGAACGTCCGCTGCGCCTGCGAGACCCTCGTGACCACCGGCACCGTCATCGTCGCCGGCGAGATCCGCACCCAGGCCTACGTCGATGTGCAGGAGATCGCCCGTGGCGTTATCCGCCGCATTGGCTACAACCGCGCCAAGTTCGGTTTTGACTGCGATACCTGTGGCGTTATGAGCCTCATCCACGAGCAGTCGCCCGATATCGCCCAGGGTGTCGACGAGTCCTTCGAGACCCAGATCGGCGCAACCACCGACCCGATCGACCTGATCGGAGCCGGCGACCAGGGCATGATGTTCGGCTACGCTTCCAACGAGACCAAGACCCTCATGCCCATGCCGCACTACCTGGCAAGCCGCCTGGCCGAGCGCCTGGCTGCCGTGCGTCACGACGGCACCCTGCCCTACCTGCGTCCCGACGGCAAGACCCAGGTCACCGTGCGCTACGAGGACGGCAAGCCCGTCGAGGTCACGACCATCGTCATCTCCACGCAGCACGCCGCCGAGATCGAGGACATGGGCAAGATCAAGGCCGACCTCATCGAGCACGTCATCACCCCGGTCATGGCTGCCGAGAACATGCCGTGGGACAACGCCGACATCTACGTGAACCCCACTGGTCGCTTTGTCGTGGGCGGCCCCATGGGCGACACGGGCCTGACCGGCCGCAAGATCATCGTCGACACCTACGGCGGCTACGGCCGTCACGGCGGCGGTGCCTTTAGCGGCAAGGACTGCACCAAGGTCGACCGCTCCGCCGCGTATGCCGCGCGCTGGGTCGCCAAGAACGTGGTCGCCGCCGGCCTAGCTGACCGCTGCGAAGTCGAGCTCGCCTACGCCATCGGCGTTTCCAAGCCCCTTTCAATCATGGTCGACACCTTTGGTACCGCGCATGTTGCCGAGGACAAGATCGTCGAGGCCGTAGAGAAGACCTTCGACCTGCGCCCGGGTGCAATCATCCGCGACCTAGACCTGCGTCGCCCGATCTACGAAAAGACAGCAGCCTACGGCCACTTCGGCCGCGAAGACGCCGACTTCACCTGGGAGAAAACCGACCGAGTCGAAGAACTCAAAGCAGCCTGCGGCCTGTAAGCCAGCGGCAAAAGCTGCAGCCAAATATCGACGCATCAAAAGAAGTACCACCCCCAACCGGTACTTCTTTTTTATTTAAACGGTGGTGAAGATGCTTCGATATGAGCCTACGCTGCGTCACCAGCTAATGAATTTTGCAGCACACGCGCCTCTACCATGTATCCTTAGTTCCGAGGGCTTTGGTATTTGGTCGATCGCGAGTTCCGCACGAGCCGGAGGCCACTTAATGTGGCCTCCGTGCGAGCAGGACTGTCCGAGCAGGCGACCAAATACCAAAGCCCTCGGGACGACGGGATAGAACAGGAGCAACCATGGCAGGCAAGCCGCAAACACTAGCTACGACCTCGGCATTCGAGATCTTGGGCCCCGTCATGGTCGGCCCCAGTTCATCGCACACCGCCGGCGCCCTGCGCTGCGCCCAAGTTGCCGCCAGCCTGCTGGAAGGCCGCATAACCAAGGTCACCTTTGGCCTATGGAACTCCTTCGCCCACACCTACCGCGGCCACGGCACCGACCGCGCGCTTGTCGCGGGCATCCTGGGCCTCGACACCGATGACGAGAATATCAAGCAGGCCTTCAACCTCGCACGCGAGCAGGGCCTCGAATATCACTTTGACATCAAGGGCGACGACGCCTCCATCCACCCCAATACCGTCGATATCGACATGGTCGACGACACGGGCGCCACGGCACAGGTCCGCGGCGAGAGCCTGGGCGGCGGCAAGATGCGCATTAGCCGCATTAACGGCGTCGGCGTCGACATCTCGGGCATGTACTCCACGCTCTTCGTGGCACACAAGGACGTCCCCGGTGTACTCGCCGCGCTCACCAACCTGCTCGCCTACGCCCACGTGAACATCGCCTTCTGCCGCACCTACCGAACCGAAGTGGGCGGCCAGGCCTACTCCGTCTTTGAGACCGACGGCGCGCCCGACGACACCGTCGTCCCCATGCTGCGCAAGCTCGACAATGTCGATTACGCAACGTTTATCGAGCTCCCCGGTTCTGCCTCGTCGCTCTCCCCCGGCGTCTCGGCCAAGGAAATCTTCGACGACGGCGAGCAGCTGCTCGATGCGTGCGAGGAACTGGGGCTCAGCATCGGCGCCGTCATGGCCGTTCGCGAGGCGCGTCTGACCGGCGAGGCCCACGCCGTCGCCGCCATGCGCCGCGTGCTCGACGTCATACGCGAGGAGACCACGGCCCCCATCGCCAATCCGCAGCGTTCGCTCGGCGGTCTTATCGGCGGCGAGGCCAAACTCGTCGATGCCACCAGCCGCAACGATTTGAGTGCAAGCCTGATGGGCGCCGTCCAGACCGACGCCGTTGCCCGCGCCATGGCCGTGCTCGAGCGCTCCGCTACCATGGGCGTGATTGTCGCCGCCCCCACGGCAGGCTCCGCGGGTGTTGTGCCCGGCTGCGTGCTGGCGCTCGCCGATCGCCTGCAGCTCGACGACGAGCAGGTCATGGACGCGCTCTACTGCGCAGCCGCCATCGGCCTCAACCTCACCACAAGCGCCTGCGTTGCCGGCGCCGAGGGCGGCTGCCAGGCCGAGGTCGGCAGTGCCGCCGCCATGGCCGCCGCCGCACTCGTGCAGATGCTCGGCGGCACGCCCGAGCAGGCGCTCGACGCCAGTTCCATCGCGCTGAGTAACCTGCTGGGCCTCGTTTGTGACCCCGTCGGTGGCCTCGTGGAGGTGCCCTGCCAAAACCGCAACGCCATTGGCGTGGCAGCGGCCTTTAGCTCGGCACAACTCGCCCTCGCAGGCATTAAGAGCTTGGTGCCGTTTGACCAGATGGCACATGTCATGCTTTCGGTGGGCCACGCGTTGCCGGCCACGCTGCGCGAGACGGCAAAGGGCGGCATCGCGCAGGCTCCGGCCGCACTTTCGGCCTGTGCAAAATGCGGTGTGTGCGGATAGCGGCAAAGAACGACTCAAAGGTGGGACAAATGTCCCACCTCTTTTGAATGCCACCGTTTCCGTACCACAAACAGCAGGGCAATCGCTATAATGCAAGCCCAGTAAAAACACGATGAACCGCAAGGCGAAAATCGAAGGATATGCATACGATGTCGCAAAACGATCGAACTCAACTGATTCCCGATCCGCAGCAGCCGAGCAGGCACACCGGCGGCGTTCAGTCGCCGCGTCCTATCGCGCCGAGCCACGGTCAGCAGCGTAGTGCAGCAAACGCTTCCCAACGCCCGAACCAACAGCGACAGCAGCGTCAACAACGTCAGCAGCGCCAGGCAAACGGCAATGCGCCCAAGCAGCCCCCGACGAACGCTCGAGGCGATCGTGGCCCCGCGCGCAAGTCCGCCGGCAACAATAAGTCGGGCAAAAAGGCGACGCTCTTTGTCGTCCTGGGTCTAATCGTCATTGTCTATATCGTAGGCATCGTAGCGTTTTCGCAGCTAGCATACCCCAACACCACCATTGCCGGCGTCGACGTCTCGTTCTCCAACGCTTCGTCTGCCGCCACCAAGGTCAACTCGGCATGGAAGCACTATAAGCTCACCGTGACAGGCGATGACTTTAGCTGGTCCTATCAGCCCGAGTCCGATGAACCCATCGTCGACGGTGAAGCTGCCGCAAAAGAGATCATCAGCCACAACGAAGCCTTTGTATGGCCGGTCCGCCTTGTGGAATCCTTAAGCGGCAAGACCAAAACAACCGCTACCACCAACGAAGTCGATCTTGATCAAGACGTCGACCTGTCCATGCTCTCCGACGCCTTTGACCAAAAGAAGTTTGAGGAGGACCTGGGCGCCGCTATCGACGAGTTTAACGAGGGCCGTTCGGGCACGTTCGAGGCCAATAGCTCCTATGACGAGCAGGCCGGCAAGTTTACCGTCGAGAAGGCGCGCTCCAACGAGAAAATCAACCGCGAGCATGTCATTAAGTATGCCGAGCTCGAGCTTGCCTCGCTGGCCGAGTCCGTAGATCTTTCCAAGCTCGGCAACGATGCCTATGAGCCGCTCAATGGAACGCTGACCGATGATCAGATTCAGGCCGCATGCGATGCCGCCAACAACTTCCTGGGCGTCAACGTGACCCTCAAGCTCAACGGCGAGGATGCCGGCAAGGTTGATGGCAGCTCCGTATTGCAGTGGATCAGCTTTGCCGATCCCGCCAACCCAACGCTCGATACGTCGCAGATCAGCAACTGGGCAGCCGAACTCGCCAACGGCTTTAATACCGTGGGCTCCACTCGCTGGTGGACGCGCGCCGATGGCAAGCAGTGCGCCGTCGAAGGCGGCGACTTTGGTTGGTCCATCGACAGCAGCTCGCTCGCCAAGCAGGTCGAGGACGCCATTAACAACAAGCAGACCGGCGAAATCGAGATCAAGTACTCCCAGAAGGCCGACACCTTTACCGCAAAGGGAGAGCCCGACTGGAAGGCGTATATCGACGTCGACTTGTCCGAACAGCACGCGCGCTACTATGACGAGAGCGGAAATATCGTTTGGGAGGCCAACTTTATCTCGGGCAAGCCGGGCGAGGACGCCACGCCCGAGGGCGTCTGGCAGATCAACAGCAACGACGGCGGCAGCACCCTGATCGGAGCCAAGGACCCCGAGACCGGCAAGCCCAAATACGAGAGTCCGGTGAGCTACTGGATGCCGTTTGAGGGCAACATGATCGGCTTCCATGATGCCACCTGGCAAAACGACAAGAGCTTCGATAACGCCGAGTCGTACAAATGGTGCGGCAGCCACGGCTGCATCAACCTGCGCCTGGCAGACGCCAAGGCACTTCACGACTGCATCAAAGTCGGCCTATGCGTGGTTGTCCACTCGTAGTGCAACGCGCGCATTTCTACAACGTGGAACCGCTGCGACCAATCTAACAGTTCCGAAAGAAACCGTTCTATGCGCCCACCCCAACCGGTGGGCGCATATACTTATCGAGGTACTTTCTATAAAGGAGACGCTATGCCGAATGTCCCCACGACCACCCCGGGCCCGGATGATACCGAGCACACGCTCGAAGATGTCACCGAAACGATTCCTCTGATTACAAACGTACATGCCGATAAGCAGAGCGGACGCGCGAACGATGCGACCGAGATTTCCGATGAAGAGGCATATGCCAAGCTCAAGGCAAAACGTGCCGAACGTCGACGCAAAAAGCTGATTCGACGCGGTATTGCCGCCGGCGTCGTTGGCGTCATTGTGCTCATTGCCATTGTCGCAACTCTGGTTATCAATGCGAAGCCACAGGGCGCCAGCGCGCCTGTGACCGACATGGTGACCGAGGGCACGTTTACCACAACGGTCGAGGCGAAAGGCCAGCTCAAACCCATTTCGTCCTCAGTGGTCTCCCCTTCTGTCGACGGCACGGTCGATTCGATCAACGTGCAGGCAGGCCAATCCGTCAACGAGGGCGACGTGCTCATGACCATTAAAAACGACGAGCTCGATCGCAACGTTGCCGAGGCGCAGCGTGCAGTTGCAGCCGCTCAGGAAGACCTCGACAACGCGCAGAAAGCCGCAGCTGCCGCACAGGCCGCCCCAACGACGGACGTCGATGTAGCTTCCGCCGCGGCTGGCATCTCCGCCGCATCAGCGGACACGAACGCCGTATCGGCCGCGCAACGCAGCCTCGCATCGGCCCAGGCAAACCTCGATCAGGCGAACGCCAAGGCCGCCAGCCGTACGGTCACGGCCCCGAGCTCGGGCAGCATCGTGGAGCTCAACGCCAAGGTGGGCGCCACGGTAACAGGCGGCATGATCATGGGCGAAAGCGATACGAGTGGCGGCAAGCAGTGCATGCAGATCGCCGACCTATCCAAGATGAAGGTGACCGTGCAGGTGGGCGAAAAGGACATCGCCAAGATCGCCGTTGGGCAGAACGCCAACGTCACGTATCCCGCGTTTCCCGATATCGTGAGCCAGGGCACCGTCACGGCCATCGCCTCGGTGGCAAACTCCGACTCCAACTATGGCAGCAGCAGCGTAACCTTTAACGTCGACATCCTCATCGAGGCGCCCGACGCGCGCCTGAAGCCGGGCATGACGGCCGAGGTCTCGGTGGTGACCGAGCAGCTCGACGACGTGGTGATGGTGCCGACGATGGCGCTCATGACCGAAGACGGCGAACACTATTATGTCAACGTGGCAACCGATGACGAGGGCAAGCAGACCCGCCGCGTGAAGGTGACCGTCGTGACGCAAAACGACAACGAAGCCGTAGTCGGCAAGACACAGGTCAAGCGCGACGACCAGGGCAACGAGATTAACCCCAACGTGCCGGTTACCAAGCTGCGCGATGGCGACACCCTCGTCATGGACACCGGAGCGGACGCAACGGCTGACGGCGGCTACAGCACGGATTCGGGCAGCATGTCTGCCGACGAGGGTATGTAATGCGCCCCGTCATCGACATTCGCAACGTGCACCGCATCTTTGAGAGCGAGGCAGGTTGCGCCCACATCCTGCACAACGTGAGCCTGGCGGTAAATCCCGGCGAATTCGTCGCTATCACTGGCCCCTCGGGCTCGGGCAAATCAACGCTCATGAACATCCTGGGCTGCCTGGATAAGCCGACGGCGGGCGACTATTACCTGCAAGGGCTCAACGTGGCCGAGCTCGATGATGACGAGCTCACCGAAGTTCGCGCCCTGAGCATTGGCTTTGTCTTTCAGAGCTTCAACCTGCTGCCGCGCCTGTCGGTTATCGAAAACGTTATGCTGCCGCTGACCTACACCAATGTGCCCCGTAGCCAGCGCGAGATGCGCGCCGTGCACGCGCTGCAGGCCGTCACGCTACCGGTCGACCACTGGGACCACCGCATATCCGAGCTCTCGGGCGGTCAGATGCAGCGTGTCGCCATCGCGCGCGCCCTCGTTAATGACCCGCCCATCATTTTGGCTGACGAACCGACGGGAAACCTGGACTCCGCCACTGGAGCGCTTGTGATGGAGACCTTCCATAAGCTCCAGGAGCGCGGCAAAACCATCGTGCTTATCACGCACGACCCAGGCATTGCCGCCGAAGCCGACCGCGCCGTGACCATCCGCGACGGCCGCATCCACGACGGCGCGTATATTCCACATGCACCGAAGACCCTGCGCAGCGCCGTAGATAGCCTGCCCACGATTTCCGCCTCCGTCAACCCGCCGAAAGGAGAGATGGCATGAGCGCCCGCGATCTCATCCAGGAAGCCCTTCACTCGCTCGAGGCCAACAAGGGGCGCAGCCTGCTCACCATCCTGGGCATTGTCATCGGCATCGCCTCGGTTATCGCCATGACTTCGCTCATCGGCGGCATCCAAAACAGCCTGGTCAACAGCCTGGGCCTCAATGCAGCTCGTATGGTTCAGATCTATTCGTCGCAAGAACTCACCGATTCTGACGTTCAGAAGCTTCAAAAACTGGTGCCGCAGATAGAGCAGATTGGCATTGTCGACAGCGCCTATACCGAGTATAAGACCGGCGATAAAAGCTATACCGTCATGGCACAGGGTGTCGATAGCAACATGCTCGACGCCGTGGGGGCCAGCAAGCTCGTTGCGGGGCGCACCTATTCCCAGGCCGAATCCCAATCAGGCTCGCGCGTGGCGCTCATCAGCCGCGGCGGCGCCGATCAGCTTTACGGCAACGAACAGGACGCGGTAGGCAAGACTATTAAGGTCTCCAACGGCGAGGTACAGATTGTCGGCGTTATCGACGGCGGCAGCGACTCCATGGGCTCGCTCACGCTGTATATGCCACGCGAAACCATCTCCGGGCTGTTTGGCGACGAGAATCCTTCATTCCCCAGCGTGACGGCACTTGCCGCCGAGGGCACGGACATGGATGAACTCTGCAAGACCATCGAGTCCAAGGTGCGCGCGATGAAGGGCATCGCGGAGGATGATGAGTACGACAGCGTATCGGCGACCTCCATGAAAAGCGCCATCGATGCGCTCAACTCCTTTATGGGCGCGTTCTCACTCATCATGGGTGCTGTCGCCAGCATCTCGCTGCTTGTCGGCGGTATCGGCATTATGAACATGATGCTCACCAACGTGACGGAGCGCATCCGCGAGATCGGCATCCGCCGCGCTCTGGGCGCCAGTCGTCGCGATATCACCGCCCAGTTTTTGGCCGAGTCCTCGGCGCTGTGCGTCACCGGCGGACTGTTGGGTGCCCTGATTGGCTATCTGCTGGCCTGGGGACTCACGTTCTTTGCCGCAAGCTCGGGCATCATGAGCGAGTTTGGAGCCACCGGGACGATCACGCCAAGCTTCTCCATTACGACAGTGTTGATCGCGTTTGCCGTATCGGTCGGCATCGGCGTAATCTTTGGCTTCTACCCCGCTCGCCGCGCGGCAAAGCTCGACCCCGTCGAGTGCCTACGCTACCAGTAAGCCAACACCAACAAGTTGCGGTGAATTAGGGACTGAATATGCTCTAGCAGCAAAAACAGACACTATTTCACCGCAACTTATTGAAGGGCTACTTGCGCCAGTTCCGGGCGTCGTCCTCGAACTTTTGGCGGATGACGGGCTTGTACGGGTCGAGCTTGCTCGGGGCGCTCCTCCTCGCGGGCGGGAGGGCGCGCAGGCGCGGCGAGCGCCTAGCGCGCGAACTCGCGTAAAAGTGCGTCTTCCACTTCCCGAAGCGAAAGGGCCCCGCCTCCCTCGGCGGGACGGGTGACCACGATGCAGCGCGCTCCAGCGTCGCGCGCTGCGGCGAGCTTCTCAGCCGTGCCGCCTACGGTTCCCGAGTCCTTGGTCACAAGCCACTGGGCGCCCACCTGCCGAAGCATCGCCTCGTTGAGCTCGCGGGCGAAGGGCCCCTGCATGCCGATGACGTGCGACGGCGAAAACCCCGCGTCGATGCACTTCGTTATAGCACCGGGCAGCGGGAGCACACGCACAAAGAAGCGCTCCGCGAAATCGGCGACGCGCGTGTAGGGAGCAAGCTCCTTGCTCCCCGTCGTGAGAAGCGCGCGACCCGGGTTCTCGGAGAGAAAGCGCGCCGCGCAGGCGATCGACGCGACCGGCACGACGCCTTTGGGCAGCGCCTCGGCCGGGCGCGCAAGGCGCAGGCATCGTGCACCCACGGCGAGCGAAGCGGCCCGGATGTTGCCGCTTGCGAGCGTGGCGAAGGGGTGCGTGGCATCGACGACGATGCACGCGCCGGAAAGCTCGCGCTCCATGTCGGCCTCGTCGAGCCTGCCCGCATGCACCTCGATGCCCGGAAGCTGGCCCAAAAGCTCGCCTCCGTACTCGGTTGCCGCGTAGGCACGGGCGGGGATGCCCGCCCCGCTCGCCCATTCGCACAGAAGGCGGCCCTCGGTGGTGCCGGCGAAGATGCGCAGCGCCGGCGCGGATGCGGGCGCCGTCACTTCGGGCCGCCTGGGCGCGTGATCTGGTAGAGCAGCGCGTTCATAATGGCGGCCGCCACGGTCGAACCGCCCTTGCGACCCCTCGCGACGATGGCCGGCACGCGTCGCGCGAGTAGCTCCTCTTTCGCCTCGACCACGTTCACAAACCCGACCGGCACCCCAACGACGAGCGCGGGCGCGATCTTCCCCGCGTCCATGAGCTCGGCGAGGCGCAGAAGTGCCGTGGGGGCGTTACCGACGGCCACGATGAGCGGACCCTCGATGCCGCAAGCTTTGTCCATGCTCGCAACGGCGCGAGTCGTGCCCGCGGCGCGCGCAGCCGCGGCGACATCAGGGTCGGCCATGTAGCACACGGCCTTGCAGCCGAGCTTTGCGAGCGCGGGCTTGCTTATGCCTGCGAGCGCCATGTTCGTGTCGGTGAGCACCGTGGCCCCTGCGCGCAGTGCGTCGAGCGCACAGTGCGCGGCGTCATGAGTGAAAACGAGGGAATCGGCGTACGAGAAGTCGGCAGTGGTGTGGATGACGCGCTTCACGACGGGCTCTTCGAGCGGCGGGAACGTGCGGCCGCCGAGCTCTTCGGTGATGATCTCAAAGCTGCGCCGCTCGATGTCGCCGGGCGCCATCTCCTTGGAATCCATCTAGTACTCCACTCCTTCCCTTGCACATATCCCCTGCTCGTAGGGGTGTTTCTCGCACCGCATCTCGGTTATGTAGTCGGCCTTCTCCACGATCTTGCGGGAAGGCGCGCGCCCGGTGAGCGCTACTTCGACGCCGCGCGCGGACATATCGAGCGCGCGGTCCACGAGCGCCTCGTCGACAAGCCCCTTCGAAAGCGCATCGAGCGCCTCGTCGAGCACGAGCAGCCCCTCCTGCGCGCCCTCGAGCTCGGCAAGCGCGGAAGCGAGGTTCCCATCGTGCAGCTCGCGCGTCGCGGCAAGTTCTTCCGACGTCATCGACCAGGTAAACTTGTCCGACACCTTCCCCGCGAACACGGGCACGCCGAAATGCTCGGCGAGCAGGCGCGCCTCCCCGCTTTCGCCGTCTTTCAGGAACTGCACGACGACGACGCGGCGGCCTGCGGCGAGCATGCGAAGGGCGAGGCCCATCGCCGCCGTGGTCTTGCCTTTGCCGTCGCCATGATACACGTGGATCATACGCCCTCCTCGATAATGCGGTAGAGATACTCCATGTCGAACGCCCCACGCAAGGCGTCAGCCAGGCGGTCGAACTCGCGCGCACGGTGATCGGCCGCGGACGCCGCGCCCGCAGCACCCACGCCGCTCTCGGGCAGGCCGCGCATGCGCGCGAGCGAGCGCGCGAGGGTGAGCGCCACCCCCGGTTCGTCGAACAGGCCGTGGAGATAGGTTCCGAACACGTTTCCGCAGGCCGCGCCTTCTGGTTTGCCGCCAATCGTGCCCGCATGGGCGCAGGAGACGGTCGTTTCGCCGTCGTGAATCTCGTACCCGCGCGCCGTCATGCCGTTCCACACCGAGAACGCGCCTTGGGCGCCCGTGATGCGCAGCTCCGACTGGGCGAGGCGCTTTTCCTCCTTGAACACAGTACTTGCAGGGATGAGCCCGAGCCCGCGCGCGGTGCCAGTGCCTTCCCTGCCGTGCGGGTCGGAAAGCTCGTCTCCCAAAAGCTGGTAGCCTCCGCATATGCCGAGCACCGGCGTGCCCGCGCCCGAAAGCGCGCGTACACAGGCTCCGATGCCGCTAGCCGCAAGCCAGCGCGCGTCGTCGAGCGTGGCCTTCGAGCCGGGAAGCACCACCAGGTCGGGTCGGCCCAGATCGGTCATCGAGGAAACGTAGCGCACGCCCACGCCGGGCACGCGCGAAAGCGGGTCGAAGTCGGTGAAGTTCGACAGATGCGGAAGGCGCACGACGGCGACGTCGATGACGCCGCGCGCCTCGCGGGCAGATAGGCGCGGCGCGAGCGAGTCCTCGTCGTCCAGGTCGAGCGCAAGATACGGCACGACCCCCACGACGGGAACCCCGCACATCTTCTCGAGCGGAGCCAAACCCGGGCGCAAGATTTTTACATCGCCGCGGAACTTGTTCACCACAAGCCCCCGCAAAAGCGCGCGGTGCTCGGGTGCAAGGAGCGCGACCGTACCGTAGAGCTGGGCAAACACCCCGCCTGGGTCGATGTCGCCCGCGAGCAGCACGGGGGAGGACACGGCGCGCGCGAGCCCCATGTTGACGATGTCGTTTTCGGCAAGGTTGATTTCGGCGGGGCTGCCGGCGCCCTCGATGACGATGACGTCGTTTTCCTCCGCGAGCGAATCGAACGCCTCCAAAATCTGCGGCATGAGCGCCTTCTTTCGCGCGAAGTAGTCCCTCGCAGCGAAGGCTCCCTGCGCCTTGCCGGCCACGATGAGCTGGCTTCGGTGGTCGCTTTCGGGCTTGAGCAGGATGGGGTTCATGCGCACGTCGGGCGCGATGCCGCACGCCTCGGCCTGCATGATCTGGGCGCGCCCCATCTCGAGCCCGTCGGCCGTGACACCGCTGTTGAGCGCCATGTTCTGGCTCTTGAAGGGAGCCACGCGCAGGCCGTCCTGCGCAAGCACGCGGCACAGCCCCGCCGCAAGCAGGCTCTTCCCCGCGTTCGACATGGTGCCCTGGATCATGATGGGCTTCGCCCTACCCACGGGTATCGACCTCCTTCGCCGAGCCTCGGCCATCCGCGCCCGCCATAGCGCCGCTGCAAGAAGCGCCGCCCCGTTCGACGGGTTCGCCTTCGCCCGATGCGCCTTCCGCCCGAAGCGCGCGGCTGAACGCCATCGCAAGCCGGGCGTTCTCCTTGCGCGTGCGCACCGCGACGCGGCACCAGAAACGGGACAGTACCGAAAACGAGTCGCACGTGCGGACCAAAACCCCCTGATTATACAGACGCTCGGGGATGTCTTTCGCCGGCGTGCGGACTAAAAGGAAGTTCGCATCCGACGGCACGACGGAAAGCCCGAGCGAGGAGAGCTCGTGGGAAAGCCACGCTCGCTCGCCCGCCAATACATCGCGCGTGCGCGAGACGTATTCGACGTCTTCCAGGGCGGCGATGCCCGCGGCCTCGGCGACCGAGGAGACGGGCCACGCCTGCCCCGCCCGGCGAATCCCCTCGATGAGTTTGGCGTTTCCGCTGATCAGATATCCCAACCGCAACCCCGCCATTCCGTAGAGCTTTGTGAACGCGGAGAGCACGGCCACATGGCGCGAACACGCGGCGCGTGCGGCCACGCTCCTTTCGCGGGCGTCGGGCGCAAATCCGAGGAAGCACTCGTCCACGACGAGCAGCGCTCCCACCTGCTCGCAGCGGCAAACCGCGGCATCGATCACGCGGGGGTCGACGAGGCGCCCCGTCGGGTTGTTCGGATTGCAGAGGTACGCCACGTCTCCCGGCCCCTCGATCGCGCGGGCGAAGGAGGCGGGCACGTCGAAGTCGTCCGCTTCGGAGAGCGGGAACTCCTGCACGCATGCGCCGTAGTACGATGCCGCCTCCGCATATTCAGAGAACGTCGGCGCGCACACGACGATGCGTTTCGGGCGCACCGCCGAGGCGAGCCGCCAGATGATGTCGGACGCGCCCGCGCCGCAGACGATAGTATCTTCGGGAATGCCCTGGGCGCGCGCTAGGGCGCGAACGAGGGCGCGGCTTTCCCTATCGGGGTAGGCGTCGATTCGAGAAAGCGCCTTGCAAGCTGCGGCGACGGCGCGCGGCGAGGGGCCTGCCGGATTCACGTTCACCGAGAAGTCAATGAGGTCGGAGGCGCCCCCTTCGCAAGCGATGCCGAGCGATTGCGAGCTGCCCCCATGCGCACGGGCGCGCAGGATTCCCCCGGCAGCCCGGGACGCGGCGTGGTCTTCCCTCATGGCATCGCCCCCACGGCGAGCACGACCGCCGCGCGCGCGGCGCCGAAGACGACGAGCGCGCATACGGACGCGGCGAGCATGAGCCTTGTCGCCCGGGCGATGTCGCCCCACTCGATTTCGCGGGACGCGTCGCCTATCGTCGGTTTCTCAACGAGCTTGCCGAAATACACCGCGGGTCCCGCCAGGCGCAGCCCGAGCGCGCCCGCGCACGCTGACTCGGTCTGCGCCGAGTTGGGGCTCGCATGGCGACGCCTGTCGCGGCGCCAGATGCGCGCCGCCCCGCGCGCGTCGAGCCCGACGATCGGGCACACGGCGATCATGAGCAGGGCCGATAAGCGCGAGGGAATCCAGTTCACCGCATCGTCGAGGCGCGCCGAGGCGCAGCCGAAGTCGATGTAGCGCTCATTTTTGTAGCCCACCATGCTGTCGAGCGTGTTCACCGCCTTGTACGCCATGCCCAAGGGCGCACCCCCGATCATAAGGTAGAAAAGCGGCGCGATGACGCCGTCGCTCGCGTTCTCCGCCACCGTTTCCACGGCGGCGCGCGCAACGCCCTGCTCGTCGAGAACAGACGTGTCGCGTCCCACGATGAGCCCGACGGCTTCGCGAGCCGCGACAAGGCCGCCCTTCGAGAACGCGCGGGCCACGGCCAGGCTCTGGCGGCGAAGCTCGCATGCCGCGAGAATCTGATAGCTTGCCCATGCCTCGGCCACGAAGCGCAAGCCGGAGTGAACCATGCCGCAAAGATGCAGGATTCCCCAGGTCAAAAGCCCACACGCAAGCGGAAGCGCCACGGCGAGCACAAGCCCTGCGGCGCGCGTGCCCGCGGACGTTTGCGGGAATGCGCCCCGCAGGCGGCCTTCGGCCCACGTGATCGCGCGCCCCATGGCGACGACGGGATGGGGAAGCCAGCGCGGGTCGCCGAAGGCAAGGTCGGCCGCGAACCCGGCGGCGACGGCAAGAATCGTCATCACCGGGCATCGCCCCCCGAAGCGGGGCGAACGTCGCGAAGGCAGCGCCCATCCCAGGTGGCGGCCCATGCACCACCCGGCTCGGTATGCACGTCGAAGTATCCCATTTTCGGGACAGCTAGCTCGGAGAGCAGCGCTTTCACGGTACCCGCGTGAACGACGAAGACGGCGCGCCCACTCCCCTGGGCGCGCTCCGATTCGCACGCCTCCCGAAACGCCGCGACGACGCGGCGGGTGAAATCGCTCTTGCCCTCGCCATGCGGGCAGCGCGTCTCACACCAGGAGTCTACCCAGGCGCGGTAACGCGCATCCTCTTTAAGTTCGGCGGCGCTTCGCCCCTCGAAGTCGCCGAAATCTATCTCGCGCAGACCGGGGCACGCCATAAGCTCCGCGTTCGGGAAGAGAATGCGAGCCGTCTGGTCGGTGCGGGCCATGCCGCTCGTGATAACACGGAACACGTCACGATCGCACGCGAGGTCGCGCAAAGCGCGCTCGCCCGCGCTCGACAGGGGCTCGTCGGTGCCCGCCCCGCTGTAGCGATGGTCTTCCGTGCCCGCCGTGGCACCATGGCGCACGAAGATGACTTCCAAAGGCGCGCCCGCGCCCAGCGTCCCTCGAGGCGCATCGGCAAGGTTTCCTTTGATGACCTGGGGAATCCCGCACGTCATGCGCACGACGACGTCGGCGCGCGCAGCGAGCGCGCATCCCAGGCGCCCCGCGCGCTCGCGCCATTGGGCGTCTTCCGCACGCATAGGGACGACCCCCGAGCCGACCAAGGTCAGAATCACTGCGTCGAAGCCAATCAGCCGCTCGAGCGCCCGGTCAGCGTCGAGCGTGCGTACGAGTTCCTCAGCACGGTACGCGACACGGCCGGCAAAAACCGCGGGCACGACGCCCTCCGCAAGCTGCGCCGCGTCGACGAAATCGTCCGCCGCGAACCCGAGCTTTTCGCGCACGAAGGTCCTCTTCCCCGAATGCGCGCCACCTACCACGAGCATCATAGGAGCATGCCCCCCGCCACCAGCATGGCAAGCATCGCGAGCTCGGCCCATTGCAGAAACCATCCGGCCAAATCCCCCGTCACCCCGCCGAAGCGGGACAGGGCAACATGGCGATACCACGCGAGCGCCAAAAGCCCCGCCACCGCCATAAGGGCGCCGACGGCCCGAGCGCACGCGACCATCCCTGCAGCCGAAGCCGCAGCGAAAGCGCAAAGCGGCACGACGATCGCCGCGCGCTTCTTCGAAGGCGAGAGTCCCGCGGCCATGCCGTCCGCCCGCGCGGCAGGCCAACATTCAACGGCGAGCCCCGAAAGCGCGCGGGAGAACACGAGCGAGCACAGAAGCGCAAGGAACGTCCCCGCCGTAAGCGGCAGCGCGGTGAACAGGGAAAACTGCAGAATAAGGTACACGACAACACCGATGACCCCGAAGGCGCCCGCCCGCGGGTCGTGCATGATCTCGAGCTTTCGCTCGCGTGGGGCCCAACTTGCAAGCGCATCGGAGGTGTCGCAGAGCCCGTCTAGGTGGATGCCTCCCGTCACCGCCACAGGCAGCGCCACGAGCACAGCCGCGACGATGGTCGCGGGCACGCCGAACAGGTTCGCCATGTACCCCCACGCCGTCATGAGGAAGCCTTCCGCAACGCCCACCAGGGGAAACGCGGCAAGCGCATGGGTTGATCCGAAATCGGTCCAGGTCGATTTCGGGACGGGGATGCGCGAGAACGTTCCGAACGCCGCGCCGATTGCCTCTGCTATCTTCACCTTGTAGGCCCTTCGCCTTTCATCCACACGGGAATCCCGCACACCACTTCGACTGCGCGGTCGGCCAGCGCCGCCACGCCCGCGTTCACGCGCGCAAGCGCGCGCCTCCATGCCTCGGTCCCCTCATCGTAGCGCATCCCATCGGCGAACACGTCGACGGAGACCACCACCGTATACGCAGCGGCCTGAGCGAGCCGTTCGATGCCTCCGAGCACCTCGCGCGCCGCAGCGTCGGGGTCACGTGGGGACAAGCCGCCTTCCGCGAAAAGCTCGTTCGCAACCAGGTTGCCCACGTCCTCCAAAAGAAGCGTGCAGCCGCACGGAAGCCCGGACACTGCGGCGCCCACGTCACGCGTGCGCTCGAGGGTGGAAAACCCCTTGCCCTCGCGCAGCGCCCGATGGCGCGCGATGCGGCGGGCGCCCTCTTCCCCGAAGGGCTCCATCGTTGCCAGGTACACGCGGGGTCCGTCGTGCCCGAGGCACAGGGACTCGGCGTAGGCGCTCTTGCCGCTCGCGGCGGCGCCGATGACGAGCGTCACCGCCATTTCCCGGCCTCGAGATGCTCGTAAGCAGCCATGCCAGTCGCCGTGAACGTCTTCCCATCCCGGTACACGCGCAGCGCCGAATCCAGAAGGGGCAGATACGCCATGGCGCCCGCGCCCTCGCCCAAGTGCATGCCTGCGTCGAGGGGTGCCTTTATGCCGAGCTCGCGAAGGAGCTCCTGGCTTGCGGGTTCGCTTGATGCGTGGGTGCCCACGAGGTAGCCCAAGGCGTTGGGGCACAGGCGCGCCGCGCACAGGGCTGCCGTGCAGGATATGACCCCGTCGAGGAGCGCCGGCGCCTTCGAGGCCGCGGCCCCCAGGTAGAAGCCGCACATCGCCGCGATGTCGAAACCGCCCACCTTCGAGAGCACGTCGATCGGGTCGGCGGGATCGGGCGAGTTCGCGTCGATAGCGCGCTCGACCACGTCGCGCTTGCGCGCGAGCGAGGCGTCCGAGAGCCCCGCGCCGCGCCCGACGAGGCTCCGCGCGTCCGTCCGGATGAGCACTGCGGCCACCGCCGCCGAGGTGGTCGTGTTGCCGATGCCCATCTCACCCGCGGCGAGAAGGCGCACGCCGGCGCGGGCAAGCCCGCACGCGACGGCGATTCCGACCTCGATCGCGCGCACGGCCCCATCGCGAGACATGGCGGAGCCGTGCGCGATGTTGCCGCTCCCCCGCCGCACGTTCGCGCGCACCATACGCGCGTCTTCTATGCCCCGGGCCATACCCACGTCGACGGGCACGACATCGGCACCCGCGAACGCTGCCATGCGGCAGGCGCTCGTGGCCCCCTCGCACATGTTGCGCGCGACGGCTCGCGTCACATCTTGCCCGCTTTGCGACACGCCTTCGGCAACAACCCCGTTGTCGGAAAAGAATACCGCGAGCGCACGAGGAAACTCGGCCACCTCGGCGCTCCCCTGAGCTGCGGCGATACACGCGACGGCGTCTTCAAAGTCGCCCAATCCCCCCAAGGGGTGCGCGATGGAGTCCCACGCGGCGTACGCGGCGGCGCGGGCGCACTCGTCTGTGGGCGCGATCCGGGAGAGCGCGGCTTCGAGCACGGCGCCTGGCGCCGACGAGAACGCGCGCTCGACTTCCTCGCGGATGCAGGCAAGCGCGGTTTCGGTTGCTTCAGCCATGCCGTCTCCTCTCTGCTAACGACGCTGCGGCAGACGCGAACGAGCGCGCAACGTCGGGGTTCGCAGGATAGTACACATGCGGGAAGCCCGCAACCAGGGACGGAGTGGTCGTCATGCACGGCCAGCCCTTGTCGCGCCGGGGCTTCTGCGCCCAGAAGTCGCCGCCCGGGCAGGTGGACTGCCAGTAGTGGAACTCATGCGCGCGGATGCGTGTGCCGCGCGGCCCGTAGAGCCCGTCGCGTTGGGAAGTGAGCTCCACGTACCCGAAATGGGACAGCCTTCCCCCGTTCTCGCTTGCGCCCTCAAGGGCGCCCGCAACAGGCCAGCGCCGCCCCTCGCTATCGGCGATTTCGCGCTGCAGGTACAGAAACCCACCGCATTCGGCAACCGTCGGCATGCCGGATTCAACCGCGCGCCGCATCGCCTCGCGCATCGGCGCGTTCTCGGAGAGCTGCCGCGCATGGAGCTCCGGGTAGCCACCTCCCAGATAGAGGGCGCTTGTCCCCCGGGGCAACTCGCTATCACACAGGGGGCTGAAATAGGCCAGCTCGCAACCCAGATCCTCGAGCGCGCGCAGGTTCTCCTCGTAGTAGAACGAGAACGCCTCGTCACGCGCGACGGCGACGATGGGCCGCACTCCCGCGATCGGCTCCAACCGGTAAGGTTCCTCGCGGATATCGGGTGCCGTCGCCGCTAGTTCGAGCAAGCGCTCAACGTCGACGCTCTTTTCCACCAGCTCGGCCATCTTGTCGATGCGCGCGGAGAGCTGCTTGACTTCGTCGGCGGTCACAAGCCCCAGATGCCGGCTTTCGAGCGAGAACGCCTCGTCGGCGGGAATATTACCCAAAACCGCGACGCCCGTGTGCTTCTCGATCGCAGGCGCCGCGTAGGCGCAGGCAGCGGCGCTCGTCTTGTTCAGCACGACGCCGCGCACGTTCGCACAAGGCAGGAACTCGGCGATGCCGCGGATTACGGCGGCGAGCGATAAAGACGCCCCGCGCCCGTTCACCACTAAAACGACCGGCGTTTCCGTGTCGCGCGCAACCTGGTAGCTGCTCGCGTCGGCCACGCCGGGCGCCATGCCGTCGTAGAAGCCCATGACCCCCTCGAGCACCGCGATATCCGCGCCCGCGGCGCCGCGTGCGAGCAGGGCGCGCAGCGTCGGGGCGTCGGTGAAGAAGCCGTCTAAGTTGCCCGAGCGCGCGCCCACGACGCGACGATGAAAGAGCGGATCAATGTAGTCGGGGCCGCATTTGAAGGCCGCGCATGCGAGGCCGCGGCGCGCGAGCGCGCGCAGGAGCGCGCACGTAACGACCGTCTTGCCGCTCCCGCTCGAGGGCGCAGCGACCATGAAGCGCGGGATGGTCGTGCTCACCGGGCGCCGCCTTCCCCACCTGCACCACGCGCGCTGACGAGGAACACGGGGTTTTGCGCCTTCATAAGATGGTGCGAGCCTACAGCCTCGGCGCGGGCGGCCGACACCTGGCACGCCTCGAACCCCTTAAAGCGCGAACCCGAGAGGAGCGCGCACGCGTCGGTGAGCGTCTCAACGGTGACGCATGGCACGCACAGGCGAACCTGCGAGTTCTTCTCGAGCGCCGCCTCCACGATAGAGGGAAGCTCGCCCGCGCTCCCGCCGACGAACACGGCGTCGGGGACGGGCAGTTTCGCGAGCGCTTCGGGGGCGACACCGGGGACCGCATGCACGTTGCCGCACCCGAATGCATCCGCGTTCTCTCGGATGAGCCGCACGCCGGCCGCGTTGCGCTCGACCGCCCATACCGACCCCGCTCGCGCTACGAGCGCCGCCTCAATCGACACGCTCCCCGTGCCGGCGCCGACGTCCCACACGGTGTCGGTAGCGGTAAGGCGCAGCTTCGCGAGCGCGACGGCGCGCACCTCCTGCTTGGTCATGGGAACGTCGCCGCGGATGAAGAGCTCGTCGGGAATGCCCGAGGAAGCGTACGGCCAGCGAGAGCTCGCGGCGCGAGATGCGCCCGCAGAGTCCGCCGCGGAAGAAGCCGCCGCGCGCGCAGACGCGCCGGCCGGCGCCTCGGAGGCTGCGCTAGAGCCCGCAGACGACCCGGCACCACCTGCGAAATCGATAAGCATCACGTTCAAGTCGTCGAACGTCTGACCTGCGATTTCACTTGCGGTCGCGCAGGTGATGCGCTCGTCGGGGTACGACAGGCGCTCGGCCACCGTCACGCGCGCGTCCCCAAAGCCCGCCTGCACAAGCTCGCACGAAAGCCGCGAGGGGTCTTCCCCGCCCGACGTGGCGAGGAAGAGCTCACCTGCGCGCTCGGCCTCGGCCACGATGTCGCACGCCACGCCGTGAGCGCTCGCGAAGCGCCAATCCTGCCATGGACGCGCGAGGCGCGCGGCGAGATACGACGCTGAGCTTATGCCGGGAATGACGCGCACGTCCACCTGCGCGTCGCCGGAGAGCGCCTCCACCAGGCGGCGCGCGCCGCTGAACAGCCCCACATCGCCCGTCATCACGACCACGGCGCGCTGCCACGACGCCGCATCGGTGAGCGCGGCGACGATATCCGCCGTCTTCACGAGCTCGCATCTCACCACGTCGGGCGGCACGTCGATACCGACAAGCGCGCGATGAGCGCCGATGACCACATCGGCGATGTCGATCGCGTCGAGCGCCGAGCGCGAGAGCAAGTCGGGGTTTCCGGGCCCCGCCCCGATGATCGTTACCTTTCGCATGGAATCTCCCGATACCCGCGCGGCGTGACCATACGGCCGCCTACGCACTTCGTGTCCGCGTTGCCGACGAACACGGTGGTGAACATGTCGGCATCGAGCTCCCCCAGCTCGGAGAGCCTGCACATGCCCGACTGCTGCCCCTCGCGCCCGATGTTACGTACCCAGCCGCAGAGCGTGTCGGGGGCCTTCCATTCGAGCATAATCTTCGCCGCGCGAGAGAGCCTGTCGGCGCGCTTTCTGCTGCGCGGGTTGTACAAACAGATGCAGAAGTCGGCACTCGCGACGGCGGCGAGCCTGCGTTCGATGACCTCCCACGGCGTGAGCAGGTCGGAGAGCGACACGACCGCGAAGTCGTGGGCAAGCGGGGCGCCGAGCACCGCCGACCCGCTCTGAGCCGCAGTGGCCCCGGCGATAACTTCCACGTCTACATCGGGATAGTCCTCCGCAAGCTCCAGCACGGGGCTCGCCATGCCGTACACGCCCGCGTCACCGCTGCACACGAGCGCCACGGCTTCTCCGCTCTGCGCGCGCGAAAGCGCCAGGCGGCACCGTTCGACCTCGTGCATCATCGGCGTCGCGAGATGCGCCGCGTCGGGCACGGCGGCGAGCGCGAGCTCCACGTATTTCGTGTACCCCACAACGATGTCGGCCGCCTCGAGCGCGCGCCGAGCCGCAATCGTCATGCCGTCGGGGCCGCCCGGGCCGATCCCCACCACGAAGAGCTTTCCCATCACCGCTCCTTAAACGAAAGTTCGATAGTTACCTTGGAAAACGCGACGGTCACGCCGCCGTGAGCGAGCTTCGGGAAGATAAGTTTGCCCCCGTCCGCGAGCGCCGCGCGCTCGCACACGTTGTCGACCCCCACCGTCGCACGCACGAAATCAGATGGCGAAACGCTGCCTTCGAACTGCGACAACTCCTCTGCGGAATACGTCGCAAGCGGGATATTGCGCGCGCGGCAGAAGGCGAGCAGACCCTCCTCGTGCGCCTTCACGTCGATCGTCGCCGCCTCGCGCACGGCCGAAGGCGAGATGCCCGCCTGCCCGCACGCGAGAAGAAACGCCTCCCCGATGGCTTCGGCGCACGCACCGCGACGGCACCCTATGCCCGCAACGATGCAGGGCACGACAAGGCGAAGCGGTTCGGGCGCAGGCGTCTGCGCCCGCACGCCCGCCGGCTTCCCCGTTTCACCGGCGGGCACGACCTCGCCCGGTGTCTCCGCCGCGCGAACGGACGCACCTGCATTCGCGCCAGCGAACGGCGACACGACGATATCGGCCCGAGCGCGGTCGGACGCAATGTCAACCCCCTCAGGCGGCTGTCCCGAAATCGGCATGTCGGAATAGAGCGCAACGCGCCCGCCCGAAAGCAGCCGCGCCGACACCCGCTTGATGGCCTCGGGATTCGAAACGGCGAGCCCCGCACAGCGCGCCCACGTATCCACCGCCCACACGCCGCGGACGTCGGTCGCCGTGGTGATGACGGGGATGGCCCCTGCCGCGTGTGCCACAATTTGCGCAAGCTCGTTCGCACCGCCCAAATGCCCCGACAAAAGCGGGACGGCAAAGCGCCCCGCCTCGTCGATCACCACAACCGCGGAATCGGTTGCCTTCGAGGCGACATGCGGCGCGATCGCCCGCACGGCGATGCCCGCCGCGCCCACGAACAGAAGCGCGTCCGACGCTTCCCACGCGAGCGCCGTCCATGCGCGCAGGTCGGCCTTCCCCTCGCCGAACCCGCGCGAAACGGAAACGTCCCAGCCAGGGTCATCTTCACCTGTCTGCGCGCAATCGGAAAGCGCGTGCGCGGTGCGCTCCGCCAACGCATACCCCCTCTCGGTGAACGCTATGCAGGAAATCCTCATCTAGCGCACCACCATCGTCGAGAAGTAGCTGCCCCGATCGGGCACATCGTCGAGCGAGCGGTACACGCGCTCGCCCAGAAGCCCACAGTCCTCTACGAGCTCGGCACCGTCGAAGGCGCCCTCCTCGCGAAGGATGCGCTTCGTGTCCGCAAGCGAGCGGCGCGCCTTCATGACCACTTTCGTCCCCGGCCAGCCGATTGCGCGGCCCACCCCGTACAGCACGCCTTTACTCATACGTCGCCCCCAATTCCCCGATAACCGCATCGGCGCCCGACGTGCGGAAAAGCTCGCGGCGCTCGGCGTCGAACACGACCGCGGCGATGTCGCATGCGCCCGCCGCGCGGCGGCGCAACCTGTCCTCGATTGCCGCAGCGAGCGAGACGCGCGCAGCGTCCCCCACGCCGGCGGCCTCGATTACCTCGAGCGCCGCCGTGGTCGTGACGGACGACATGATCTCGCGCACGGTCTTCGCGCCCGCGCCGGCCAAGGCCGCGTGGGCGGCCAGAATCTCCGCGCGGCAGTCGGCGGTACGCGAATGGGTGTCCATGATGCCGCCCGCGACCTTCACCAGCTTGCCGATGTGTCCCACAAGAAGGACATTGGTAAATCCCTCGCGAACGCAGCAATCAATCGCATCGCCCACAAAGTTGGAGATGAAGACCACCGGCGCACCGTTTAGGTGGAAATGCCCCGAGATGAACTGCGCGCCGTAGTTGCCGGGCGTGAGCACGACTCCGCGCCGCCCCATAGCCGCATGCTGCCGGATCTCGAGCTCGATGCTGTCGCGCAAGGCAGCGAGGCTGCGCGGCTCGACGATGCCCGTCGTGCCCAGGATGGAGATGCCGTCCTTTATCCCCAGGTGCGGGTTGAAGGTCTTTTCGGCAAGGGCAACACCCTCGGGTACCGAAATCGTCACAGCAATATCTCCAGAAAAGCCGTGCGCGGCGCACACCTCGCGCACCGCCGAAGTGATCATCGCGCGCGGCGTCGCGTTGATGGCGGCCGCCCCCACCGGCTGCTCGAGCCCGGGCAACGTCACGCGCCCCACGCCCACGCCGCCATCGACGGAAACTTCCGATTCACACGCGGGCACGTCCTTGCCGCCCGCAGCACCCGTGCCCGACCCCGCATGTTCCACGTGCGCGTACACAAGTACGCCGTCAGTCACATCGGCATCATCGCCTGCGTCCTTTCGAACGGCGCACTGGGCGCACCCCTCGCCGATGCATGCGTCGACCACGTTCGCCTCGACGGACAGCCCGCCGGGGGTGACGATCGACACGAGGCCGACGGGCTTTCGTGACAAGAGCATCTCGCAGGCCGCCTTCGCCGCGAGCGCGGCGCAGCTCCCCGTGGTGTAGCCGCAGCGCAGGCGGGTCGTCCCGGTATATATGTAGTGCTCGAAGGCCACGCTAGCTGCTCGCCTTCCGATACCCCGTGGCAAACGAAGGGTCGTAAAGCTTGCTGCGTTCGTACGACTCCGCTTGCACGCCGTCGTGCGCAAGCCCGCCGCGAGCTCCGAGCACGCGGCCCACCACCACGAGCGCCGTGCGGTCGATGCCCTCTCGCGCGCCCGCATCGGCGAGCGTGCCCACTGTGCATCGCACCACGCGCTCCTCAGGCCAGGTCGCCTTATACACGAGCGCCGCCGGCTCGTCGGAGCTGCGGCCCGCGGCCAAAAGCTCGGCGGAAAGCTCGGCGAGCATACCCGAGCTCAGGAAGATGACCATAGTCGAGCCGCTTTCCGCCATGGTGCGCATGCCCTCGCCCGCGGGCATGGGGGTGCGCCCGGAAAGCCGCGTGATCACGACCGACTGGCTGATTCCCGGCAGCGTGTATTCCTGGCGAAGCGCCGCCGCGGCACCGCAAAAGCTCGACACGCCGGGCACCACCTCGTAGTCCACGCCGCGCGCGTCGAGTGCGTCCATCTGCTCCTGGATGGCGCCGTACAGGCACGGGTCGCCCGTGTGCAGGCGCACCACTTCCTCGCCCCGCGCATCCGCCGCGCACATCACGTCGAGCACTTCCTCCAAGGTCATGTGCGCGCTGTCGTAGACGACGCAGGATTCCTTGCACTCGGCGAGCAGCTCGGGGTTCACAAGGCTCCCCGCCCAAACGACCACGTCGGCCGCGCGCAGAAGACGCGCCCCGCGAAGCGTGATAAGGTCGGCGGCGCCCGAACCTGCGCCAACGATATGAATCATCCGAGCCTTCCCTTCCCGTTTCTCATCGCAACCGTTTACGCCGCCATTCGCGCAGCAGGCAAAACACGGCGCCTGCGGCGACAATCGGCGCAAATACGCAGGCAGAAGGCGCAATGCCGCCCGCCCTGGCTTTGACACGTTCACAAGTGCCCACTATCATAGTAAAAGATTCGGCAACGAGCATATGACAATCGGATAAAAGGAAATGACCGGCGCGGCGCCCGCACAGCCCGCGCTGGCTTGCGGAGGGAACCAGGTGGGAATCCTGGGCAAGGGACATTACTGTATAGGACGCGCGGGCGAACCGCCTCACGCCCCAAGCCAGACTGCTTCGCCTTTTCCTCACGGCATCGCCGTGGCGTTAGCTCCTTGTGAACCCCGAGGGGTGCGCTTTTCTTTCGCTTGTGCCGACAAGCAACTGTCGCCGGGGGACCGGCAAACCGAGGAAAGGAAAAACCATGTCCGAACAGATGTCACGCCGCGGCTTCATGAGCGCCGCGGCAACCGGAGCCGTCGCGCTCGCCGGAGTCGCGCTCGCGGGCTGCTCCAACACCTCCGCGAGTTCCGAGAAATCGAGCGAAAAGGAGAAGGCCGTGAAGCCGGTCATCCTCGTCACGAGCTTCGGCACGAGCTACAACGACTCGCGCCACATCACCATCGGCGCCATCGAAGACGCTATCCGCGAGAAGTACTGGCAGGACTACGACATCCGCCGCGCCTTCACCGCGCAGATCATCATCGACAAGCTGAAGAAGCGCGACGGCATCACGATCGACAACATGACCGAGGCGCTCGACCGCTGCGTGGAAGACGGCGTGAAGGAAATCGTCGTGCAGCCGACGCATCTCATGGCTGGCCTGGAATACGCCGACGTGAAAGACGAGCTCGACAAGTACGCTGACAAGTTCGACAAGATCTCGCTCGGCGACCCGCTGCTCACCTCCGACGACGACTACAAGAAGGTGGCCGCAGCCATTAAGGAGAACATGGCGTCCTTCGACGACGGCAAGACGGCGCTGTGCCTCATGGGCCACGGCACCGAAGCCGATTCCAACGCCGACTATGCCAAGATGCAGGAAGTGTTTAAGAACGAGGGCTTGACGCAGTTCTTCGTCGGAACCGTCGAGGCTGAACCGACCTGCGAGGATGTTATCGCCGCCGCGAGCGCCGCAGGCTACAAGAAGGCCGTGCTCGCGCCGTTCATGGTGGTCGCGGGCGACCACGCGAACAACGACATGGCAGACGAGACCGACCCCGACAGCTGGGCTGCGAAGTTCGTGGCCGCCGGCTTCGAAGTGACGTGCCTGCTCCAGGGTCTGGGACAGAACGTCGCGGTCGACGACATCTACGTCGCGCACGTGGACGACGCCATCGCCAAGCTGTAAACTCGCCGCGCACGGGGGCGCCGGTCGCGTCCCCGTGCAACGGGCATGCGCCTTCCCCGACTGACGGCGCATGCCCGTTGCATTCGCATCCCGCCCGCCCACCGCACGGCGCGGGCGGTCGAAGCGATTGAAAGGAACCCCCTCCATGTTGAAGAAAACCCTCGCCTTCGCCCTGTCAGCGGCGCTTTTCGCGTTCTCGCTCGCCGGCTGCGGCGGAAATTCAATCGACAGCGCAAAGGCAAGCGATGCCGATTCCCAGGAAAAGACCGAACAGGCGGCCGATGCGCCCGAGGGCGCAAGCGCTGCCCCCATCACCGCCGACAAGGTGGCCGACGGCACCTATCCGATCACCGTAGATTCCAGCTCGAACATGTTCAGGATTGTGGACGCCCAGCTCATCGTGGAAAACGGCTCCATGCACTGCGTGATGACGCTTTCCGGCACGGGCTACGGCAAGCTCTTCATGGGCACGGGCGACGAGGCTGCCGCCGCGAGCGAGGCCGACTTCATCCCCTATGTGGAAAACGCGGAAGGCAAGTACACCTACGACGCGCCCGTTGAAGCGCTCGACGAGGACACCGCCTGCGCCGCGTGGAGTATTAGAAAAGAGCAGTGGTACGACCGCACGCTCGTGTTCGAATCCGCCGGCGTCGATCTGCGCGCCGACGCACTGAAGTAACGCCATGCGGTCGATTCTTCCCAAGGGGGAAAGCAGGAAGCGTCGCAGCATCGCGGTGCGCGCGATCGCCTGCGTTCTCGTCGCCCTGTTCGCGCTTCCCTTCGCGGGGTGCAGTGCGAGCCCGAACGCGACCGGTGGCACGGCAGGCTCTCAGGAATACACTGTGAGCGTCTCGCTCTCCGGCGGGTCAGGGCGCGCAAGCATCGCCTCACCCACCACAATTGTGAAGGATGGCGACACCTACACCGCGACCATCACCTGGTCGAGTTCGAACTACGACAAAATGACCGTCAACGGCGTGGACTACGCGCCCGTAAACGACGGCGGCAACTCCACGTTCGAGATACCCGTCACGCTCGACGAGGACATCGCCGTGTCGGCCGAGACCGTCGCCATGTCGACGCCGCACACCATCGACTACACGCTCCACTTCGACTCATCCACCATGAAGGAGAAATCGGGCGACGATGCAAGCGGCGGCTCCCCTGCGGGAACGGCTTCAAGCGCCGCGGCCGACTTCCACAACGCCGATTTGGGCTGCGGCTGGGAGCCGACGGGGGCGCTTCAGCTTGAATACGCCGAGCACTTCACTGTCGACGAGTACGAAGGCGGCCTGCGGCTTATCTGCATTTCGAACGGGGAGCGCTTCCTCGTGGTACCGCAAGATGCGAAGGTACCTGATGGGTTGAGCTCCGACATCGCGGTCATAAGGCGTCCCGCCAACAAGGTGTACCTCGTGTCGTCGGCGACGATGTGCCTGGTCGACGCGCTCGATGCGAACGACAACATCCTCATGTCGGGCACGAAGGCCGACGATTGCTCGGTCGCGGGCTTCAAAAGCGCACTCGAAAGTGGGGCGATCGCCTACGGCGGCAAGTACAGCGCGCCCGACTACGAGCGAATATCGGCCTCGCGCTGCACGCTCGCCATCGAGAACACCATGATCAACCACACGCCCGATGTGAAGGAAAAGCTGCAGAAGCTCGGGCTCGTCGTGCTCACCGAACAGTCGTCGAGCGAGCCCGAAGCACTCGGGCGCGTCGAGTGGATTAAGCTTTTCGGCGTCCTGTTCGACAAGGAAGACGAGGCCGCGCACCTGTTCAACGAGCAGAAGGCCCGCGTCGAGCAAACGTCGAGGCTCGCGTCGTCAGGTAAAACCGTGGCGTATTTCTACATTAACTCGAACGGGGCCGCCGTCACGCGGCGGGCGGGCGACTACGTGGCGCAGATGATCGAGCTTGCAGGCGGCAACTACGCGCTCGATGACGCGCAGACGGCGTCGACGTCAGGTTCGTCAGTAACGCTCGAAATGGAGCGCTTCTACGCGACGGCGAAGGATGCCGACATCATCGTCTACAACGGCACCATCGACGAATCGGTTGCCACCTTGAAAGACTTCGTAGGCAAAAACGCGCTATTGTCGCAGTTCAAAGCTGTAAAGAACGGCAACGTCTGGGTCACAAGCGCCGACATGTACCAGCAGATGACTTCTACCGCCGACATTATCGACGAGCTGCACGGGGCGTTCACCGGCGATGACGCAAGCGACTTCCATTATCTGAGGAAGCTTGGCTAGCGTCATGAGAAGCCGGCTTTCCATGACATACGACGAATCACGACGCGCCGCGCGGTGTCGCGTCGTGACGGCGCTGCTCGCTGTTGTCCTCATCGTGCTCGTCGGGGCCAACCTGTGCATCGGGAGCGTGCTCGTGCCCGCAGACCACATCCCCGGCATCCTTTCGGGCGGCGCGGCCAATTCCATGGAAAGCCAAGTCATCTGGGAGATTCGCCTGCCGCGCGTGCTTTCAGCCGTGCTTCTCGGCGGGGCACTTTCGCTCTCCGGGTTCCTGCTGCAGACGTTTTTCAACAACCCCATCGCCGACCCGTTCATCTTGGGCGTCTCCTCGGGCGCAAAGTTCGTCGTCGCGCTTACGATGATCGTGCTTCTGGGCGCGAACCAGGCCATGTCCTCGCCGGCCATGGTGGCCGCAGCGTTTCTGGGATCGCTTATCACCATCGGCTTCGTGCTCCTCATCGCACGGCGCATAAGTTCCATGGCCATGCTCATCGTGGCGGGCGTCATGGTGGGATACATCTGCTCGGCGGCGACGAACTTTCTCATCGCCTTCGCCGACGACCAGTCCATCGTGAACCTGCACAACTGGTCTTTGGGTAGCTTCTCGGGTTCGAGCTGGGACGACATCGCGGTCATCGTGGTCGTGGTGATCACCGTGAGCGCATGCGTATTCGCGATATCGAAGCCCCTTTCCGCCTTCCAGCTGGGAGAAGCCTACGCGAAAAGCGTCGGCGTGAACGTCGCACGCTTCCGCGTGGTGCTCGTCCTTCTAGCGAGCATGCTCTCCGCCTGCGTGACCGCGTTCGCTGGTCCGGTGTCGTTCGTAGGCATCGCGGTTCCGCATCTCGTGAAGTCGGCGCTGAAGTCGTCGAAGCCCATCCGCGTGATTCCTGCGTGCTTCTTGGGAGGCGCCATCTTCTGCGCGGGTTGCGATTTGATCGCGCGCACGCTGTTCTCTCCCGTCGAGCTTTCCATCAGCGCCGTCACTGCCATCTTCGGCGCGCCGGTGGTTATCGCGCTCATGCTGAAGAAGCGAGTGAGGTAGATGGGGGAATTCGTGCCGCGGCCCAAAACGCTCGGAGGGGACATTCCATGCTTAGACAGTCCTGAGCTCGCACGAAAGCGCCAGAAGACACTTTCGGCTCGTGCGGAACTGCGTGCGGAACGCCTCCTTCGAGCGGAGTCGAACCTCGAAACCCCGGTCGAAACGCAGGCTGACGGAGCGCCGCTTTTCCGCATAAGCGACCTGTCGGCGGGCTACGACAAGAAGGTCGTAGTCGAAGGCGTCGATCTGGAGGTTCGCGCGGGCGACGTCGTGGCGCTCATCGGGCCGAACGGCTCGGGCAAGTCGACCATCTTGAAAACCATCACACGCCATCTGGCACCGCTTGCCGGCGCGGTCGAGCTCGACGGGCGGGAGATTTCCCGATGGAAGACGGCGGAGTTCGCAAGGAACCTTGCCGTTATGCTGACAGATCGCCCCCGGACCGAGCTCCTCACCTGCCGCGATATCGTAGAGGCGGGAAGGCATCCCTACACCGGGCGAATGGGCACACTCTCGCCCGACGACCATAGTCGGGT
This sequence comes from uncultured Collinsella sp., assembly GCA_900541725.1. Classification (GTDB taxonomy): domain Bacteria; phylum Actinomycetota; class Coriobacteriia; order Coriobacteriales; family Coriobacteriaceae; genus Collinsella. The sequence continues at coordinate 80,732 of UQLB01000002.1, read as the reverse complement.
CGACGAGGCCATGAAAACCGCACATGTGGAAGAGCTCGCCGAGCGCGACTTCATGCAGATAAGCGACGGGCAACGCCAGCGCGTCATGCTCGCACGCGCCATCGCGCAGGATCCGCGCGTGCTCGTGCTCGACGAGCCCACGTCGTATCTCGATATCCGCTACCAGATCGACCTGCTGCGAATACTTCGCCACCTTGCGAAATCGCGGAATGTGGCTATCATCATGTCCATCCACGAACTCGAGCTCGCGCAGAAAAGCGCCGACAAGGTGATTTGCGTGAAGGACGGCCGGGTCTTCCGCGCCGGCGCACCCGAGGACATATTCACGCGCGAGACGATTGGCGAGCTCTACGGCCTTAAACATGGCACCTTCAACGAGCGCTTCGGCAGCGTGGAAATTGGGCGCCCACACGGCGATGCGCACACGTTCGTCATCGCTGGCGCAGGTACGGGGTCGGCTGTGTTTCGCCAGCTCATCCGACAGGGCAAGGCGTTCTACGCGGGCGTTCTGCACGAAGGGGACATCGACTGCGAGCTCGCGCGCGACCTGGCGACGGAATGCGTGGCCGAGCGCGCCTTCGAGCCGATCGGGGATAAAACCATAGCCCGCGCCAAAGAGCTCCTCGTCCACTGCGCGCGCCTTATCGTGTGCCCCTCCGCCTTCGGCACCATAAACGCCCGCAACGCAGAACTCGTCGAGTTCGCACGCTCGCATGGTATCGAGGTCATGCGAGTATGCGAAGGCGCATCGGAGGATTCCCATTTGGAGTGGGAAGAATAAACTGGACTTTCTTTTAAGGAACCTCAGGCTACAGCTCCTACACCGGCGAGGTCTCCAAGGCGCCGGAGAACCTCGTGAACAGGGATTTCCACGCCGACGAGCCCAACTAGGCCTAATCCAAGCGAGATTCCAGACTCGACAGACCATTGAGAGTCAGATCGTTGGCGACCTCAGAGACGCGCTCGATAGGAACCGAGCCGTCAGACAGTGCCCACGTGCGATAGATACCGATAATACCCGACAGCAAAAACGCCAGATAGTAGTCGAACATCTCGTCCTTGAGACCTTGGGGCAGCAGATCGCGCTCGGCAATCTCATGTTCGAGCGGCGCACGAAGACGAGCCATGAAATCATCGAGCGGAATATTCTCGATCAGCTGACGATTGAGCACTAAGTTGTTGCACAGTGCCTCATTAACGGTTTTAAAGAAGGTCGCCGCCGCGCCAAGAGCGCGCTCGCTGGTGTCACCGTCCATAGAAGCAAGCGTTTTCTCGACCGAGTCGACAATCATCTCCACCACATCGACGGCAATGGCATCGAGCAGGCCGTCAACCGTACCAAAGTGAACGTAAAAGGTCTTGCGGTCGACATTGGCCTCGCGCGCGATGGCACTCACCGTAATGTCTGCCAGCGGCTTTTCCATGAGCAGGCGCTCGAAAGCCGAAAGGATGGCATTACGGCTGCGAATGATGCGACGATCAAGACGCGGTTTGCTGGTTGCCATGGGCGTGTCCCTTCGATATGCAAGCATTCATCAACAGATGAGAGATAATCTACGTAAGAGGATTATCCCCCATACAGCACAAATATGCCCCGCATCATGAAGAACGCACGACTGCCCTACTGCGACTTGGGATGCTTCTTCTTATTGAGTGCCGACGGAGATACGCGAATACCATCGCCTGTCTGGCGCACATAGGCTTTATGAGCCGGCTTAGCGGTCCCAGAAGCCTTCTGAGCGCGCTTCTTGGGATCAACGGTAACAGCATTCGTGGGGTGCGGCATAGTGGGCGCAGAGGGCGTCTGAGGCGTGCGGCCGAGCTTGCGCATCACACGATCCCAGCGCGCATGGATGCTCTCGTTGTGGGCGCTCTTAAGTCCCAGCAGGGGCGCAGCCAAAATGGTCGGCGCAATAAACGTAATGAGGCGCCACAGCAGATAGCCGGCGGTCGAAGCCGACCCAAAGAAATGACCCAAGAACAATGCAAAGCCGCCCTCAGCGCCACCAGTTCCACCGGGCAGGGGGACCGCAGAGCTCAGCAGCTGGACAAAGGCGCTCGCGGCCATGACCGAGAAAAAGTCGACCTCGTGGCGGCCAAAGGCAAGCATCAGGAAATACGGCACCAGATAGAAAAACGCGAGTTGCAGCATGGTGATGACCACCGTGAGCAGCATGGAAGAAAAATGTCCGGCTGAAAGCTTGAACTTCTCGGAGAAGGAGTAGATCTCGCCATCGACAAACGTGCGCCATCCCTCGATCTTAGTGGCCGAGACACCAATGCGCTCAAGCCAATTGATGATGCAATGGGCGACGCGCGTGACGGTCTTAGGCATGAGCGCGACGGCGAAGATGCCCAGCAAGATGCAGCAGTGCCCACCAAAGCTAAAGACGCACAGCAACGTCATGTCGCCATAGCGCTCGGCAAAAAACGGCATGCGAGCAAGCAGTAGGATAGCGCCCCAGGCAACGAGGCCAAACTGGTACACGATAAAACGCGTGAATTGCGTGGCGCCGGCCTCGCCCACGTTTTGGCCGGCCTTGGTCAGGCGATAGATTTGAGCCGGGGTGGAGCCCATCATCATGGGCGTCAGGTTACCAAAGAAGATGCCACTCGCCTCGACCGAGATCAGGTCGCGGATGCCGACGGGCGAATTGGGATCGAGCCAGACGGCGATCGCATAGGCCACAATGCCAAAGAACAGGTACATGAACATGCAAAGACACGCGACAACGAGCCATGACGCCTGGACGCTCGACATAGCGGCCCAGAACTGCCCCATCTGCCCGGTTACCACCAGATAGACGATATAACCTACCAGCACGACGCCGATAAAGATGGCGCCGCGGCGTGCGCTCTTATTGTCATCTCCGCCCGAGGCCTCAACCTCGACCTGGGGCTTAGACGTATGCTGAGAGGACTCCGTCATGAGACTCCTTCTAACAGTCAAAATATCTTGGATATTGTACCCGTAAGGGCCATAGGCAGAACGCAAAGCTCTGGTTCAAACGGGAATTGCAGACGGTTGTTTGAAAATAAAAAAACCCGGCCTTCCATAGGAAGTCCGGGTATCAGATGCGTGGTAGCCCGTACCAGATTCGAACTGGTGATCTTCGCCTTGAGAGGGCGGCGTCCTAAACCGCTAGACGAACGGGCCATAAGCCTCAGCAGAAAAGAAGTGGTAGCCCGTACCAGATTCGAACTGGTGATCTCCGCCTTGAGAGGGCGGCGTCCTAAACCGCTAGACGAACGGGCCACATGACATCTGCACTGCCGTGCTGCGAGGAAATATAATACGGGACAAAATACGTCAGCGCAAGAAGAAATTCCAAATTGCCGAAAAATTGTCGGCAGGTTATGGAATACGCAGGTAAACTTGGTAGCTAATTCAAGTTGAGATGAACCAAAAGAGCTTCGCGCTCGTTGGGAATATCGTCTTCGATCACGGCGTCGAGGGCGGAGTTGAGAAGCTGACCCAGTTCCGGCCCGGGCTTGACTCCGGCACGGATCAGGTCGCCGCCGTTGATGGCGAGCATCTTGAGCGTATAGGGCTCCCCTGCCTTCAGCAGCTCGTGCGCCAGCGCGCGCATCTCCTCAATCGTCTCAACATAATAGAAGCACGACGGGGCCTTGCCAAGTGTGTCGGCACGCTTAAGGTCCATGAGCTCGTCAATCAGGCGGGCCGTGTCGACGCCCTCACCCGAAAGCGCGCGCATCATATTGAGCAGGCAGGAGCGCTCGGGGCGCAGCGGCTTGTCATGGTATTTGATGAGCAGGCACACGTCGCGCACCAAGTCGTTCGAGAGGGCCAGGCGATCCATAATGACGCGCGCCTTCTTGGCGCCGAGCTCGGGATGACCGTAGAAGTGTCCGCTGCCGGCGTGATCGACCGTGAAGCACTCGGGCTTGGACACATCGTGCAAAAACGCCGCCCACATAAGGCTCGACGAGGGCGCGACGCCGTCACACAGCGCGAGCTCCCCCGCCACCGTCAGCACACGGGCGATATGCACGTAGACGTTAAACGCATGATAGACACTGCGCTGATCAAACCCGCGACCCGCTGCCAACTCGGGCACGGCGGCGCAGATGAGCTCGGGATAGCGGAGCATCGCGTCTCCCCCATGACCGGTCGAAAGAATGCCCTCGAGCTCAATACCCACACGCTCACGCGCCACGGCTTCGAGCAGCGGCGCGCACTCGGCAAGCGCACGCTTGGTCTCGGGCTCAATCATAAAGTCCAGACGGCAGGCAAAGCGCACCGCACGCAGCATGCGCAGGGCGTCCTCGTTAAAGCGACGCTTGGGATCGCCGACAGCGCGAATCAGCTTGCGCTCCAAGTCACCCTGGCCGTCGTAGCGGTCGACAAGCCCGCGCTCGGGATGCCAGGCCATGGCATTGACGGTAAAGTCGCGGCGCGCCAGATCGTCCTCGAGCGAGGCGGCACGCTCCACACTCTGGGGATGGCGACCATCGGTGTAAAAGCCATCCAGACGGTACGTGGTGACCTCGATACGCTCGCCATCGGAAATAGCCGTGATTCCGCCAAATTTAATGCCCGACTCCACAACCGCGATGCCGGCGGCCTCGAGCGCCGCTTTGGACTCCTGCCACAGGCCGCTACAGCACATATCAACATCGTGGCTGGGGTACCCCATCAGGGCGTCGCGCACCCAACCGCCCACGTACCAAGCCTCAAGACCAGCCGCCTCAAGCGCGCGCAGGACGCGCAGGGACGCATCGGACGGTTGAGTACCGTTGAGCGAAACATTGCACATGCCTATGGCCTCCTGCGACTATCAAATTGGCTATCGATTGCGTCTGCAAGAAGTCTAGCAAGAAACAGCCTCCACTGCACACGCAAGTCCGATAAACAAAAACGCATCCGTCCTAGTCTAAGACGGATGCGAAATAATCAAACTATTCAGACAAGGTGCCGGAACTAGCAGACCTGGCGAACCTCGATGTGCTTCTTATATTCGTCCACCTTGGCAAAATCACCCAGACCGGGGCACTCGACCACGTTGGCGCCAGTGGCCATCGAAAGGCGCAGGGCGTCCTCGACGCGCTCGGGGGCGTCGTGCCACACGGACAGGAAGGCAGCGAGCGAGGAATCGCCGGCGCACACCGTCGACAGCAGCTTGACGTCGAAGGTGCGGTTGGCAAACCAGATATGCTCGCCGTTGGAGAAGTACGCACCGGCGCCACCAAGGGTCAGCAGCACGTTCTTGGCGCCCTTGGCGTGCAGCTCGGCCATAGCGCCCTTGACGGACTCGTCGTCGCCACCGCTCACCTTGATGCCAAAGATGTCAAGCAGCTCGTCGTCATTGGGCTTGATCAGCAGTGGCTCCAGAGCAATGAGGTCTGCCAGCTGATGGCTCGAGATGTCGAGGACGAACTCGGCCCCCTTGGCCTTGACACGGCGCAGGACCTCGGCCAAGAAGCCCTCGGAAGTGTTGGGAGGCAGCGAGCCGCTGATGACCAGGCAGGTCATGTCATCGAGCGAATCGATAAGTTCAAACATCTCCTGCTCGTTGGCCTCATTGATGGCGGCACCGGCATTGACCATGTTGTACTCGGTGTCGGGACCGGCGTTGAGGAACACATTGACGCGCGTAATACCGTCGGTCCACACGGGCTTGACGGGCACGCCCAGGGCCTCGGCGCCCTTAACGATAAACTCACCCGAGAAGCCGGCGAAGAAACCCAGGATCGTGGTGTCGACACCATAGTGGTCAAGCGTAAACGAGACGTTGAGGCCTTTGCCGTTGGGCGTGTAGACGGCATTGCGGGTACGCGTGACGGTATTGGCAGTAAGGCCGTCGCAGGCGATGTTGTAATCAATGGCGGGATTAGCAGTGAGCGTGTAAATCATGAATGTTCCTTTCACGAAGCAACGTGTTAATGAAAGTATATTCCACGCATCGGTAAAAGGCTAGGACAACTCGGTGAACGGTGTGGAAGCGATGAAGTACGGCAGGACACCTCTCCCCCATGGCGGAACAAAAAAGGCGCCCCGGCCGAAACCGGGGCGCCGCATGCGCACGAATATGTCGCGTTTCGATTACTGACGATCGAGCTTGCGGACAGCAACGCGCTTGCTGTACTCGTCGACGTGACCGAAGTCACCAATGCCGACGGACTCGGCAACGTTGGCGCCGGTGGCCATAGCGAGCTTCATGGCCTCCTCGACGTTGTCGCGATCCCTGTACCACTTGTGCAGGAACGCAGCGAGGGTGCAGTCGCCGGCGCAGACGGAAGAGACCAGCTTGATGTTGAACTCACGCTTGGCGTACCAGATGTCCTCGCCGTTGGAGAAGTAAGCGTCGCCGCGGCTACCACGGGTGAGCAGCACGTTCTGAACGCCAGCGTCGTGAGCCATCTTCATGGCGACACGAACCTCGTCGTCGGTGTCGACCGGCACGCCGAAGATGGCCTTCATCTCGTGATGGTTCGGCTTGATGAGCAGCGGCTTCTTGTGAGCGAGCTCCTTGAGCTTGTCGGAGGACAGGTCCAGGACGACGTCAGCGCCACGAGCCTGAGCGTGCTCCATGACCTGAGCCAGGAAGTCGGGCGTAGCTTTGGGAGGCACGGAGCCGGAGACGATCAGGCACTCGAGATCGCCCGCGGTGTCCAGGATGTTGTAGAGCTCCTCCTGGTGCTGCGGCGTGATCGGGGCGCCGGGGTTCAGGATGCCGTACTCGTGCTGGCCATCGTTGACGTAGGTGTTAATGCGCGTGATACCGTCGGTCCAGACCGGGCGGCAGAGGCAACCCAGGTTCATGACCTCCTCGACGATGAACTTGCCCGTGAAGCCAGCGAAGAAGCCGAGCGCGACGGTGTCGACGCCCATCTTCTTAAAGGCGAAGGACACGTCGAGGCCCTTGCCGTTAGCCGTGTAGCTGGCCGAACCGGTGCGGACGTTCTCGTCGGGCTCGAGCGGAGAGCTCGAAACCGTCATGTCGACAGCCGGGTTAGCGGTTAGCGTGTAGAACATTTACAGTACCCCCTGTATATGTGAGGGCCGCGTGGCCGGCCCATTCCAACCACGCGGTTACCTCTGATACCAAATTAGCGAGCTGCGGACTCGAGCAGTGCCTTGACCTCGGCGGCGGTGTTGCAGGCGAGCGCCTTCTCGGCGAGCTCGTCGCACTCGGCCTTGGTCCACTGGCTGATGGTCTTACGGGCGCGCAGGATCGACGGAGCACTCATCGAGAACTCCTCCAGGCCCCAGCTGATCAGCAGCGGCTCGAGCAGCGGATCGGCAGCGGCCTCGCCGCACATACCGACCATGATGCCGGCCTTCACGCCGCTCTCGATGATGTTCTTGAGCGAGCGGAGCACGGCGGGATAGTAAACCTGGTACAGGTTGGAGATGGTGTCGTTGCCACGGTCGGCGCACATGGTGTAGCCGATCAGGTCGTTGGTGCCGATGGAGAAGAAATCAGCGACCTCGGCAAGACGGTCTGCGAGCAGCGAAGCGGCGGGCGTCTCGACCATGATGCCGACCTCGATGTTCTCGTTGAACTTGCGACCCTCTTCGGTCAGCTCGGCCTTGCACTGCTCGACGAGCTCCTTGACAGCCAAGACCTCCTCGACGCAGGTGACGAGCGGGATCATGATCTTGACGTCACCGAAGGCGCTAGCGCGCAGCAGAGCGCGGAGCTGGACCTTGTACTGGTCGGGATTGGCCAGGCAGTAACGCACGGCGCGGAAGCCCATGAAGGGGTTGTCTTCCTTGACCATATGCAGATACGGAATCTCCTTGTCGCCACCCACATCGAGCGTGCGGATGATGACCGGAGCACCCTTGAGCGCGCTGGCGACCTTACGGTAGGCGTTGAACTGCTCCTCCTCGGAAGGAAGCTCAGCGGAGTCCATGAACAGGAACTCGGAGCGGAACAGACCGATAGCCTCGGCGTCGTGATCGAGCGCGTTGGACACGTCATCGGGGTTGCCGATGTTGCAGGCGATGATCTTCTTGATGCCATCGGCAGTCACGGACGGCTTGCCACGGAAGGCCTCGAGGGCTGCCTTCTCGGCAGCGAAGGCCTCGGCCTTGGCGGTGTAGGCGGCGAGCGTCTCCTCGTCGGGATCGGCCTCGACGATACCCTTGCCGCCGTCGACGACAACGATCATGCCGTTGCGCAGTGCGGTGCAGCTGTTGGAGACCGAAAGGACAGCCGGGATCTCGAGGGCGCGCGCAATGATCGCGGAGTGCGACGTGCGGCCACCGGTCTCGGTGACGATACCGGCAACGTGGGCCTTATCGATCGTGGCGGTCATGGACGGCGTGAGGTCGTGCACGACAACGACAGTGTTCTCGGGCAGGACGGAGAGGTCGACGACCTCCTTGCCCAGCAGCTCGGCCAGAATACCGGTGCGGATGTCGGCGATGTCAGCCGCGCGAAGACGGAACATCTCGTCGTCCATGGACAGGAACATGTTCTCGAACATGGTCGAGGTGTCCATGAGCGCCTGCTCGGCGCAGGTACCGCCGTCAATGGCGGCGTTGATGGCGTCGGTCATGCCCGGGTCCTGAGCCAGGACAATGTGTCCGCTCATGATCTCGGCCTCGGCCTCGCCCACCGTCTCCTTCATGTGGTCGGCCTGAGCCTGGGTCTTCTCGCAGAAGACCGAAAGAGCGGACTGATAGCGCTCCTTCTCTGCTGCCGAATCAGCAACCTCGTGCGGCTCAAACGTCAAGTCGGGATCGACGGCGACCATGACGGTGCCGATACCGATGCCCTCGGAAGCGTTGACTCCCTGATACATTCCCATTCCTCTCTCCGTGTCATGTGATAAAGCGTTTTGCCATATCCATGACAAAAGAGCGCAGTTACCTTACAACAGGTCACTGCGCCCCCAAATATGAACTTAGTTGTTCAACATGCGACCCGTTTGAGTTCTACTCGCCAAGACCGCTCTTGATGAGCTCGATGGCAGCAGCCAGAGCCTCGGCCTCGTCGGCGCCGTCGCACTTGACCTCGACCTCGGTACCGCAGGGGATACCAGCAGCCATGAGGGCCATCGGGGACTTGCCGTTGACCTCCTTCTCGGGGGTGACGACCGTCACGTCACAGGCGTACTTGCCCATGGTGGAGGCGAACAGACCAGCCGGACGCATGTGCAGACCCTGAGGATTAACGAGGGTAGCCTTCTCAGAAACCATAGTTGACTCCTTTTTGTGTTTAACCCCTGTCATGCATGTGGCAGGAGTCAGATTCACGACGTTGTTTATATTAACTCACATCAAACGGTTTTTCATTGTGTTTCGCACGAATTGTTGGACAGATGTCGTTCGCTGTCCGCTCGCCTGCCGGGCGGGGCGATTAAGTTTGCTGCTCTACAGTCCTGCGCAAGACGGAAAGCACATTAAGTGCTTTCCTTTGCGTGCGGAACTCGCGACAAACTTAATTGCCCCGCCGGGCAGGCGAGCTGCGGAAACTCGGTCGGTCCAGAGCAATATCGTGCGAACGGAATTCTGGCTGAATATTTGTCCGCACGGACGATCCGATAGACGGGCCGCGCTATCCCCTTCTTCTAAGTCGCGGTGAAATAGGGACTGAATTTAGGGTTGAAATGGTTAAACAGTCCTTATTTCACCACAACATAGAAGAAGGAGCATGAAAAAGGCGGAGCCCCTGGAGAGGGACTCCGCCTTTGTTACAGGGCGCGATGTTATTCGCGTACTGTGGAATTAGACCAGACGGGCGTTAATCGTCTTGGCGATCTCGGCGGCGTTGGTGGAACCCTTGACGGTGGCACGGAAGTCCTCGTCCATGAGCGCCTCGGCGACCTTGGACAGGATCTTGAGGTGCGTGGTGCCAGCCTGGGCACCCGGGATGAGCAGGGCGATAGCCACGTTAACGGGAGCGCCGTCCATGGTGTCCCAACCGGTCACGCCGGACTCGTCCTTAACGACGATGACGGCAGCCTCGGTAATGGCGTCGGACTTGGCATGCGGGATGGCGAAGCCCTCCATCATGCCCGTGGTGCCCTCGGCCTCGCGAGCCAGGAAGGCGTTCATCACGGCGTCGGCGTCGCTGGCGATACCTGCCTTGACGGCCTGGTTGGAAACGAAGCTCAGAGCCTCGTCACGAGAAGCGAAGTCCTCGGCGACAAAGACATTCTCGACCTTCACGAAGTCGGCAGCCTCGGCCTTGGGGGCCTCGACGGCAGCGGCCTTGGGGGCCTCAACGGGCTTGGCTACAGGAGCGGCCTTCTGATTCTTCTCGAAGTCGTACTTCTTGAAGGCCACGAACAGGATGCCACCGACCACAGTGCCGATGAGGATCGCGAGGACCCACAGCGGACCGTTCTCGACAACAGGCAGGACCAGGAAGCCGCCGTGAGGCGCCGGATCGTGAACGTTGAAGAAGATGGTCAAGATGGAAGCGATGGAAGAACCGAGCATCATGATGGGCATGACGGGCCAGATGTTCTTGGTCATGAACGGAATGGCGCCCTCGGTGATGTGGGTGCAACCAAGGATGAGGTTGACGATACCGGCGTCATGATCCTCCTGGCTGAAGTACTTCTTGCCGACAACGACGGCGAAGGTGGTGATCAGCGGCGGAACGATGCAAGCGGCGGAGACGGCAGCCATGAAGTTGGTGCCGAAGTTGTAGGTCTCGGTGCCGACGCCAGCTTCGAGAGCGGTACCGAGCAGGAAGGTGCCAGTAGCGTAAGCAGCCTTGTTGACCGGGCCGCCCATATCAAAGGCGCACATGCAGCCGATGGCCAGGCCAAGGATCGCCGGACCGGAGTTACCGAGGCTCTGCAGGAAATCCATCATGCCCTGGTTAATGGCAGCCATGGGGCCGGAAATACCGAGCATGACCAGGCCGACGATGGCGGTAGAGCACAGCGGATACAGGAAGATTGCCTTCAGGCCATTAAGGCTCGCGGGAATTTTAGAGAAAGCCTTCTCGAGCAGCAGGATGACATAGCCAGCGAGGAAGCCGCCGACGATGCCGCCCAGGAAGCCGAAGCCCACACCCGAGCCTCCAGCGTCGATCATGCCGGTATCGGCGTTGATGGGAAGACCCTGGATGGCAATCATACCGGCAACAAAACCGGGGACGAGCGCCGGGCGCTTGCCGATGGACTCGGCGATGTAAGCGGAGAGCACCGGAACCATGAGGTTCATGGCGATACCGCCGATAATCTTGAGCATCGCGGCAAAGCTGTTGTAGTCGGCAGCCGTCGAATCAAAGGACGTGATGCCCCACAGGAACGAAATGGCGGTCAGAACACCACCGGCAACGACGAAGACCAGCATGTGGCTGACGCCGTTCATGAGGTGCTTGTAGATGACGTGACCGATGGACTCCTTCTCCTCGACCTCGTCCTCGACATCGGCGGCAGCGGCAACCGTGTCGTCGCCCTTGGCGGCGAGCGCGCGGTCGATCAGCTTTCCGGCGGCCTCGACGGACAGGGCCTTGGAAACACCGACGGAAACCATGGGCTTGCCGGCGAAACGCTCAGCCTGGACATCCTTATCGGCTGCGACGACGACGGCCTTGGCACCAGCGATCTCACTCTTGGTGAGCTCGTTCTCGACACCGACCTGGCCATGTGTCTCGACCTTAATGGTCAGACCACGCTCGGCAGCAGCCTTCTCCAGCGCCTCCTTCGCCATGAAGGTGTGCGCAATGCCGGTCGGGCAACCGGTCGCGGCGATGATGTCAAACTTAGCCATGTGTCCCTCCTTCTTGAGTACAGCGCCCGCGGGCGCTCCCCTACACGCGCTTCGATGCGCGTTTTTCCACAACTGAAAGATACCAACCTACCGTCCGCGTGAGAAGAGCCAAGGTGCAAATCTCCGGTGAAAGGTTCTTTCATAACCGTAAACGGTAAGTGAAAGTTTACCATCAACACTTGAAACGGCAAGGTGTATCTTGTAATTGAAAATGCCCGTATACTATGGCATTGCAAATCAAGTTAGAGTTTCATGCCAACCAGGAGCCATCCATGACCGATAGTAGCAAGAGCGCACTTTCCCTCATTAGTACCCATCAGGGATACAGCGAGTCCGAGCAGCGCATTGTCGACTATATATTGGAGCACCAGTCCGAAGCGCCACGCCTCACGGCCGCTCAGCTCTCGCGCGCTGCCGCCACGTCCGAGGCGACCGTTTCGCGTTTCTGCCGCAAGCTGGGCTTTGGCAGCTTCCGCAGCTTTCAGTTTTCGTTGGCGCGGGATTTGGAAAGCCAGCGCAACGAGGGCCTGACCGACGAGGTCTCGCTCGACAATATGGAGCAGAGCCTCAAGAACATCCTGGCTGCCAAGGTGAGCGAGCTTAATGCGACCATCGACGGTATCGACCACGATACGCTGGCGGCTGTTGTGCATGCCCTTAAGCATGCAGGGGTTATTGAATTTGCGGCTGTGGGCAATACGAACGCGGTCGCGCTCGATGCGACGTTTAAGTTTTCGCAGCTGGGCCTACGCTGCATGGCGAGCACCATTAGCGAGACATCAATCGGCTTTGCGCTCACGTTGCGCCCGGGTGACGTCATCGTGCTAATCTCAAACTCCGGCAAATCGCGCCGACTGAATCGCATGGCAAAAGCGGCTCGCAACTGCGGCGCAACCGTAGTCGTCATCAGCAGCGACAGTAAATCCCCGCTCGCGCGCCTGGCAGACTACACTTTTAACACCGTCAACCACGAAGCGCTGCTGACAACGGGCGACTTTGCGTTCTCTAAGATCAGCGCCACGATGATCATCGAAGTCATCTACAACTTCCTGTTGCCCGAGATCGAAGACGCGCGTGAGCATATCAGCTACTACGAGGAGCTCATCCAGCCGGACAAGGTCGTTGAGTAAAACGCGTAGTGGGACAAAAATTTCAGTCTATTTTGTCCCATCAACACCGCTGATACGACCTAACCTCGAGCTTCTTTGAGCATCTGCTTTGCGTGGGCCAAGCTTGCCTCCGATTGATCCCCGCTCAACATGCGGGCGATCTCGGCGGTACGCGCTTCGCCGGTTACCTCGTCCAAATGCGTCTGGGGAACATCGCCCGGTTCCTTGCTGACAACATAATGCTTGTCAGCCATGACGGCGACCTGCGCCAAGTGGGTTACGACAATCACCTGATGCGTAGCGGCGAGATTTGCCAGCACGCCCGCGAGCGCACGCGCCGTGGAGCCACCGACACCAGCATCGACCTCGTCAAACACCAGCGTATCGACACCGTCCGCGTTACCGAGGACAACCTTGCTTGCCAGCATGACGCGGCTGAGCTCGCCGCCCGACGCAATTCGACGCAGGGGGCGCGGCGTCAAACCGGCACCGCTGCGGTATAGCAGCTCGTAGCTCGAAGGACCAACGGGCGTCCACTCAGCACGGGGAAGATCGCGCGACTCCCAGACGAGCTCGGCACTACCCATCTCCAAGCGCGCCATCTGGCGGCCAACCTCGTGGCAGAAGCGCGGGGCCGCCGTATTGCGAGCGCGCTTAAGTGCCTTGGCAGCGGCAAACAACTCGCGCTCGGCGCTCCCGAGTGCCTCACGCGCCTTTTTGATCTGTTCATCGCCATCATCGACCAGGGACAGCAGCTCTTGCGAGCGATCGCGCATGGCAAAAACATCGTCCATGGTGGGGCCCCACTGACGCAACAGCCCCTTGAGGTCGGAATACCGCTCACGCATGCGGGCGAGCTCGCGCGGGTCGAAGGCGACCCCATCGCGATAGGCACGAAGCTCGTTCGCGCAATCCTCAAGGGAGATACAGGCATCCGAAAGCGCATCGGCAATGTCGCCCAGTTTGCGATCGACGGTAGCCATACGGGAAAGCTCTGCCACGGCGTTGTTCACGGCATCGAGCGCTCCCCCTTCGGCGACAAGCGATGCATGGGCATCGCTAGCAGTGGCAACCAGTACCTCGGCATGTTCGGAGCGCGGCAGCAGTTCCTCGAGTTCCTCATACTCGCCCGGCCTGGGGTCGACCTCGGCAATGCGCTCCAGGGCGAAGCGCGCCTCCTCGACACGACTCCCCTGCGCACGCGAGGCCTCCTCGACGCGACGAACCTCCTTGGCAGCCGTGCGCGAGGCTTTAAAGCAAGCACGGTAGTGCTCGAGCGCCTCGAGCGCAGAACGTCCCGCCCACGCATCGACCATCGCAACGTGATGCGCCGGATCGAGCAAGCGCTGGTGCTCGTGCTGGCCGCACAGATCCATCATCACGCCAACGCGCTCCGAAAGCTCGCGCACGCTGGCGATGCGGCCGTCAATCTTCACGCGGCTGCGGCCCTCGGCAGAAAGACTACGCTGGACCGTGAAACCCTCCGTGTCGTGTGGACCGTCGAACAGCCGCGCCTCAACGCTAGCAAGCGCCTCGCCCTCGCGCACCGTCGAAGAATCCGCACGCTCGCCCAAAATAAGCTTGAGGGCCGAGAGCAGCGCGGTCTTACCGGCGCCGGTTTCTCCAGTCAGAACCGTTAGGCCCGCGCTCGGAACCAACGTCGCCTCGCGAATGAGTGCAATGTTGGAAACCTGCAGCTCATCGATCATGACGCACTCCGTAGAATACGCGGCTCACCGAGTTGTAAAAACTCTCAGGGCCGTAGTCGAGCAGCAGCACATCGCCGGGGCCTCGGCGCACGGCCACGCTCTCGACCGTGCCGTCGCAGGTAATAAACTGTCCATCGATAGCGATCGCCGGAACGCTCGGGCGATCATCGGACATAAAGATTTCGACGACATCACTCGGCGAAGTCAAGAAGGCACGGGCCTGAATGGTGTGCGGCGCAATAGGTACGCAGACCATACCCGTATAGTCGGGGCTCACGATGGGGCCACCGGCACTGAGCGCGTACCCCGTAGAACCAGTCGCCGTGGACACGACCACGCCGTCGCCACGCAGTCGGTCGATATGGTGGCCCGACACCGTGATGTCGAACTCGACCATATCGGACAGCGGACCGCGGGTAAGCGCCATGTCGTTGAGGGCGAAGGTGCGCACGACATCCTTCGTACCGTCTTCGCGCACGGATACGATATCCGCGGCGATGGTGGCGCGACGGCTCACGTGCAGCTCACCGGACAGGGCGTCGCTCACGACCTGCAGAATGTCGCGCTCCTCGGGGCTCGCAGCAGTTAAAAAGCCCAGGTGACCATAGGAAAGACCGAGGATAGGAATCTCGCGATGGTTGAGGATGCGGGCAGCGCGCAGCAACGTACCGTCGCCGCCGAGCGTAATGACCAGATCGGAGCCGTCAATATCAGGCGTGCTCTGAATCTTCGATCGCTGGTCGGCAGCCCATGCGACCTCATAGCCCTGGCGCGTCAGCCAAAGCTCAAGCATCAGGCCGCTCTCGACCGCCTCTTGTTTGTAGTAATTGGGAACCAGAAAGACCTTCATAGCGTTGCAGATTTCTCGCTCAAAACCGATACCTGGGATTGCAGCTCATCGTCGGTGCGTTCGCCGGGGACAAACCTCGTGCCGTACAGGAAAAACTCAACGTTGCCCTTGGCACCATGAATGGGCGACACGCACACATCGACCGGGAACAGCCCCTTGGCAGCAAAGAGTTCAACTGCCGCAACAAGTGTATCGCGGCGCACGGCGGGATCGGTCACAATACCGCCCTCGCCCACCAGCGCCGCCGGAGCCTCAAACTGCGGCTTTACGAGCGTGCAGAATGCACCCGTAGGCGCCAGGCACGCCAGCACCGCATCGATAATGTTCGCGATGCTGGTAAACGAGACATCGCACACAGCCAGGTCGAGAGCGCCGGCATAGCCAAGCTCAGGCAGCTGCGTCACGTTTGTGCGCTCATGCAGCGTCACGCGATCGTCCTGGCGCAACGACCAATCGAACTGGGCGCGACCCACGTCCACCGAGACAACGGTCGCAGCTCCGCGCTTGAGCAGACAATCGGTAAAGCCGCCGGTAGAGCAGCCCACATCCAGACAGGCAAGGCCCGTCGGATTGATGCCAAACGCATCAAGCGCGCCTTCGAGCTTAAGACCGCCGCGGCCAACATAGGGAATGCGCCCCTTCACGTGCAGCGGCAGGCCCGGGGTCACCTTAAGGCCCGGCGAAGTCAAGCGCTCACCGCCACTCGAGACCAAGCCGGCCATAAGAGTGCGAAGGGCATCCGCGCGATCGGCGCAGATGCCCTGTGAAATCAGTTCGTCATCAAGACGCACGCGTTTCATGAATGCCATCAACCATTCGTATCCGGAGATGCGGCCTAGCTATCCTAGGATTCGTTTGCCGCATCCTCATCGTATTCCTGCTCGAGCTTGTCGGCCTCACGCGGCGTCAACTCAAACTTGTCGACCATATCGACCGCGCGGGAGCCCAGCTCAATCGCTTCGTCAAACAAATCGAGCGAACGCTCCAAGGAGGTATCCTTGGAGCGAACGGTAGCGATGATCTGGTCCAGGCGATCCGAGATCTCATCGAAGTTGCGGACAGAACCCTCTGGCATGGCTACTCCTCGACGGAGTCGGCCTCGACGGCCTCAGCAGCGTCCGCATCCTCGGCAAGTACACCGGCGGCAGCCTGAGCGGCAGCGACCTTGGCGGCCGCCTCGGCAGCCTGCGCCTCCTCGCGAGCGCGATCTTCGGCCAGCAGCTCCTGGTACAGATCCTCACCCGGCAGCTCCTCGCTACGAGCGATCTTGCCCAGCACGCCGTTGACAAACGACGCGGACTGATCGGTGCCATAGGCCTTGGCAAGCTCGACGGCCTCGTTGATCACGATGGCGTCCGAGACCTCCTCGTCGGTGAGGAAGCGCATCTCGTAGACGGCGATACGCAGCAGGTTGCGGTCGGCGCCGGGCATGCGCATAAGATCCCAGTTCTTGGCGACGGCGCGCAGGGCACAGTCGATGCGATCGATATGCTCGTAGGCACCACGGCAAAGCTCGAGCGCATAGGGGTCGAGGGGGCCCTTCGAGATCAGGAAATCGCCCTCGAGGACGCGCTCGAGCGGGCTGTCCGTGGCCTCGGCCTGAAACAGCAGCTGCAGCGCCTGACTGCGGGCAAGCGTGCGCCCGCGATAAACCTTAAGGCTCAAAGGTTACTCCTTGGGGAAAACGAGGCCGTCAATGCAAACGTCGACGCGCTCGACCTCGACGCCCACCTGAGCATCGATGGCGGCGACCACGGCGGCGCGAACGGCCTCGGCGAGTTTCTTGAACGGATAGCCAAAGAACACCACGACACGCACGGTGAGTGCGAGCTTGTCGCCAACGACCTCGGTCTCGACCGCCGGCTCGGAAGCCGGGGCCTTGGACGAGAGCATCATGGAGACAAGATTAGTGGCAAGGTCCTTGACGCCAACGGAGGCGATGCCCTCGACATCGGACACGGCGCGCGAGACGATGGCGGTCAGAACATCGGGCGAAATGCCGATGCCGTCAATCTTGATTTCCTGGGGCATGAGTCCTCCTAGAGAAGTTGGTTGCTAGACGCGGGAGACGAACTTGCCGTCGCGGGTGTCAACCTTGATGACCTCGCCCTCGTTGAGGTACATGGGGACCTGGATGACAGCGCCGGTGTCGATCGTGGCCGGCTTGGTGGAACCCTGGACGGTGTCGCCCTTAAAGCCCGGGTCGGTTTGGACAATGGTGGTCTCGATGAACATCGGCGGGGTCACGCCCATGAGCTCATCGTCGGCGAAGAGCAGCTGGCAAATGTCGTTCTCGCGCAGCCACTTGGAGTTCTCGCCCACCATGTCCTCGGGAACGGGAACCTGCTCATAGGTCTCGTTGTCCATGAAGATGTAGTCGGCGCCATCGTTGTAGAGGTACTGGAACTCACGGGTGGTGAGCATGACGCTCTCGAACTTGGTGCCGGCGTTGCAGGTGTTCTCGACGACACGGCCGCTCTTGATGTCGCGGGTCTTGTAGCGCACAAACGCGCCGCCCTTGCCCGGCTTGACATGCTGGAACTCGACGATGGTGTAGACCTTGTCCTTGATGCGGAGACCGAGGCCGTTCTTGAAGTCGGCGGTAGAAATGGTAGGCATAGCGACCTTTCTTGTTATGGGCAGAACGCATAAGCGTCCAAATTACATACGACCGAAATTATACACTTGCTGACGGCGCCTGCAGCGAGCGCATAAAAAGAGAACGCGGGGCGTCCGAATCGATCCGGACGCCCCGCCCCAAAAATCTATCGAAATGGGCTAGCAATCGATGACGTGCAGGTCGTGCGGGGTCTTGGTGAAGGGCTCGTAGCCGTTCTCGGTGACCACGCCGTAGTCCTCAAGGCGCACGCCGCCCACGCCGGGCAGGTAGACGCCGGGCTCCATGGTGACAACCGAGCCGATCTCGATGGTGTTCTTGCTGCGGTTGAAGTTGGGCAGCTCGTGGATGTCGATGCCCACGCCGTGGCCCAGACCATGGTTGTAGTAATCACCATAGCCGGCATCGCCGATGATCTTCTTGGAAAGCTTGAAGATGTCGTTACCCTCAACGCCCGGATGGATGGCGGCGACGCACTCCTCGTGCGTGCGGCGCACGAGTGCATACAGGTCGAATTGCTCCTGCGTGGGCTCGCCCATCACAACAGTGCGTGTCATGTCGGAGCGGTAATCGCAGTAGCCCGCGCCGTAGTCCATGAGGACAAAGTCGCCCTTCTCGATCACGCGGTCGCTCGGCACGGCATGCGGGTTGGCGGTGTTGGGACCGCTCGCCACGATGGAGCCGAAAGCAAGGCTGTCAGCGCCGTTGGCGAACATAAAGTTCTCGAGCTCGTTGCGAACCTGCTTCTCGGTCATACCAGGCTTAATAAAGCCGAGCATGTGCTGGAAGGCGGCGTCGGTGATCGACTGTGCATGGCGCATGAGCTCGATCTCCTCGGCATCCTTGATGGCGCGCATCTTGCGGATGTCGTCGTGCATCAACGGCAGCATACAGGCGACAGAGCGGTCCTCCAGGCCGCGCTGAATGCCCTGGTAGAAGTTGATCTGCATATCGTCCTCGACAGCGCAGACGCGGCACTTGTTGGCTGCAATCTTGCCAGCGACCCAGCCGGGGATGGTGCCCTCGTCCATGTCGAAGACCCAGGGGCTGCCGGCGGGCGTGTTCTCCTCAAAGCTGTTGAGGTAGCGCGAGTCGGTGTGGAACAGGCACTGGTCGGCCGTAATAAACGCAGCGTGCGGGAACTCGAAGGTGTAGTCGAAGACGCCCTTAACGCCCGTAAGCCAACGAAGGTTGGCCTCGTCGCGCACCACGATGGCGTCGTAGCCACGCTCGACCATAAGGGCACGGACACGCTCGATACGACCGGCAGGACCGGCAGCAAACTCAGACATGCAGATTCCTTTCTTGTTGTCTCTATATAGACGGGACGGGTCTCAACCGAACGACGGAATCGCATGCGATCCGCAACCGATTGGAAACCCGCCCCTCAACATGATACGAAAGAGGATGGAAGTCAATAAATCTTAGAGAAGTTCTTTACGAGAAGCCAAGTAGGCGTGAGCATGGCGCTTAAGAACCTCGTCCTCAACGTTCGTTAGGCGAATGGCGCCGAGTGCCGCGGGCAGCGGCAACATGCTGCGGTTCGAGCGTGCAAACTGCTGCTTGCGGAACTCCTCGATATATGCGGCAGACTCCAGATCGAAGGCAAGTTCCTCGATACCAAAGTCCTCCAAGCAGTCATCGACCTCAAAGACGTAATCGATATCGAAGTCGCAGGCATCATGTGCTAGGCGCGCCTCAAAGCGCATGCCCTCGGACAACAGCTGGTAGGCAGGAACCTGCGAAGCGGCATCGCCCAAGCAGGCGCGCAGGGTACGCTCCCCCGTCTTGCCAAAATCGAGCGCATGGCGAGCGCTCGGGTTCGTGGCCATCAGTACGTCCTTGCGGGCAGTCTGAGACCATTGAACGGCATTGACGAGCGCGACCTCCTCGCCCGCGAGAATCTCGGGGACGGTCTCAGTAAACTGATTCCAACGGGACTTACTGCTCGAAAGCATGGTGCCAACAAGTACCACATAGCCGAGCTTGAGGTCCTCGGGGTCCGCCTCGCGAACAAGGTCGAGGTCACACACGACCAAGCCCGGTTCGGGACGGAACGCGATAGCGGGAAGCGCATTCGACGACGAGGCAATGAGCGGCTTCATGGTCGTCGCGACCGTGAGCATGGCGTCGAAGGTCGTCGGCAGCAGCGCGCACTCGGTTCGGCCACACCACTGGTTGGCGCACCAGCTAACAACCGAGCAGGTTGCGGCATCGCCAACGGCGACAACCAGATCGTCGCAGGTAATGCCGTTGGCAGACAGGGCGCCAAAGATCGCATCGGCATCGGCCAGCGTGGCACCAGCAGGCGAAACCTCGAGGACTAGCGGCGACACGGCAAAACCGGCGTCGACCAGCGCATGCTCGACGACTTCACCAAAACGCTCGGATGTGGCGGTGTTCCAAACGACCATCGCGCGCTTAGGCTTGCCCACGGCCGAGGCAAACATACGCGACAGTTCATCGAACGCGCCCAATCCGACGCGGACATCGACGCTGCGGTTTTGGAAATTGATCAGTTGACGGCGAATCATAGCAGCCCACGCTCCAAAAGCATCTCGGCACAAAGGTAGGAAACGTCCTCGAAGGACTTGTTGCGAATATCAAGGGTAAGGTCGGCGGCCTGGCGATACAGCGGACGGCGATGCTCAAACAGGCGCGCAGCATGCTCGGGCGAACGGAAATCGGGGCGCGTGTCGGACCGACGAATCTGTCGAATCGAATCCTCGAAGTCGCCCTCGAGGTACACGCACGTACCCATTTCGTGCATCAGTTCAATATTCACCGGCGTTTCGACGATACCGCCCCCGCACGAAACCAACAGGCTGCGCTCTCTTTGGAGCGAACGGAGCGCCGAGGTCTCGAGCTCGCGAAAACGATCCTCGCCCTCGGTCTCAAAAATCTCGGTTACCGACTTGCCGCAACGGCGCACGACCAGACGGTCGGTATCGATAAAACGCCGCTTGAACATGGTGCCCACGTTGCGCGCAAGCGTCGACTTGCCCGCGCCCAAAAAGCCGATAAAGAAGATATGGTCGCAGCCGTGTTTGATGTGCTGGGACATGACGAGACCTATTCCTCGCAAGGAAGGTCGCGCAGGGCCCGGCGCTCAAAGATACGGAAGATCTGCGTATACCACAGGTCCTGCGTCGCCTGCGGCTTTACCAGGATGGTATCGACGCCGGCGAAGTTGCCGCTCCACACGTCCGTGTAGAGCTGATCACCGATCAGCACCGCCTCGTTAGCCGTGGCGCCGAGGCGCTTAAGACCCGCCTTGAGGGCAAACGGTGCCGGCTTCATGGCGTGGCTGATGGCCTCGAGTCCCAGCTCGCGTGCCGATGCCATGACCTGGTCCCGATGCCAGTTGTTGGACACCATGCACAGCTTAAAGCCTTTGGCGCGGGCGGCATCGAGCCAAGCGGAAACCGCGGCGGGAACCTGCTCGGTGTCGCGCGGCACCAGGGTGTTATCGCGATCGAGCAGAATGGCGCGTTTGCCGTCGGCCCACAGGGTATCGAGGTCGATGCGATCGACCGAGGCAACGTATCGTTTGGGGCTAAAAATCCTCATGCTAATTCCAAGACTGTTGATGCTCTTCGTAGGTTTGCGAGAAGTACTCCTCGTCCTGCGTAATGTAGAAATACAGGTCATCGGAGTCGGTCGGCTCAAGCGTGGCCTTGAGTGCCTCGAGCGACGGAGAGCAGATGGGCGTGGGCGGTAGGCCCTCGTGCTTATAGGTGTTATACGGACTATCGCTCTGCAGGTCGTCGGCGGTAACCTCGCCACCGGTGACATACATCATGGTCGCATCGCTGTTGAGATAGTGCAGACCGTCGAGTTTGCCGGCAAGGCGGTTGTAGAAGACCGAGGCCACGTGCGCACGTTGATCGGCGTTGAGGCCCTCGCGCTCAACGATAGAGGCCAAGTTGACGATGTCGTAGTCGGACATCTCCACGCCGTAGCGTTCCTTGATCTTGGCTTCGCAGCTCGCAAAGTCAAGCGACTTGTACTCGGTCTTAAACTGATCGAGCATGGCGCGAATCACGTCATCGGCCGTCGGCGAATCGCCCAGCGAATAGGTCTTGGGGAACAAGAAACCCTCGAGCGAATCGTTGGCGGCGCCCTTAAGGAAGCTATAGTCGTCAACGTAGTTGGAGGCCTTGACCTGGTTGAGGAAGTCTTCCTTAGAGATGCTGTCGTAGGCCTGGGCCACACGGTCGGCGACTTGATCGACCGTTAGGCCCTCAGGGATAGTCAGCGCATTGAAGCCCGCGTTGGGGCCTTCCATGAGCTGCTGAACAACCTTGGTCGCATCCATGAGTGTGGTGAACGAATAATCACCAGGCTTGAGCGACATATCGGCGTTGAGCTTTTTCACCGCCGCATAATAATCCTTGGGATTTTCGACGATATGGTTCTCGGAGAGAATCGAGGCGATAGTATCGCCCGAAGCACCATCGGGAATGGTCACCGTAACCTGCTGACCAGCCGTGACCTTCGTATCCTCACCGGCAAAGAAGCCCTTGACGGCCGGCACGACAAAGAAAGCGATCGCAGCAAGCGCGAGCACCGACACCACAACGCCGATGATCATCGGAACCGGAGAACTCTTCTTTTGAGCACCGCGACGAGCATGCGTGTTGTAGCTCGAGCGGGTCGCCGGAGCAACGCCATGCGAACCGCGAGCGTGATGCGAATGCGATTGAGGGGCCTGAGTTCGCTGGGTAGGTGCCTGCTGCTTAAAGCGGGTACCGCCTGCAGGCTGGGCCGTACGAGCAGTGGGCTGCTGAGCCGCGTGAGAAGCCGAATGCTGAACCGAACGAGCAGAAGGCTGCTGACCCGTCCGTTGAACAGGTTGGGCCGAACGAGAGAAGGACTGCGCCGGGCGCGCGGCAGGCTGAGCTGCGCGCTGCGTCGGCTGTGCCGGACGCTGGCCAGGCTGGGCAGGGCGCGACGCCAGCTGCTGTGTACGATTCGGCTGGCGCGGATCGGAAACACTAGGCATGCGAAACCTCCTCGTTTTTACGATCGAGCCACGTCTGCAAAAACAGGCTGGCGGCAATCATGTCGATCTTGCCCCTCATCTGCTTTTCGTTGAGTCCCTGCTCGCGCAGGATACGCTTGGCCTCTTGCGAGGACAGACGCTCGTCCTCAAACTCCAACGGAAGATCGAGCTCGTCGGCAATCTTTTGCGCCACAGCGGCAACGCGCTCGGCCTGAGGGCCGGGCTCACCGGCCATGGTCAGGGGACGTCCGCTTACCAGGATGTCGGGCTCATAGTCCTCAACCAGGTAGCGGAACGTCTTGGCCATACCGGTGACCTCGGCAGCCGGAAGCACCTTGACAGGCATCGCCATCTTGCCATCACGGCTCGAGACGGCGATGCCAATCCTGGTCTCCCCTATGTCCAGCGCGAGCGCAACCACAGCGACTTCTTAGATTCTTAGGCGCCGAGCGCGGTCTTAGCGGCCGCGAGGGCATCGGCGATGCCGGCAGCATTCTTGCCACCGGCCTGGGCCATGTTGGGACGACCGCCACCGCGACCGTCGACCAGACCCGCGATCTGCTTGATCACGTTACCGGCGTGGAAACCGGCCTTGACGGCGTCATCGGAGCCGGCAGCGAGCAGGGCCGGAGTGCCCTTCTCAGTCACGCTGGCGACGACACAAGCGACAGGGCCGGCGACCTTCTGATGCACGGTATCCCATACGTTGCGCAGGTCGGCAGCCTCAAGGCCCTGGAGCTCAGCGACGACTAGCTTGTAGCCGCCGAGCTCGACAGCACCCTCGATGGCACTGGAAATGGCGTCGGAGGAGCCACCGGTCAGAGCCTTTTTGAGCTTGTTGGACGTCTCGCGCAGCTCGGCCTGCAGGTTCTCCACGCGGGCGGGAACCTCGTCGACGCGGCACTTGAGCGCAGCGGCGGCGGCGTCAACGAGCGCCAGGCGGTCGGCCATGTAGTCGAGGGCACCCTTAGAGGTCACGGCCTCGATACGGCGGACATTGGAGCCCGTGGAGGACTCGGAAATGATCTTGAACAGGCCAATCTCGGCGGTATTGGCGGCATGGGTGCCACCACAGAGCTCGCGGGAGAACGGCTGGTCCTCGGCGCCCACGGAGACGACGCGGACGACATCGCCGTACTTCTCTCCAAACAGAGCGACAGCGCCGGCAGCCTTAGCCTCGTCGATGCCCATAACACGGGTCACGACCGGCTTGGAAGCGAAGATCTGCTGGTTGACCAGGTCCTCGACAGCCTTGAGCTGCTCGAAGGACAGAGCCTCGAAGTGCGTAAAGTCAAAGCGCAGGTGCTCGGGCGTCACCAGCGAGCCGGCCTGGGAGACGTGCTCGCCCAGGACCTGCTTAAGGGCAGCGTCGAGCAGGTGCGTGGCGGTGTGGTTGCGGCGCAGGAAGCCACGGCGCTCAGCGTCGAGCGCGGCGGTAACATCGGCACCGACAGTCAGCGTACCATCGGCAACGTGCGCGACGTGGGCATACAGGCCGTTGTGGTTCTTGGTGTCGACAACGGTCAGAACAACGCCCTCAGCGGAAAGCTTGCCGGCATCGCCTTGCTGGCCACCCATCTCGGCATAGAACGGGGTGCGGTCGAGCACGACCTCGACGTCCTCGCCGGCGGCAGCGGACTCGACGGACTCGCCGTTGCGAACGATGGCGACTACCTTGGCGCCCTCGATGACGTCGTTGTCATAGCCATCGAAATCGGTCGCAGCGACCTTGTCGGAAAGCTCGACCCACACGTCGTTGAAGCTGCCCCAGGCATCGCCCTTGGCGTTGGCACGAGCGCGGGCCTTCTGGTCCTCCATGCAGGCAGTGAAGCCGTCCATGTCGACGTCGTGACCAGCGGTGCCGGCGATCTCGACGGTCAGGTCGATGGGGAAACCAAAGGTGTCGTGCAGCTTAAAGGCAACATCGCCCGGAAGCGCAGCACCCTCGGCAAGCGCTGCCAGGGCCTCATCCAGGTAGACGCGACCGTTGTCGAGCGTCGTGGAGAAGCGCTCCTCCTCGGAGGCGACGATACCCTTAACGAGCGCGACGTTCTTGAGCAGCTCGGGGTAGGCCTCGCCCATCTGAGCGTTGACCTCGTCGATGAACTTGGTCAGGAAGGCGCCCTCGATGCCCAGTAGGCGACCGTGGAACACGGCGCGGCGGAGCAGGCGGCGAAGGACGTACTCGCGACCCTCGTTACCGGGCAGGATGCCGTCAGAGATCATGAAGTCGACGGCACGGGAGTGGTCGGCGATGATGCGAAGAGAACGGCTGGCGCCGGAGTAATCGTCGGCGTCATAGGTCTTGCCGCTGATCTCCTCGCCCAGCTTGATGAGGTGCTGCATCAGATCGCCGTCGTAATTGGCGGTCTTGTGCTGCATGATGGCAGCCATGCGCTCCAGGCCCATGCCCGTATCGAGGTTGCGGTGCGGCAGCTCCGGCATGGAGCCGTCCTCCTGACGGTCGTACTGGGTAAACACGAGGTTCCAGAACTCAAGGAAGCGGTCGCAGTCGCAGCCGGGCTTGCAGTCGGGGCTGCCGCAGCCGACCTCCTCGCCCATGTCAAAATAGATCTCGGAGCACGGACCGCAGGGACCGGTGGGGCCAGCGGCCCAGAAGTTGTCGTCCTCACCCAGGCGGGAGATGTGGTCCTCGGCAACGCCCAGAGAACGCCACACGTCGTGGGTCTCGTCGTCCTCGGTAAAGACGGTGAAGTACAGGCGATCGAGCGGCAGCTTGAACTCCTTGGTGATGAGCTCAAAGGCCCAGGCGCAAGCCTGCTCCTTGGAGACGCCGCCAAAAGAGAAATCGCCGAGCATCTCGAAGAACGACAAGTGACGGCCGTCCTCGCCGATGCAGTCGATGTCGTTGGTGCGGACGCACTTCTGGCAAGAGATCGCGCCGATCTCCTTCATGGTCTTCTTGCCCTGGTAGTACTCCTTAAACTGGTTCATGCCGGCGTTGGCAAGCAGCAGCGAGGGATCATCGGGGACGAGGGACGAAGAAGGATAGAGCTTAAGACCGCGCTCCTCAAAGAAGTTGAGGAACTTGGAGCGGATCTCGGCCGTAGTCATTGACGGGTAGTCAGCACTCATAGAGGGAATCTCCTCGGTTTCACATCGAAACAGTTCAAACGTAACGATATTACCATCCCGCCGCACACATGCAAAAAAGAGGGCCGCCAAACAGCGACCCTCCAGCGAAAGTGCACGTTATTCAGTACTGTGCGATCCTTTGAAAAAGGACTGCTGTAGAATTACATATAAGAGTCACCCGGAAGGAGCAATCGATGAAAAGTAAACGATTTGTCCTGAATGCACTTCTGGTACTAGCACTTTTAGCGCTCTTGGCCTTCTCCTGCTGGTACGCAAACCAACCAGCATTTGGCTACGTATTGTATGCAGTAATGTCCGGCGATAAGGCTTATTACACTCTACGCGCAATTGACGTTCTCTTTTTCAATGTAGCCGGCCCCTTATCAATCGCTTTGCTCGCGTTTATTGTCATTTACAACTTCAAGAAACGCTAGCGGTGCCTATTTGGAATCCGAATCGTCCATGGAGCCGTCGATGCCGGTTTTGGTATCGTCGTCCGAGTTGGAGTCATCGTCCTTGGCGAAGGGATTCTTGAAAAAGCTCGTCGCATCGGGCTGCAGGCCCGAGAGCTTGATCCAGGGATTCTCGAGCTCGGGCTTGGGCATCGCCTGGGCCTCGGGCGCGGTCTCGTTGCCGATGAGCTCGGACTCGTAAATGAACGTATCGTCTCCAAGCGCGTCGTAGGCGGCGACCGGGTTGCCCTCGGCATCGCGATATGGCGTGCCCTTAAATACAGCGCCGTCGTATGCCACGAGCTGGCGACCGGTCTCGTTCTCAAAGTAGTAGACGAAAATGCCCTTGAGGGCCGCGCACAGCGGAATGGCGATGACCATGCCGATGGGACCCATAAGTGCCGAACCAATAACGAGGGCCGTCAGGCTCATGATGGGATGCACCTGCACCGAACTCTGCATGACCTTGGGGGAAATGACGTTATCGGTGACGTTTTGAGCCACCATGGTCACAACGAGCGTCCACAACGCCAGCATGGGGCTGAACATAAAGCCAAGCACCGTGGCGATAGCCGCGCTTACCCAGGGACCGACAACCGGGACCAAGTGCATGATGCCGGTAAAGATGGCCATGAGTGCCGCGTAGGGATGGCCAATGAGCGTAAAGCCGATAAAGGCGAGGATGCCACCGCAGATGGACGTCACGACCATGCCGCGCATATAACCGCCGACCGAGCGCGAAAGAATCGCGACCATAAAGCGGTACGAGGTCTCTTTTTCCTGTCCGATGATGGTACAGACCTCGTGGTGCATACGGGGATAATCGCAGGCAAGCCAGTAGGCAAGCACCAAACCCAGGAAGATTACGAACAGCTGCGAGGCCGTGTTGGTGATCAGCGGGAACACGCCGCGACCGAGCTCAGCGGCGATTTGCGATACGTACTTGGACGCCACAGTAACCAGCGAGGACAGATTATCGTCCAGGTACTCCTTGAGCGGCGTGTTGTTGAGCGTCTTAGCGTGCGAAATCATCTCGTTGAGATCACCGCCCGCAACGCGAAGCTGCTCAGGCAGACGGCTCAGGACTTCCATAATCTGACCGAGCAAAATAGGCGACAGGATGCAGACGACGCCGACGAGCACTGCCACAACCACGATCAGCGCGATGAGCGAACCGATGCCACGACCGACGCCGTGATGCTCGAGCCAGTTAGTGATCGGCGACATCACAAAAGCGATGATGGAACCGACAGCGAGAAACTCGATAACAGGCGCCAGGATACCCATAAGGTTAAAGATGACGGCTGCGATGACAATGCAGCCAACGACAGCCCAAATGCGAAGCGTCAGAATACGAGTATCGCGCAGCGTGCGGTCGGTTTGTTGGGGGTGCTCAATCATGAACGAACCATCACTCCGTCGGGGTCGATCTTGTCCTGTATCTTCTTAAGGGTACGGCGCAGCAGGCGCGAAACCTGCACCTGCGAGATACCCAACTTCTTAGCGATCTCGATCTGGGTCATGCCCTTCACAAAGCGCAGCTCGATAACCTCACGCTCACGCGGCGAGAAATCGCGGATGGCTTCCTCGATCACCAGGCGGTCATCGGTAAAATCGAGCTCGTTGTCGTCATCGGCATAGCGGTCGAGAATCGAGGGGGCATCATCGGAATCGGACGCGCCAGGAGCCTCGATGGGCACCGAGGTATAGGCCGAAGACGATTCCATGGCCTCCAGCACCTCGTCGACGGTCACACCCAGGTACTCAGCGATTTCTTCAACCTTAGGCGAGCGCTGCAGCTCGTTAGTGAGCTTGTCGGTAGCTTGGTTAACCTTGGCAGAAAGCTCCTGCAAACGGCGCGGCACGCGCACGCTCCAGCCCTTATCACGGAAGTGACGCTTAATCTCGCCCAGGATGGTAGGCGTGGCAAACGTCGTGAACTCGAGTCCGCGCTCGGGGTCAAAGCGGTCGATAGCCTTGAGCAAACCCAGATAGCCGACCTGCATGAGGTCGTCGAGCGGCTCGCCGCGGTTCTTAAATTTGTTGGCAAGAAACCTTACCAGGTTCATATGGGACATGACGAGCTGCTCACGTGCGTCCGGATCACCGGTCTCTTTGTAGCGACGAAACAGCTCGCGGGTTTTCTCCTTGTCCCAAGCGGTCTTACCGCTCCGGGAACGTTCGGTCATATTAGATATCCGCCTTGAGGTCGAGGGAAAGCGTCAGGGGCGCCGCAGTCTTTTCGTAGGAATCGCACACGCTCGCCAGAATGAGCTCGGCATACACGGCAGCCTGGTCATCCTCATCGACAGTCGCCTGATCGCCAAAGGTAAAGGTCATGCCCACATGCGATTCGTCGACGTCGAATTTGATCGAAATGTCATCGGAATCAACGGCCGTGCAGCCAAAGATAAAGGCTTCCTCGGCAGCCATACGAATGTCCTCGATGCGATCGACGGACATGGAGCACAGCGCACCAACGTTGGCGGCCGTCATACGTACGAGGCGTGCCAGACGCGGATCCCCGGCAACAGTCAGCGTGATGGGGCAAGTTGCTTCGCTACTCATCGCAGGACTCCTCGGAGGTCTCGGCGGGCGTGTAGGTGTAATACTGGGCTGCTTTAGCAGCAGGCTTCTGTGCATCATCGTCACCAGCAGCGGCATCGTCCCCGGCTTCGTCAATCAGGACACGCTCGGTCGGCTGCTCGGCTTCGGCGGCAGCGGAAAGCGTGCGCTCGGCGTCGGCCGCGGGAGCCTTCACCTTGTTAAAGAGTTTCTGCACGGCACCAGCAGCAGAATCAGTCACGCTCGATACGGCATTGCTGGCCTCGGCCACGCTGCCCGTAACCTCGGAAATGTCGCGAACCACAGCTTCGACCTCTACGAGATTGGAGGTAAGGGCGTCGACGGCGGTCTTGCTCGACTTGAGGAGCGGCTCAACCTGAGCCAACGCGGGGGTGAGCTCATCGACAGCGCCATCGAGCTTTGCTACCACCGGCTGTGCCTCGGCGATGGTGTTGTTAAGGTCGCTCACGGTCTTATCGAGCGAATCAACGACGGTGCGGGTCTTTCGCAGCGTGAGCGCGAGCTCGATAACAGCCCACACACCGGCAACGGCGAGCAGCAGCAGGGCGATTTGAATGGGACTCATACAAGCCTCCCGAAGGAATCGAAATACAGACGCTATTCATGGTACCCCAAAGAAGGGGAAAGATACCCAAAGGGAATGTGCGAGGTCCCAAGGACCTACTTGGGCGCTCTGCCGCTACGGTCGCGCTCGCTTTGCTCTACGCGCCACTCTTCCCAGCCACGGCCCGCAGGCTGCCAAAACGCACCGCGCTCCAGCCCCTCGGGCAAATAACGCTGATCGACCCAGCCTTCGGGATAATCATGCGGATACTTATACACACCGTATTCGTCGCTGCCCGGGCGATGACGATCGCGCAGATAACTCGGCACCTCGCGGAGCCCACTTGAATGAATATCGGCCAACGCCGCATCGATCGAAGCCTCGCACGCGTTCGATTTAGGCGCCAAGCACACATAGAGAGCAGCCTGAGCCAGATTAATACGGCACTCGGGATAGCCAATGACCTCGGCAGACTTAAACGCGGCATGTGCCACCAAAAGCGCCTGTGGGTCGGCGTTGCCAACATCCTCAGAAGCCTGAATCATAATACGACGAGCGATAAACTTAGGATCCTCCCCCGCGTCAATCATGCGCGCGAGCCAATAAATCGTGGCATCGGGGTCGCTACCGCGCATAGACTTAATAAACGCACTGATGATGTCGTAGTGCATGTCACCGTTTTTGTCGTACGAAAAGCCACGGCGCGGATTGGCAATCTTCACGTCGTCAACAGTGATGGGATAGCGCTCCCCCGCCGCCGGCGCGGGCGTTCCCTCGGTATCGGGGCGCGTGACGGCAATCTCGCTCGCAAGCTCAAGCGTCGTGAGCGCCGATCGAGCGTCACCCGCTGCCAGTGTGCAAATGGTCTTAACCGTATCCTCATCGGCCGAGAACTTACCGTTCAAACCCTGCGGCGCCTCGAGCGCACGCTCAATAAGCGTGGCGATATCCTCGTCTTTAAGATGCTCAAGTTCCACCACGCGACCGCGCGAGAGCAATGCCGAGTTGACCTCGAAGTACGGATTCTCCGTCGTGGCGCCAATCATAATGACGGTACGGTTCTCAACTGCATGCAGCAGGGCATCCTGCTGCGACTTGGAAAAGCGATGAATCTCATCGATAAATAGAATGGTGCGGCGGTCGTACGTATTCAGGCGCGTCTTAGCCTCGTCGATCACGCGACGAAGATCCTTTACGGTGCCCGTCACAGCGCTGACCTCGACAAACTCGCTCTTAGTATGGTTGGCGATAATATGTGCCAGCGTCGTCTTGCCCGTACCGGCCGGCCCATACAAAATCACACTCGACAGCACGTCGTGCTCAATCGCGGCACGCAACCACGAACCCTTACCGACGGCCTTTTGCTGGCCCACATACTCGTCGAGCGAATTGGGGCGCATGCGCACCGCAAGCGGCGCATTCTGAAAGGAACGCTCGCGCGTCGAGGCAGAAAAAAGGTCGTCCATAGCCATCCCGTGCATCAATCAAAAACGTTTTCCACTAACAGTATACCGAATATATACGAACTACCGTTCGTTAATATAGGTACGGTGTGGAAACTTCAAGCCAGGGAATAGCTTGCTCGTCAGCTCGCAGAAATAGCCGTCCGTCATGCTCGCGATGTAATCCACCACCGCTTGATCCTTGTCGTCCTGCCAGGTATAGGTGCGATCGTAGTAGGAAAGCTGCTGCTCAATGCGCGAAATATGATGCTTAAAGATATACGAGGACTCGTCGCCTTCGTTTATATCCTGCAGGCAACGGTCGTAGAGCTTTTCGAACGCCTCGCGCAGCTCCGCTTCGGAGTCGCCTTCAATGCCGCCCTTGCTATAAATCTTCTCGTAGTTCTCGCGCTTGGCTCGGCGGATTTCCTCAAACAGCTCCTCGCTCATCTCGATGCGCGGCTTGCCATAGCTGTGCTCAACGATATCGATGGAGGCATGCGTAAGTATCCAGCTGTTGTATGCTCCGCCCAGGTCATCGTCAAAGGCGTCGGGTGACAGCAGGCCCGCCGCAATAGCGTCTTGTCGATCGCGCCCAACGTAGGCAAGGATATCCGAGATGCGAACCACGCAGCCCTCGAGCGTCATGGGGCGCAGGTGCTCTATTGCGCTATAACCCGTGGCGATACAGTCCTCAACCGTCTGATCGAACTGACCAAAGGATGCCATGTGTGACAGCTCAAATACGCGCTGCTCATATTCGCCGTTATGGCACAACACGCCATCGAGCGTCTGGAGCGACACGTTGCGGCCGTACAGGGCATCGAGCACGCGGACCGACTGCACGTTATGGAAAAAGTAGCGACCCGTGCGCTCGTGGTAGATATCGTTGAGAAAGCGCTCACCGGCGTGCCCAAAGGGCGTGTGTCCCAAGTCGTGGCCCAGGCCAATCGCCTCGATCAGATCGCAGTTGAGCCCCAGGGCGCGACCGATATCGCGCGCAATGCGCGAAACAAGCTGCACGTGCAAACCGCGGCGCGACAGATCATCGTTGCTACGGAAGCTAAAGACCTGCGTTTTGCCTGCATAACGCGTGTACGCCGGAAGATGAAGAATCTTTTCGGTATCGCGCATAAACGCCGGACGCATAAGCGTGCCCTTGTCGGCAGCGCGATCAATACGACGAATGACCTGGTCGTCGTTGCAACGATACGGGTTGACGGCACCCGAAGCACGATCGGCGGAAATGCGCTCGACGAGTTCGGGCGACAACGCCGCGTGAATGCGGTCCATGCGCGCCTTAATGACGGCCGTTTCTTGATTAGTTGCCATGGCATGCTCCTTAAGAAGGATGCGCAATCGGTTACAATGTGCAGCCCACGACCTCGATTATGGCAAAAATCGGCACCAATAACGGGAGCAATGGCAGGGAGCGCGATTTCGTGATGAGGCAGGAAGTAGCCAGGACCAGGAGCGCGACGGCAAATGCCACGATGCTGCCCATAGGATCGAAGGTGCAAAGTGCGAAGAGCGCCTTAGCATCCCCCATGCCAATGCCGGGAGCGCGGCGAACACGACGCCAGAGCGACTCAGTGAGCACAAGGACAAGGTAGACGATGACCGCAAGGCGGGCGTGGTCAAGCGCCGCATTCATGCCAAGATCTAGCCAGACGCCCACAAATGCCGCCACGGCGCACGCGGCAGCAAGCGCATTCGGAAACCGCCGCTCGCGCGCATCGATGCAGGCGCCAGCGATGGCGCATAGCCAAAACGGGATATAGACCATTGAACACCTCCTCGAGCTGCATCACAGTAGCAAAAACCGCCACAAAGGCGTCTGTCCCCTTTGTGGCGGTTTTGGTGGTGGTTATTTGGCGCCTTGCATGACCTCGTCGAGGGTAACGTTGACGGCGTGCTGCGTCGGGACCCAGTCAACCTTCAGGAACAGCGCTGCCACCGTGATGGGGATATAGCTGAACATAAAGATCGGGAAGGTAAACAGGTTGGTTACCAGACGCCACTTTTGCGCGCAATGAATGTGCTTGTACTCGAAGATGGTCGTGAGTAGCGCCAGGATAAAGAAAGTCTGATACATCATCACGAAGGTCATAATGAGCGAGGCGGCACAAGCCTGCATCTCGACCTCGGTGGCCAAGAAGCCGTGCGAAAGCCCGCCCACGATGAGGAAGGTCGCGTTGGCGAGCATGGAGATCAGGGACAGCAGCATGCCCGGTGCGATCGTCATAAACATGTCGTAGGCAGCAAAGCGATGATAGCGGAACGTCGATTTGACAAGATGCTTGCCGTAGGTAAAAAAGACCTGGTAGAAGCCCTTGGTCCAACGCATGCGCTGTTTCCAGGACGCCTTAAACGTCACGGGCTGCTCATCAAAGAACTCCGCCGGCGCATAACCGATGCGAATGCCGTGAATGGCGCAGAACGTGGTGAACTGGATATCCTCGGTCAGCGTATGGAACTGCCAACCGTGCATGCCCTCGATAACGCTTGCGGAGATGAGGTAGCCCGAACCCGAGACGGCGCAAGACGTCTTGCAGATGTTACGCGCGTTGTTAAGGAAGCGGGCCTCACGCAGATACCAGGTGGCGTTGGCCGCAGAGATCCACGAGCTGCCGAAGTTCTTGGAATTGCGATAGCTCGTGACCACATGGAAGCCCTGGTCAAAGGCATCATTCATCTTGGAGACGTAATCGCGGGAGATAACATTGTCGGCATCGAAGATAAAGTAGCCCTCAAACGTATCGGGATACTCGTTGAGAATGCGATCGAAACCAAAGTCCATGACCCAGCTCTTGCCCTTACGGGCCAGGTCATTGCGCTCATAGACGATGGCGCCCGCCTCGCGCGCGAGCTGTGCCGTGTTATCGGTACAGGCATCGGCGACCACAAAGACCTCGATGAGCTCGGACGGATAATCCTGGTCCTTGATGGAGCGAACAAGATTGGCGATAACGGCCTCCTCGTTATGCGCCGCGATAAAGAAGGCATAGCGGTGGAGTTTTTTGGCCTTGGGAGGCGCGACCTCGCCACGGAGAGCGCCGATGACAAAGAAGACCACCTGGTACAGAAAGCAGACCGTGAGCAGCGTGACGACAATCTGGTTGAAGATCACGATGGGTGTGTTGGTTTGTAAAAAGGCGAGCATGCAGGCTCCCAGGAACGCGTTACGTAAACAATCGTATATCTTACCGCAGGCTTACCGAGTTCAAGAAACCACCTAATACCGGCTAGGCTTCGAGAAGACCGAGCTGCGGAACGATGTCGTCGCCAGCGGCAGTACGACCGAGTGAGCGCGGAGCCAGGTCGTCGAGAACCGCAGCGAGATCCCACGGCAGCTCATCGCGGCACTCAATACGCTCCCCCGTCACGGGATGGTCGAATGCGACGCGCCAGGAATGAAGGAATTGCCTGGTCAGACCCTGATCGGCGCGTGCATAGCACTTGCCGTAGAGCGGATCGCCTACGCAAGCGTGGTTGATATGACGCATGTGTACGCGAATCTGATGCGTACGGCCCGTAAACAGGTGGCACTCGACGAGCGTATAGCCGTCGTCAAAACGCGTGGAATCGTAGCGCTCAAGGACCTTAAAGGTCGTAATGGCCTGGCGCGCAAAGGGGTCATCAGAAACCGCCATCTTGACACGGTCGCGCGTAGACCGGGCAATGCCGGTGTTAATGGTGCCCTCATCCATAGCGATATGACCGTGAACGAGCGTAATGTAGCGGCGGTCGAGCGTGCGCGTACGGATAAGGTTTTGGAGCGCGCGCTGGGTGTCGTCGTCCTTTGCCGCAAGCATGAGACCCGAGGTATCGCGATCCAGGCGATGCACAATACCGGGGCGGTCCTCGCCCTGCACGGTGCCCAGATGGTCGATACCACAGTGATAGACCAGGGCATTCGCGAGCGTACCGCTCTCATGACCATGTGCAGGATGGCACACCAGGCCGCGCTGCTTGGAGAGCACAATGAGATAGTCGTCCTCATAGCGAATATCGAGCGGGATGGCCTCGGGAATCACATCGGTGGGATCGTGTGGCTCGGGCAGATCGACCGAAATACGGTCGCCGACTCGCACGGCGTACTTTTTGGACAGGCAGGTCTCGCCATTGACACATACGGCACCGCCCTCAATCAGATGCGCGCAGGCAGAGCGCGTGGGACAGCCATCGTTGGCGCCTAGATAGGCGTCAAGACGCTGACCAGCGGCATCGTCGGCAACAAGGATATGAATGTCGGCCATTAGCGCTCGTTCCTTTCGCGAATTTTGCGGGCACGCTCCCCGCGTTGCTGGGCCTTGCGCTTAGCGCGGGCCTCGTCACGGGCGTTAAGCTCGGCGGTCGCATCGACCTCACGGGCAGCGGGGCTCAAGAACATGTAGCCGAAGAGGGCGAGCACGACACCCAAGGTAATGCCGATATCGGCCACATTGAAGACGGGGAAGTCAATGAAGGTGGTGGCAATAAAATCGGTCACGAAGCCAAAGGCCAAACGATCGATAGCGTTGCCGATAGCACCGCCCGCAACCATCGCCATGCCCACAACCTCAAGATGGGCGAGCTGGGGTGCACGAACGAGGTACACGGCAATAGCGATAATGACCGCCAACGCCAGCACGGCAAACGCGATGCCATGCCCCTCGCCCATGCTAAAGGCGGCACCGATATTTCGGACAAACATAAAGTCGATGACACCGGGGATGACGGTCACATGCAAAGCGTCGCCCACGGCACGAACCGCAAGCTTGGTCAGCTGGTCAACAAGCAACACAGCCAGCGCCACCCCACCAGCAACACCCAGCCGCCAACGCAAAGGCGGCGTCATATCCCCAGCACGACCCAAATCAATCCCCTACCTTCAAGATCATCGAATTACGTTTAATGCAAATCAATATCTTATATTGACCAGCAACGAAATAGCCGATGATTCGTTACCGACAGCGAAAACCCGCCAGAGCGAGCAAGGTGCCTTGAAGCGAGGCGGCATAGACCTTATGGTCATGCCGCCGAAGCTGAAAGGCAGATTGCCGCTCTGGCGGGTTTGCAGCGTCGAGCTGTTACGCGGTTTGGAAAAACCGCGTAACTACAGCGCCTCCGCGCAGCGCTTGCAGATATGAGCGTGGCCGTTGTACTCGCCAACGGTGGTGCGGTAGTTCCAGCAACGGTCGCAGCACTCGCCCTCGGCAGCTTCAATGGCAACGGAGAGTTCCTCGCCCTGGGTCAGCTCAACATCGGAGACGATGTAGAACTCGGCCAGGTCGACGGCCTTATCACCGGTCAGCAGCGCGTACATCTCGGCGGGAACGACCGCCTTGACGCGGACCTGCTGGCTCTTAGTGAAGGTGCCGGCAGAACGGGCATCCTCAAGGGCCTTGGTCACGGCGCTACGGAGCTCGAGCGAAGCCTCGAGCACGCCCTCAAACTCATTGGCCTCGTCGACCGTGATGGGCGACTTGTACCAATCGAGCAGCGCGGCGTACTTCTGGTGATCGACGCAGCCGGCGGGCGCATATGCCATGGCCTCGTCGACGGTATAGGACAGGATCGGCTGCAAGTCGCGCATGAGCATCGAGAAGAGCTCGGCCAGCACGGTCTGGGCACTGCGGCGCTCGAGCGAGCCGGGCTTGTCGCAGTACAGACGATCCTTCAGGGCGTCGAGATACACGTTGGAAAGCTCGGTAACCACGAAGTCATAGAGCGCACGGTAGGCGCGCGGGAACTCATAGCTGGCGTAGGCGTCGTCGACCTCGGCCTGGACCTGGGTCAGACGGGCAACCATGAGCTTGTCGAGCGGCAGCAGGTCGGCAAAGGCGACGCCGTCGGTCTCGGGCTCAAACTGACCCTCGAGCTCGGAGAGCAAGAAGCGCAGCGTGTTGCGGAAACGACGATAGGCATCGGACGTACGAGCGAGAATCTCATGGTCGATGGAGACGTCGGAGCTGGTGTCGACGGAGGCAACCCAGAGACGGATGATGTCAGCGCCCATCTCGTCGCAGACCTTGTTGGGGTCGATGACGTTGCCGAGCGACTTGGACATCTTGCGGCCCTGGCCATCGAGCGTGAAGCCCTGCGAGACGACCGCCTTGTACGGAGCATGGCCGTTGGCACCCACCGAGGTGAGCAGCGAGCTCTGGAACCAACCGCGATGCTGGTCGGAGCCCTCGAGATACACGTCAGCCGGGTACTCAAGCTCGGGTCGATACTCGCAGACGGCCTTCCAGGACACGCCGGAGTCCCACCACACGTCGAGAATGTCCTTATCAGCCTTGAGGTGATGGCCGCCACACTTGGGGCAAACGCAAGCCTCGCCCAGGTAACTCTCGGGAGCGTCGGTGAACCAGGCGTCGGAGCCCTTCTCGTGGAAGAGCTTGATGACGGCGTCGAGCGTGGCGTCGTTCATGACCTTCTCGCCGCAGTCGGCGCAAGTGTAGCTGGGGATAGGCACGCCCCAGTTGCGCTGACGGCTGATGCACCAGTCGGGACGCTGCTCGACCATGGCGCCGATGCGGTTGGCCGCGTGGGCCGGATACCACTTGACGTTCTCGCGGACCTCTTTGCCAGCCTGCTCGCGCAAACCGGTCTTGTCCATCGAGACAAACCACTGGTCGGTAGCACGGAAGAGCACCGGGTGCTTGCAACGCCAGCAGTGCGGATAGCTGTGCGTGATCTTCTTCTCGAGGACTAGGGTACCGCGCTCGCGCAGGAACTCGATGATGTGCGGGTTGGCCTCATCGGTGTCCATACCGCTGAAGGGGCCACCGGTGCCAAACTCCTCGCCGGTGTAGAACTTGCCGTCGTCATCGACCGGCATGCAGATGTCGGTGATGCCCTCCTTGAGGCAGGCAAAGTAGTCGTCGACGCCGTGGCCGGGCGAGTTGTGGACAATACCGGTACCGTCATCGACACCGACGTAATCGGCCAGCAGCGCCACGCCCTCGACACCGTCGAAGATCGGCTGCTTGTAGTGGATGTGGTGGAAGGTCTCGGCGGGAACCACATAGGGCTTGCCGTCGACCATAACCGGAGTGTACTCCCAGCCAAACTCCTCGCAGCACTTAGGAGC
Organism: uncultured Collinsella sp.; assembly: GCA_900541725.1. Classification (GTDB taxonomy): domain Bacteria; phylum Actinomycetota; class Coriobacteriia; order Coriobacteriales; family Coriobacteriaceae; genus Collinsella. The sequence goes on along the minus strand of UQLB01000002.1, from coordinate 42,540 downwards.
CAGGTCCTCGAGCATGACCTCGGCGCGGCCGTCGTGCTCAACGGCGACGTAGGCGGCGCCGGGCTTGAGGGAAACTGCCTGGTCGGAGGGGATGGTCCACGGCGTGGTCGTCCAGATGATAAAGTCGACCGGGCCGTCGAAGTTCTCGAGACCGGCGGGCTTGGAGGTCATCTCAAAGCGCACGAAGATGGACGGGCTCGTCTCGTCGGAGTACTCGATCTCAGCCTCGGCCAGCGCGGTGTGGCAGTGCTTGCACCAGTGGACGGGCTTGTGGCCGCGATAGATCATGCCCTTGTCGAACATGGCCTTGAAGACCTCAATGTCGGCGGCGTCATGCTGGTGATAGAGCGTCAGATACGGGTTGTCCCAGTCGCCAAGCACGCCAAGGCGACGGAAGCCAGCCTTCTGGAGCTCGATGTTCTCGACAGCGAACTTGTTGCAAAGCTCGCGGATCTTAGCCGTGGAGGTCTGGTTGAACTTCTCGGTGCCGAGCTTCTCCTCGACCTTATGTTCGATCGGCTGACCGTGGCAGTCCCAACCGGGAACATAGGGAACCTCATAGCCCTGCATCATCCAGTAACGGTTGATCATGTCCTTGGAGATCTTGTTCATGGCGTGGCCGATGTGGATCGGGCCGTTGGCGTACGGAGGGCCGTCGTGCAGCACGAACTTCTTGTGACCCTCGTTCTTCTTTAGAACTTGCTCGTAGACCTTGTTGTCCTGCCAGTCCTTGAGTCGCTTTGGCTCGGACTTGGAAAGACCGGCACGCATGGGAAATCCGGTTTTGGGCAGATTCATCGTCTGCTTGTACTCGTTTGCCACGGTACCCCTTTCTTGTCATGGGCGCGCACGCCCTCTGGGCACCAAAAAAGCGCCCGTCCCTACAAGCTGGGACGAAGCGCCACAAAACGGACAGTCTGTCCGTAAAAGCTCTTCGCTTAACCACCCAGCTTAGATGCCCTCGCTCGCGTCGCCGCGCGCTCGCATCCGTTACTCGGCTGGTCTGTATCGACGACCATCTCGGCGATGTCTACTAAGACGAACCTGCGCGGCACGTCCGTTGGGACCGCAGCTCCGGGGTGATTTTCATCGGTCGCATGCACGGGTTCTCAGCGCTCCCTGCTCTCTGTAGCATGCGGACGGCCGACTACTCGTCCCCATCAACGCTTATGCGGAGTATGCTAGCACGTTCAGCGCCGGCGAAAAACCCTCAACACTGGTTTTATACGTTCGAAATTTCTCGCGGCTGTGGACCTTCTCTTGGAGCAAAATACCTGAAAGCACTTTATCGAACGAAAGAAGGTTGCTATGCGCACGATTGGAATGAGCGACTACACCGTTGGCGAGGATTGTTTTACCGAGTTGCCCGCCGCGCTGGCAGAGTACGGAACGACCAAGGTCGCCATCATCGGCGGCAAGCGAGCCCTGGCTGCGGCGCTGCCGGGCATCGAGGCTGCGCTGGCAGGCACCGACGTCGAGATTCTGGAGACGCGCGTCTACGGCACCAACAGCACGCGCGCCAATATCGCCAAGGTCGTGAACTCCCCCGCTTGCCAGCAGGCAGACGTGCTTATCGCCTGTGGCGGCGGCAAGGCACTCGACACCGTGAAGACCGCAGCCATCGAGCTCAAGAAGATCGTCTTCACCGTCCCGACGATCTGTTCCAACTGCTCGGCCGCGACCGCCATTGCCGTCGTGTACAACGACGACGGCTCGCTCGAGGGATATTCGTACCCCAACCGACCTGCGCATATCTTCATCAACCCCAAGATTATCGCCGAAGCTCCGGCGGAGTACTTTTGGGCCGGCGTGGGCGACGCCCTGTCCAAGCAGCCCGAGGTCGAGTACGCCACGAGCGCCGGCAACCTGGAGCACACCGCCGGCCTTGGCCTGGCACTCGCCCACACCTGCTCCGAGCCTCTGTTTACTTATGGCGTCCAGGGTCTTGAGGACGTGCGCCGGAATCTGTCGAGCGAGGCCGTCAAGCAGATCGCGCTCGACATCGTGGTCAACACGGGCTATGTCTCGAACCTGACCAACCAAAACGATTACTACTACAACTCGAGCGTGGCGCACGCGTTCTACAATGCGACGTGCAGCATTCCGCCCGAGGGAACCTATCTGCACGGTGAGGTCGTGAGCCTGGGCGTGCTCGTGCTGTTTGCCTATACGGGCGATACCGAGAGCCTTGAACGCTACGCCGCCTTTAACAAGCAGATGGGCCTGCCCGTAACGCTTGAGCAGGTCGGACTTTCCGAGGCCGACATCCCTGCCCTGTGCGAATACGCACACGCCACCAACGAGTGGAAGCAAGGCAACCCGGAGCCCTTCACCGACGAAAAGTTCGCCGCCGCCATCAAGGCCGCCAACGCCTACGGCCACACGCTCTAGGCCTAGCCCAAAACCACCACAAGGGAGCAGTGCCCTTGTGGTGGTTTTTTATTGCTCCAGCATGCTGGGGTCGAACTCGCTAGCTGGTATAACGCGATAGCCGTGACGCAGCAACAGATCAACGAAGACGCCGTTGCCCGCGGTGAGCGTACCGCTAAAGGTACCGTCGTAGATGCGACCCGCGCCGCACGAGGGACTGCGGTCCTGCAAGACGCACGCAGCAATCTCGGACGGGCCGCCCGCCTGCTCGCACATATCGAGCGCACGTTGGGCACCCAGGCGAAATTCGCGATCAACCGAGATGCCCTCGCAGGTACGAACCTCGCCGTTCACAATCTCGGACGGCTTGCGCGGCGTGGGCAGGCCGCCAAAGACCTCGGGGCACACGAGGAGGACCTCGGTCCCCGTGCGCTCGCAAGCCTCGACCAACGCGCGGTGGTAGTTATCGAGCCCGTTATACTTGCAGCTCTCGCCCATCAAGCAGGCGCTCACCACGATCTTCATATACAACACTCCCCACGCAAAACGCCCCATTTGAGATGGACACTCAAATGGGGCGATTGACACTGCGCAACTAGTATTACTGTTGCTTGGGCATCAGCGGATTCTCGCGCGTGAGGAGGTTCATGAACTCCTCGCCCGTGATGGTCTCCTTCTTATACAGATAACGAGCCAGCTCGTGGAGCTTAAACTTGTTCTCCTTCAGAATCTGCAAAGCGCGGTCGTGCGCATCCTCGATCAGCTTGGCGACAATCGCGTCCACACGCTCGGCCGTACCGGGGGCGCAGGTGAGCGACGTGTCCTGATTGAGATAAGCGTTCTGCACGGTACCGAGCGCCATCATGCCAAACTCGTCGGACATACCAAAGCGCGTCACCATATTACGGGCGAGCTTGGTGGCCTGCTCGATATCGTTGGCGGCGCCGGTCGTCATCTCGCCAAAGATGAGCTCCTCGGCCGCGCGACCACCGCAGTAGACGGCGAGCTTATCCAGGACCTCCTGGCGCGTGGTCAGGAAGCGCTCGTCCTCCTCGACCTGCATGGTGTAGCCCAGGGCACCGCTCGTGCGCGGAACGATGGTGATCTTCGTGACCGGCGCAGAGCCCTTCTGGCGAGCGGCAACAATGGCATGGCCGATCTCATGGTAGGAAACGACCTGCTTCTCGTGGTCGGAAAGCACCGTGGACTTACGCTGTTGGCCGGCAATGACGACCTCCACCGACTCCTCGAAGTCGTCCTGGGTTGCACGCTTGCGACCTTCGCGAACGGCGCGCAGGGCGCCCTCGTTGATGATATTGGCCAGGTCGGCGCCCGAGGCACCGGGCGTGGCGCGGGCAATCGCGGTCAGGTCGATCGGCGGCTCGGTCTTCACGCTCTTGGCATGCAGCTCGAGGATGTTCTTGCGGCCGGTCAGATCGGGCAGCTCGACGGGGATGCGGCGGTCAAAACGACCGGGGCGCAGTAGAGCGGGATCGAGACTGTCGGGGCGGTTGGTTGCGGCAAGGACAACGATACCCTTATGGTTATCGAAGCCATCCATCTCGGTCAGCAACTGATTGAGCGTCTGCTCGCGCTCGTCGTTGCCGCTAAAGCCGCCGCCATCGCGCTTCTTACCGATGGTATCGATCTCATCGATAAAGACGATACACGGTGCCTTTTCCTTGGCCTGCTTAAACAGGTCACGAACCTTAGCAGCGCCGCGACCGACAAACATCTCAACGAACTCAGAGCCCGAAATGCTAAAGAACGGAACACCGGCCTCGCCGGCAACAGCCTTGGCAAGCAGGGTCTTACCGGTACCCGGAGGGCCAACAAGGAGAGCACCACGCGGCAGCTTGGCGCCGATCTCCTCGTAGCGCTGCGGCTTCTCCAGAAAGTCGACGACCTCCTTGAGGGACTCCTTGGCCTCTTCCTGACCGGCGACGTCCTTAAAGGTCACGCCCACGTCCTTGGAGGCGATCACGCGCGCGCCGGACTTACCCAGTCCGCCGCCGCCAAAACCGCCGCCGCCAAAGTTCATCGACGGGCCGTCATCGCCCATAGCCTTCTTCATGCGGCGGTTGAGCCACCAACCGATGAGGAAGAAAATCGCCATGGGAAGAATGAGTGTGAGCAGGTAGTAGGTCATCAAACCCGAGTTTTTATCGGGAACGACCGACTCCAGCGAAGCGCCAGACTCAAGCACGCGATCGGTAAAGCCCGCGTCATTCGGCACACCGGTCGTCTTGTAGGCGATGTTCTCGTCCTCGCCCTTCTTGGTGTAATAAATCGAGTAATCGTCCGTGTTGTACTCGACCTTGTCGACGCTCTTCTTATCGAGCGCTTTGACAAACGTCGAGTAATCGGTCTTCGTAATCTGCTGCGTGTGACCGATGTTGGGGAACAGAACGGTCGAGAGCACGAGGTAGACGACGAAGGCGATGAGCACGTAGAGAATCATATTCCGTCTACGTTTGTTGTCATCCATCTCCATCTGCTTGAACTCCATCTACTGGGGTTGATAATGCTTTCTAGAATACCCAACCCGGACGGCGATAAACCGACGCCGGGCACGAAAGGACAGAGATGGCATCACTGTAAGTCGGCAAGGTTCAAATCTATACAGGCGACGGCAAGGGCAAGACGACGGCTGCTTTGGGGCGCGAGAGGATGTCGAGGAACTGATTGCGATAAAGCCCGCCACCACGGAGCTCGTGCTCCCCGGCCGCGGCTTGCTACCCCTCGCCGACCTTGCCGACCTAGTAACCGAAATGCGCCCCGTCAAACACTACTTCGATGAAGGTCTCCTAGCCCGCCAAGGCATCGAATACTAATTGATTCGTTATCCGCCAACACCTAAAGCTCATAAGGAAGTTGCGGTGGAATAGTACTTGTTTGACGGTCCGCAAGGGCTTTTCAGGAACTATTTCACCGCAACTTATCAGGGGTATCTGACGGATGAGCTAGGCGGTGGCGCGACCTAGCCAGTTGCCGCTGTGGTGGTAGATGGTGAACATGGTTGCGGTGATGAGCCAGGTTACGGGGTAAACCAGCAGTAGATGCTCGAGCGACGGATCGAAGGGAATGATCGCAAACACCCAAATCACTCTGAGTACGACGGTGCCAAAGATGGTGAGCATCATAGGCTGCAGACTCACGCCGGCGCCGCGGATGGAACCCGAGGCGTTCTCGATAATCGAGAAAATCGCATAGAACGGCGCAATGAAATGGAGGATGGTCGTGGTGTACGCCGAAATCGAAGCATCGTCGACAAACAAACGCGACAGCGGGCCCGAGAACACCAGCAGCACGGCAGACAGGCCACCAATGAGCATAAACGACAGCACGAGCGACGTATGGTAGCCCTTGCGCATGCGCTCGTAGTTGCGCGCGCCAAAGTTCTGCGCCGAGAACGTAGTGATCGATACGCCGAGCGCCTCGGTCACCATCCAGATAATGCCATCCAGGCGCCCAGATAGACCCCAAGCAGTCGTGACATCGGCGCCAAACGAATTAACCGACACCTGGATCAGCACGTTCGAGATCGAATAGGCAGCCGATTGAAAACCGAGTGGCAGACCACACGAGATCATACTCTTGCAAATACCGCGATCGATACCGAGCTTAGACAGCGAAAGACGCCATGCACCCGGAGCGCGCATCATGCGCAACACGATCATCGTTGCATTGGAGCAAATGGTCAGCGCCACCGCGATGCCGCAGCCCAGCGCCTCCATATGCAACACAGCGACAAAAATGATATCCAGCACCACGTTAACCAGGCAGCCAGAGGCAATGATCACGGCGGGGCCGCGCGTGTCGCCCACGGCACGCAGCAGTGCGGTTCCCATATTCAGCAGCAGTGCCGCAACCATCGCGGCAAAATAACAACGAGCATAGGCCACGCCCTCGGCCAATAGTTCATGCGGCGTGTTCATAAGCACCAGCATGGGCTCAACGAACACTATGCCAAGAATCGAGAAAGCGATACCGCCCACCAGCGCGAGCGTCATGGCTGTATGGACCGAACGACTCAGTCGCTCATCATCGTGCTGGCCAAAATACTGACCGGTAATGACCGCGCAGCCAGCGCCGACGCCAACGCAAAAGCCAATGCAGAGCTCGGTGAGCACCATCGTGGCTTGAATGCCACCCAGCGCGAGCTTGCCGCCAAACTGGCCAACGATATACGTACCGATAAGCGTGTAGGCCTGCTGAAAAAACGAACTAAAAAAGATGGGAACGCACAGCGACAGCAGCTGTTGCCAAATGACACCCTGCGTTACATCGATAGCCGTAGATTTCTTAGCCACACGCCCTCCCCGCCAACGTATGTTAAACAACAAAACGGCAATTTAAGACCAAAGCAAATACCAGCTTAGCACCGACCGGCGTCGACCGAAACACCCCGAATCAGAGCCCAGTGCAAAATATCTGCCTAGTGATACAAACCCGGCTGGTAGTGATACTCATTGCTCACGTGCGGGCACAGCTGCCAAAAGGCGACGGCGCTCGCCGCGGCCACGTTGAGCGAATCGACCCCGTGCGCCATCGGAATGCGCACCGCGTGGTCACAGCCGGCAATGGTCTTGGCGCCCAAGCCGGCACCCTCGGTGCCCATAAAAATCGCCAAGCGATCAATCTTCCGCAGTACAGGATCATCAAGCGAAACAGAGTCGTCCGTCAACGCCATAGCGGCACACGAAAAACCGGCATCGTGCAACGCGCTCAGACCATCATGCGGCCACACACGAGCCTCGCTGCCAATGCGCGTCCACGGCACCTGAAACACGGTGCCCATGCTCACGCGGGCCGAGCGACGATACAGTGGATCGCAGCACGTCGGGCTGACCAAAATACCGTCAACGTTCAATGCGGCAGCCGAGCGGAAAATCGCGCCAACATTGGTGTGATCGACAATACCCTCAAGCACGCACACGCGCACCGGACGACCCCCCGCCGCCTCGACAACGCCGCCCAAGAACTCATCAACCGGAATCTGACGCGGGCGACGGAACGCCGCCAGCGCGCCGCGCGTCACGTTAAAGCCCGTCAACTGCTCCATGAGCTCCATGGAGGCCACGAACACGGGAACCGGACCCGCTCCCTCGCGCACGACAAGCTGGTCAAACAGCGGCATCATCTGGTCGAGCCAGCGCTCGCCCAGAAGAAAGCTCACCGGCTCATATCCGGCGCGAACCGCACGCTCGATGACCTTGGCACTCTCAGCGATAAAAATGCCCTTCTGCGGCTCCAGCACGCAGCGAAGCTCACGCTCGGTCAGTCGCACGTAGGCATCGAGCCGCTCGTCCTCGAGCGAATCAATTCGCAGAACCTCAACGGCATCAGTCATAGCAGCCAGCCCGCACCCTTCTTTACAGCACATCTATACCAAACGAGGCGACGCTAAGCGCCGCCCCATGCATTCAATCAACCCGATGATACCGTTCACGCCAGACGATTTACGCCTCGATGCGACGATACGTCACGAACTCATAATCGACGCCCTCGTCACCCTCACCGGCGGCAATCGTCGCGACCCCGCTACTCTGCGCAATCTCCCACGCAGGATCGGCTTCCAAATCGGGAAAGTACGTATCCACGACATGGACGCAGTGGTTATGCGTGACCTCGGCCTCGACGCAATACGGCAAAAAATGCCGATAGACATCGCCGCCACCGATCACCCAGGCAACGGGCTCATCGGCAACCGCGGCGAGCGCCTCGTCGATACTATGCACCACGTCGACGCCCTCGGGGGCAAAGCTCTCGTCGCGGGTGAGCACGATATTGCGGCGGTTCTTGAGCGGACGCCCGCCGGGAAAACTCAGCAGGGTCTTGCGTCCCATGATAACCGGGCAGCCCTTGGTGCAGGCCACAAAATGGCGCATATCGGCGCGATTGGACACCACCATGTCGCCCTCGCACCCAATGCCCCAATCGTCACACACGGCGACGATAGCAGATAGCTTACACGTCATGAGCACCACCTACACCGCAATGGGAATGTTCTTGACCTGCGGGCCGTGCTCATAGCCCTCGACGATCAGGTCATCGGTCGTAAACGCATAGAAGTCATGCACATCGGGGTTGAGCGTTACCTTGGGTGCCGCAAACTGCGGACGCTCGATAAGCTCGCGGACGATATCGACATGACGATCATAGACATGGGCGTCGGCGATCACGTGCAACAGCTCACCGGGAATCATATCGACCGACTGCGCGACCATCATCAGCAAAATGGCGTACTGGCACACGTTCCAGTTGTTCGCGGCCAAAATGTCCTGGCTGCGCTGGTTGAGAATCATGTTGAGCGTCGGCTTGTCGTCCTGAGGACGCTGCGTCACGTTATAGGTCACGCTATAGGCGCACGGATAAAGGTGCATCTCGGACAGATCGCTAAACACGTACGTATTGGTCATAATGCGGCGACTATACGGCGTGTGCTTAAGGTCGTACAGCACACGGTCCATCTGGTCGAAGTCGCCCTCGGCGTAATGGCTCTTCTGACCAATCTGATAGCCGTAGGCTTTACCGATGGAACCGGTCTCATCGGCCCACTCATCCCAGATATGGCTGTTGAGATCATGCACGTTATTGGACTTCTTTTGATAGATCCACAGAATCTCGTCCATGGCAGACTTAAGCGCCGTACGACGCAGGGTGAGCGCGGGGAACTCCTCGCGCAGATCATAGCGCGCCGTGACACCAAAGTTTTTAATGGTATAGGCAGGGGTGCCGTCCTCCCACACCGGACGGACCTTTTGGCCCTCGGTGGTGGTGCCATGATCCAAGATATCGCGGCACATGGTTACAAACTGCTGATCAGCTTTGCTCATTGACCCTCCTGTCAGTCGCCTATAAGCGAGATTTATTGTAGCCCAGGCGCGCAAGTGTCGAATTGGACACTTAGTCCGGCACACGCAATGCACGGCAGCGCGGCTCCGCAAGCGGCAACGAGGCATCTTAGCCTTTTTCTGATATATGCCAGAAATGCCTTGCGCCCAACGACTAACGCGTTATCCTATTGTTGACATATGTCAGATAAGGAGTGTGCATGGCAGGAAGACGCGAAAAACTGCGCCGCGTCGGGATCATCCCCGAATACCGCGGCTTCACCCCCGATGGCCTGGCCAGCGGTGATGCCATCGACATGACCGTCGACGAGCTTGAGGTGCTGCGCCTGTGCGACCTGGAAGGTCTCAACCAAGAGGCGGTCGCCCAGCAGATGGGCATCGCCCGTGCAACGGTGGCGGCCATTTGCAGCCGCGCGCATCGCAAGGTGGCCGATGCGCTGGTCAACGGACGAGCGCTCGTCATCGAGGGCGGCAATATCGCGTACTCCCCCATCGCCTCGACGACGGCCGCATGGCCAGCAAAGGAGGTCGGCACCATGAGGGTGGCAACGACGTACGACAACGGCAACATCTTTATGCACTTTGGCCGCAGCGAGCAGTTCAAGATCTACGACATTCAGGACGGCAAGGTGCTCAACGAGCAGGTCGTGGGCACCGGCGGCACCGGCCACGGCGCCCTGGCGGGCCTGCTCGCCAACGGCGGTGTGGACACGCTCATCTGCGGCGGCATCGGCGGTGGCGCCATCAACGCGCTTGCCCAAGCCGGCATCACGGTATACGCAGGTGCCCAGGGCAGCTGCGACGCTTGCGTCGAAGCCCTTATTGCCGGCACGCTCGCACAGAACGGCGAGGCCACATGCGGCTGCCACGGCCATGACCACGGCCACGCCCACGAACACGGCGAGTCCTGCAGCTGCCACGACCATCACGAGCACGAGGGCCACGAGGGCTGTGGCTGCCACTAACGGCAAGCATCTCAACGTCAACACGCTTCCGCGCGTGCGACAACCTGCGAACGAACGGCGAAGGCCGCCTGGAATACGATCCAGGCGGCCTTCGCCATACACGACTCAACCAGTCGTTATTTCTTATTGCGCATCTGCGCTTCCATCTGGCGCAGCAGGTCCATATCGGACTTGGGGCCGCCCGTACCCAGGCCGCCCATGCCGCCCAGACCCATAGCGTCCAGGCCAGGGATATTGGGCATGCGCATCTTCTTGCCCTTCTTGCCCTTTTTGCCCTTCTTGCCGCCGGCCTGAGCCTGATTGGCCATCGTGCGCATGCGGCCCATCATCTTGTTCATCTCGCCCCACTGCTTCATAAGGCTATTGACCTCGGTGGGAGTCACGCCGGCGCCCTTGGCAATGCGGGCACGGCGCTGGCCGTTAATGATGGAAGGACGCAGACGCTCCTCCTTGGTCATCGACATGATGATGGCCTCGTTCTTGTCGAAGATGCCCTCGTCCAGGTTGCCGCCCATCTGGTTGAGCGCACGCTGGCCGCCGGGGAGCATGCCCAGGATGCCCTTCATGCCGCCCATCTTCTTGACGGCCTTCATCTGGTCGAGCATGTCATTCATGGTGAAGCCCTCGCGCAGCATGCGCTCGGCGGCCTCGAGCTGCTCGGCATCGGCGGCCTCCTGGGCCTTCTCGATAATTCCGACAACGTCGCCCATACCCAGAATGCGCTTGGCCATACGATCGGGGTAGAACGGCTCAAGCGAATCGGGTTTCTCGCCCATGCTCACGAACTTGATGGGCTTGCCGGTCACCTGGCGCACGGAAAGCGCGCCGCCGCCACGAGCGTCGCCATCGAGCTTGGAGATGATCACGCCGTCAAAGTCGGTGCGCTCGGCGAAGGTCGAGACGACGTTGACGATATCCTGGCCGGTCATGGCATCGACGACCATCAGCACCTGATCGGGCTTGACGGCCTTCTTGATGTCCACGGCCTCCTGCATCATCTGCTCATCGATCTGAAGACGTCCGGCGGTATCGACGATGACCACGTCGCGCAGGTGGTCGACGGCCTCCTGGATGGCGCCCTTGGCGATATCGACCGGGTGCGCACCGTCGCCGCGGAAGACCGGTACGCCGATCTCGCCACCGAGCGTGGCCAGCTGGTCGGCAGCAGCGGGACGGTAGACGTCGCACGCGGCGAGCAACGGCGAGCGACCCTGCTTCTTGAGCAGGTAGGCCAGCTTTACGGCAGCCGTGGTCTTACCGGAGCCCTGCAGGCCCACGAGCATGATGACATTGGGAATACGGTTGCTAAAGACGAGCTTGCTCTCGGTGGAGCCGAGCATCTCGGTAAGCTCGTCGAGCACGATCTTGACGACGTTTTGCGCCGGAGAGAGCGACTCCATGACCTCTGCGGTCATGCAGCGCTCCTTAGTCTTGGCGACGAACTCCTTGACAACCTTAAAGTTAACGTCGGCCTCGAGCAGCGCCATGCGAATATCGCGCATGGCCGAAGTAATATCGGCCTCGGTCAGCTTGCCCTTGCCGCGCAGGCGGTCAAATGTGTCGTTGAGGCGATCGCTCAGGGAATCAAACACTAGTCACTCCTTAATTGGACTCGCCCACCAGGGCGCGGCAGAAATCTTTGGCATTGAACTCCTGCAGGTCATCGACCTGCTCGCCCACGCCGATGCGCAGGATCGGGAGCTTGAGCTTCTCGGCCACGGCCATGGCGATGCCGCCCTTAGCCGTGCCGTCGAGCTTAGTCATGATAATACCGTCCAGGCCCAGCGCCTCGTTAAACTCGAGCGCCTGGTTCAGACCGTTTTGGCCCGTCGCGGCGTCGATCACAAGCACGACCGAAACCGGCATGGGACCGGCGGCCATATTGGCGGCGCGCTTACGGGTCACATTGACCACCTTGGCAAGCTCGCGCATGAGCTCAGGGCTCGTGTGTAGACGGCCGGCGGTATCGATAAGCACCAGGTCGCTGCCGCGCTTGTCGGCCTCGTCGAGCACGTCGTAGCAAACACTTGCCGGGTCGGAGCCGCGGTCGCGCTTGATGACGGGGACGCCAGCGCGCTGGCCCCACACATCAAGCTGCTCGATGGCGGCGGCGCGGAAGGTGTCGGCCGAACCGATCACCACGTTCTTGCCGCGGGCAGCCATGGCGCTCGCGATCTTGCCGACCGTAGTGGTCTTGCCGGCACCGTTGATGCCCACAAACAGCACGCAGCTCGGCGTATCGGAGAACGGATCTCGCTCGATGGGCACAAAGTGCTGCTCAAGCTGCTCGGCCAGGGCGCGGCGAAGCTGCGGAGCGGTCTTGAGGTTCTTCTTGGCCGCGGCATCGCGCAGGTCATCGGAGACCTTGATAGCGACCTCGGCGCCCATGTCACCCATTACGAGGGTGTCCTCCAGGTCCTCCCAAAAATCCTCGTCGACCTCACCGCCAAAGTAGAAGACCTCGTTGAGGGCCTCGCGGCTGCGCTCAAGTCCGCGCGAGAGAGCATCGAAGAATCCCATTATGCATTCACGACCTTTCCGGTTTCGCGATCGAGTTTTTGCGAGACGACGCGACTGACGCCGTCGGCTTGCATCGAGACGCCATAGAGGACGTCAGCGTCCTCCATAGTACGGCGCTGATGCGAGATAACCAAGAGCTGCGTATCGGAACGCAGCACATCGAGGGCTCCGATGAGCTTGGACAGGTTAGCGTCATCAAGCGCCGCCTCGACCTCGTCCAGCACATAGAACGGAACCGTACGTGTGCGGTACACGGCAAAAAGCAGGGCGAGCGCCGTCAGACTCTTCTCGCCGCCCGACATGAGCATCATCTTGGTGATGCGCTTGCCGCGCGGCTGCGCCACGACCTCGATACCCGTCTCGGCAGGATGCTCGGGATCGGTCATCTCCAGATGAGCCTGGCCGCCCGGGAAGAGCATAGCGAAGATCTCGCGGAAGTTCGCATCGACCTTCTCAAACGTCACCAGGAAGGCCTTCCGCATCTTGCGATCAATGGCCACCGTGATCTTGGTGAGCGCCTTGCGCGCGCTCTCCAGATCGGCCAGCTGCTCCTCGATGTAGTCGGCGCGGCGCTTGAGCTGCTCGTACTCCTCCATGGCAACTTGGTTAACGGGACCAAGGTTGTTGATCTGGCGCACAAGCTGGTTGAGTTCGCGCTCGGCGGCATCGCGGTCCGTGGGCACCGGAAGCATGAGCGCTTCCTCGAGCACCGTCGTGCCATCGGCGGTAATGGCCTTGATGGCAGCCTCGACCTGCACCTCGAGCTTGCCACGCGCGACCTTGAACTCGTTTTGCGCGGCGGAGGCGGTATCGACTCGCTCCTTAGCGCGGGTAACCTCTGCCTTGGCATCCTCGATGGTCTTCTTGAGCGAAGCGGAGTCCGCCTCCTCCAGAGAGGCCTGGTCACGCAGGCGCGCTGCCCAATCCGACGCGCGTTCCAACAGGGCAGAATAGCGTTCGTGCATGGGGTCGACGCGCAGGCGCAGCAGCTCGAGCGAGCGCGAAGCCTGGCGTGTTCCGCGGATACGACGGTCGATGCCCTCAAGACGATGCTCAAGGTCGGGCACGCGGCCCTTCAGCGAACGCAGGCGCTCGCTCGTCTGGGCCAGGCGCACCTTGGCATCGGCGAGCTTACCGGCGGCCTCGGAATCGTCACGGCGAACGCGATCGAGCTCATCGTTGGCCTCGGCAATCTGGAGACCCAGGTCGCTTGCCTGTGCACGCGCCTCGTCACGCGAACGGGTGAGCTCGTCAACGCGCGGGCGCGCGGCACGAACGGCCTCGGCAGCCTGCTCGCGGCGCTTGGAGATGCGCACGCGCTCGACCTCGGCATTGTTGGCGCTTTGCTCCAAGCGGCCGATCTCGGAGAGCAGCGAGCGGCGCTCGCCCTCAAGACGGGCGATCTCACCGGCGGCATCGCCCTCGGCGGCACGGGCCTCCTCGACGGCAACGTTGGCCTCGACGACTTGGTCCGAAGCATGCTCAAAGATGGCAGCCAGATCGGGTTCCAGGCCCTCGAGCTCACGGATGCGGCGCTTGCGCTCCAAGGCACCCAAAGCCTCGCCGGCATCAAGCCCCACGCGCACCAGGCCGCCGCAGGCGACGCGGGCGCCATCGGGGGTCACGTAAGTCACGCCGTCAACGACCGGCGCCGACAGCGCGGCAGCAAGATCGTCAACGACGTAATAGCCGCCGAGCAGCGCCTCGACGACGGGACCGTAGCCTGCGCGCACGGACAGACGATCAACCAGACGGGTACCGGAGGCGCCCTCAGCGGCGGTAGAGCCGCTCACGCCGCGCGCCACCAGCAGTGCCTCGCCCGAGGCCTTCTTTTGGTCCAGAGCCGCACGACCGGCACGCTCAAGCGTGGCGGCGTCATCAAACAGCAGCGCATCGATATCGCCGGCGAGCAATTGCTCAACCAGGCCCTCAAGCTCGCGCGGGGCCTCCAGCACGTCGCCCAGACGACCCAAGACATCGTCGCCCAGCGCACCCACCAGACGGCTCACGAGCGGCGAGCTGTCGGCCATGCGGGCATCGAGTTTCTTTTGGCTGGCAAGCTCCGAGCGCACCTCGGATAACTTGTTGCGTGCCTCACTCTCACGATTACGCAGGTCCTTCAGGGCCGCGCGTGCCGTCTCGGTGGCCTCACGCGCATCGGCCTGGGCCTGGCGCGCTTCCTCAAGAGCGCCTTCAAGCTCCTCGGCGCGGTCGCGACGGCTCTCGAGCGAGGCCGTGACCTCCTCGAGCTGTTCATCGATCTGCTCCAGGCGCGAGGCATACATGTTGTCCTCGACCTCGGCATTGCTCAAGGAATCCTTCACCTTGGCGAGCTCGAGCGCGGCGTTATCGGCTACGCGCTGCACATCGCGTTGTTCGCGCGTAAGCTTCGAAATCTGATTGTCGAGCGCCACGCGCCGCTCGTGGAGCTCGGCGGCGGCAGGACCAGCGGCGTCAACGTCCTCCTGGGCCTGCATATGCGCACCGGTCACTTCCTCAAGCTGCGCACGCGCGTCCTCAAGCTCCTCGACCACGCGACGACGCTGATGCTCGGAGCTCGAAATCTGACCGCGCATGTCAGACAGGCGCGACACCATGTTGTGGCCCTTTTCTTCGAGCAGGCGCATGTCGGAGTTAATGCGGCCGACCACATCTTGCATATGGCGGCGTTGCTCGCCCAGGTCGCCCACAAACAGGCCCTTTTCCTCGAGCATGACCTGGAGCTTCTCGAGCTCGCGCTCCTTTTCGCCCAAGCGGTACTGCGCAAGCTCAAGCTCGGCCGCGCCCTCCTTGGAGCGGCTCTCCAGGTCGTTCCACTGCGACTGCAGCGAACGCAGCTCATCGACGGCCAGCATCTGCGTAAGCTCGTTCGCGCGCGAGGACAGCTCTTTGTACTTGCGCGCACGATCGACCTGACGCTCCAGCGGTCGCAGCTGACGGGCGATTTCCTTATTGATGTCGCGGGCACGCGTCAGGTGCTCGTCCATCGACTTAATCTTTTTGAGCGCACGCTCCTTGCGGCGCTTGTGCTTGGAGATGCCGGCGGCCTCCTCGATGAGGGCGCGGCGCTCCTCGGGGCGGCTCTGCAAAATGGCGTCGAGCTTGCCCTGGCTGATGATGGAATGCGTATCCTTGCCCAGGCCCGAATCGTGCAAGATGTCCTGAATGTCCATCAGGCGGCACGGGCTCGAGTTGATGAGGTACTCGCTTTCGCCCGAGCGATACATACGACGGGTGATGGCGACCTCGTCAAAATCGACGGGCAGCATATGGTCCGAGTTATCGAGCACAAGCGTGACCTCGGCGACACCCACCGGCTTGCGCGCTGACGAGCCCGAGAAGATGACATCCTCCATGGCCTGGCCGCGCAACTGCTTGGCGCTCTGCTCGCCCAGGACCCACAGGATGGAGTCGGAGATGTTCGATTTTCCCGAGCCGTTGGGACCGACGATGACGGTCAGGCCCGGCTCAAACGTCATATGGGCGCGGTCGGCAAACGACTTGAACCCTTTGAGCGTGAGGGACTTGAGATACACGGTTCCTCGCTTACACGTGCTTCTTATTGAGAATCACGCCGTTGGTGGTGTAACCCATACGGTCAAGCGCCTCAAGCGCGGCGGCTCCCTCGGCTTCCTTCTTAGAGGAACCGGAACCGCGACCCTGGCGAATACCATCGATCAAAACCACAGCGGTAAAGGTGGGCGCATGCGCCGGGCCCTCGGAGCCAACGAGCTTGTACGCCGGAGGTTCGTGACCGTCGGCTTGCACGCACTCCTGCAAAAACGACTTGGGGTTCGCAGGATGCTCGGCACGCTCGGAAGCCAAATGCGGCTTAAGTGTACGGTGAATGAACTCCGCCGCCGCATCCCAGCCGGCATCCAGGTACAGCGCGCCCACGAGCGACTCATAGACGTTCTCGAGGGCCGAATGCAGGCCGCGCGCACCGGTACCGGTCTCGGAGGCACCAAAGATGATGATGTCGTCAATGCCCAGCTCGTGAGAAACCTCGGACAGCGTAGCGCCCGAGACAAGCGACACCTTCAGGCGCGTGAGCTTGCCCTCGTCAAACTCCGGATAGGACTCAAACAGGGAGCGTGCGACCACAGCGCCCAAAATGGAATCGCCCAAGAACTCAAGGCGCTCATAGCTGGCAGAAACCGGCTGGCCCTCGACTGCCGAGGGATGCGTAAGCGCCGCGCGCAGCAGCACCTTATTGTTGAACTCGTGGCCCAAGATTTCCTGGGCGCGCATAAGACGTTCAGACAAAGCCAAGACCTAGGCCTCCCTGGCGTTTTCGATGGCGTCGACGGCGTCGGCGACAGAGTTGAGCGAGAGCAGAGTCTCGTCATCGATCTCGAGGTTGAACTCGTCCTCGATAGCCGTAACCAGCTGCAGGCGCTCGAGCGAGTTGGCATCGAGGTCGTCAAAGGTGGTCTCCTCGCTAATTTCGGCAACATCGACGCCCAGAACGTCAGCAGCGACCTCGGCGATCTTGTCGAAGATTTCGGAGCGGTCCATAGCGCTTCCTCTCATAGTGCATGAATACCAAAAGAATGGTACCGCCCGGGCGGTACCAAGACACGGTTCTGATTCTACCCCACGACGTGCGCCGCGAAGCACATAACAGCGCCCTAACTCGCTCTTATAAAACGATACCGTCCATAGAGTTGGCGACATTCTCGACCAGCCCGGCGCGCACGGCTTCGGCCGCCGCAAGCGTACCGTTTTTAACAGCCTCGACCGAGGTGGCACCATGGCCGATCAGGACCACGCCGCGCAGGCCCAAAAGAATCGCGCCGCCCTTGGCGTCGCCCGAAAGCTTGGCTTTAATCTCGCGCATCTGCTTTTTGATGAGCAGCGCGGCGATCTTGGTGCCGAGCGAGGCCATAAAGGCACCCTTGAGTTCCTGCAGCAAAAACTTGGCAGCGCCCTCGGTGGCCTTGAGCGCGATGTTGCCCGACATGCCGTCGGCGACCACGACGTCAAAATTGCCCGACGTAAGATCGGTGCCCTCGCAGTTACCAACAAAGCCGGGAACGGCGGCTTTCATGGCCGGGAAGCAGGCCTTGGTAAAGTTGGAGCCCTTCTCGTCCTCGGTGCCGTTGGCAAGCAGGCCCACGCGGGGATGCTCGATGCCCAGGACGACGCGGGCATAGGCGCTACCCATCTGAGCAAAACGCACCATGTCATCGACCTCGACATCGGGGTTGGCGCCCATATCGCACAGCACCGTCAGACCGCCGGCGCGATTGGGCAGCGCATTGGTCAGACAGGGGCGCACCGGCTGCTTTTTGCCTTCGGCCTGATACCTAAACGGCGTCACGTAGGCGGTGGCAGCGGCGGTCATGGCACCGGTCGAACCGGCAGAGAAGAACGCGTCCGCATTTCCCTTCTTGATGGCGCGGCACGACAGCACGATCGAAGACTTGCGTTTGGTCATCACGGCGCGAATGGGATCGTCATCCATGGCGATAACGTCGGGTGCCTCCAGGGCCTCGACGCGCGCATGGGAGGCGGCAAAGGGATTGACGATTTCGGCGGGGCCAGCTGCCAAGACCTCGATATCGGGATCGGCGGCAAGCGCAGCCTCGATACCATCGAGAACAACCTGAGGTTTCTCGTCTCCGCCCACAACGTCTACACAAACGCGAACGTTACTCATATACATGCTCCTTATACAAAAATGGCCGACTCATTGAGCCGGCCATTGTGGTTCCATTTGGAACGGCATCGCATCTAGAGTATACCGTTACTCGGTAACGATAACCTCGCGGTCCTTGTAGAAACCGCAGCTGGAGCACACGTGGTGCGGAAGCTTGACAGCGCCGCAACGGGGGCACGTGGACTGAGCCGCAGCCGAGATCTTCATGTTGGCGGAACGACGGGTGTGAGTGCGGATACGACCCTGCTTTTGTTTAGGTACGGGCATAGTGACCTTCCTTATGAACTATCCAGTGTGGCGATTACGCGCAAGTAGCGATACTACCACAGTTTTACTCATCGAGCTTGAGATTCTTCAATGCTGCAAATGGATTTTCCGTGGCAGCGGCCCATTCTGCCTCTGCCTGGGCGGCGCAATCGCATTGGTCGACGTTGAGATTGCAACCGCAGGTGGGGCACAGACCACGGCAATCGGGCTTGCAGAGCACCACAAACGGCGTGTCCATAACGACCGCGTCGTTGATGGGCTCACCCAGATCCACGATGCGGTCCTCACCCAGGAGCTCGTAGCCGTCCTCGTAAGCCTCGGGATCCTCGGGCTCGTTAAAGAGGTAGAACTCCTCGATCTCTCCGGCGATATCAAACGAGGCGGGCTCCAGGCAACGGTCGCACTCACCGGTGGCGTGCGCGCGGACCATGCCCGTGAGCAAGACACCGGTACCGGCATTGGTAAAGACAACGTCGTAGTCGATGCCGTCCTGTAGCTGGTACTCCTTCTCGCCCACCGTGTAGGTGGCGACATCGACCTTACCGGTCAGCGGAAACGAATCTCCAGGAAACTCGAGCTGCTCGGAAAGATCGACGGTAACGCTCGGGAACTCAGCCATTACCACTGACCATTCTGCTGGGCGGCACCCTCGTTGAGCTGCTGACGGCAACGGGTAACGGTGCCGGTCAGGCTCTTGAGGTTCTCCTCCAGGTGCGTAAAGACCTGCTCTGCGTAGTCCTCGGCAGCATAACGCGTCTCGCGCTCGTACTGCTGGGCACGATCGCGGATGTCGTCGGCCTGCTGCTGCGCAAGGCGGACAATCTCCTGCTCACCGGCAATGGTGAGGGCCTGCTGCTGAGCATCGGCGATGATGGAATCGGCCTGAGCGGCGGCGGAAGCCATAAGCTCCTCGCGCTCTTTGAGGATACGGCGGGACTTCTGCCATTCCTCGGGATAGCTCATGCGGATCTCATCGAGGATGTTGAAGAACACGTCGGCGTCGATGACCTTGAACTGAGCGTTCTTGCCGAAAGGCGGCTTGGCTTCCTCGATCAGCCCTTCGAGCTCATCGACCAAGCTGACGATCCTATCGCCAGGAAAATTCTCGCCCGGCATCCGGTCTCCTTTCATAGGTAACATATCATCGTGCTAGTTTACCACATGCCACCAGGCAATAAAAAACGTCACGAAAAGCGATGTCTGAGCGCTTCGACCACGTTGGGCGGCACAAACGTCGATACATCGCTGCCGAGCGAGGCGATCTGGCGAACGACCGAGCTCGAGATGTAACCGTACTGCGGAGCACTCATGACAAAGATGGACTCCAGCTCGCTATCCAAGCGATAATTGAGGTCGGCCTGCTGCAGCTCATACTCAAAGTCGGTCATGGCGCGCAGGCCCTTGACCACGGCCCCCGCCCCCTGCTCACGAGCGAAGTCGACCAAGAGGCCGGTAAAGGGCAGGACTTCGACGCCGTCGATATCACCGAGCGCCTCGCGGGCCAGCGCCACGCGCTCATCGAGCATAAACGTGGTGCCCACACCGTTTTTACCCTGCGACTCTGCAACAGCGACGATCACACTGGGAAAGATGCGGCGGGCGCGGCGGATCACATCGATATGGCCAAACGTGATGGGATCGAAGGTGCCCGGGACGATCACGCGGTTGATGGTGTCATTCATGGGCGTCCTCCTGAAACGTCGTGGCATCATTGTTGTCAGCATCGGTGCCGGCGCTATCGCCCTCACCATCGTCATCGCCGACCCAACGGAGCAGGTCGACCGAGGTAATGCCGTAGCGCTTCTCACGTACAGTCTCAAAGTCTGCCGGATGCGCGCCCGCATCGGCGGCGGCATGCTCAAACAGGGCGTAAGCGCCAGACGCAAGCAGACCCTGCTGGGCCAGATTCTGCAGCAGTTCCTCGACCGGCTCGGCACCAAAAGCATAGGGCGGGTCGAGCAGGACCAGATCAAAGGGGCCGCCCGGTACACGACCGCGTGAGGCACTCGTCAGCATGTCGCCCGTGACCACGCGCCAACGCGCACGGTCATGGCAGAGCGACTCGATATTCTTGGTAATGAGCCGCGCGGCGTTGCGATCGATCTCAAACGTCGTGAGCGAGCGGGCCCCACGAGAGAGCATCTCTAACCCTAAGGCACCGGAGCCGCCAAAGGCGTCCAACACACGAACCTCGTCCAAATCGAAATCGAATGCCGACATGACCATAGATGCGCACGCCTCGCGCACGCGATCAGTCGTGGGGCGGGTGACATCGCGACCACGGGGCTCCTCGATCTTACGACCGCGCCATTCGCCGCCGATGATTCTCATCCTCCGCTGACCTCCTTAAAGATATGTCGATAACGCATGGCGACCGCGTCGCGCAAGGGACGCGTCGCCACAGAGTCAAGGTTGCAAGCATACCGCAAGAGCTCGACCGCGTCCAAATGGGCCCACTCGATCAGCTCCTCGTCGGCGTCCAGGTCGACAAAGCGCAGGGTCACACCACCATGCTGGCGATAACCCAGGATCTCGCCTTCATGGCGCAGGCGCAGGTCCATCTGGGCGAGCGTAAAGCCGTCCGAGGTCTTTTCGAGCGACTGGAGACGGTCTTGTGCCGCCGATGCGCCGCCGTTGCCCTTGGAGTGCGTCATGACCAGGCACGTGCCCGACACACTGCCACGGCCCACGCGGCCGCGCAGCTGGTGCAGGGCAGCCAATCCAAAGCGCTCGCCGTTCTCGATGACCATGACGGTGGCGTTAGGCACGTCGACGCCCACCTCGACCACCGTAGTCGAGACGAGCACGTCAATCTCGCCACGCTTGAAGGCATCGATAACCTGGTCCTTCTCCCCCGCCGGCATGCGGCCGTGAAGGCGCTCGACGGTAAGCCCCGGCAACGCAAGACGCAGTCGGTCGAGCTCGGTTGCCGTATCGTGCAGCGGCACGGGGACGGTTACGCGGCCCTCGTCGTCGCGAGCAATACCGGGCACGTCTTCCAGCTCATCGGCCGAGTCACTCGGCTCCACGAGCGGACAAATCACGTAGGCCTGCTGACCCTTTTCATGCGCCTCGCGGATGGCGCCATAGGCGAGGTCACGGCTCGACTCGGTGAGCACGCGTGTCGTCACGCCAGCACCAGGGACGGGCCGATGGCGAATGATGCTCGTGTCCAGATCGCCGTAGACCGAAAGCGCCAGCGTACGCGGGATGGGCGTCGCCGTCATAACGAGCAGATCGGCACCCGGCCCCTTCGCGCGCAGGGCGTTGCGTTGGCCCACACCAAACCGGTGCTGTTCATCGATGACCACGAGCGACAGATGCTTGAACGCAACGTTATCCGAAAGAACCGCGTGGGTGCCAAAGAGCACGTCAAGCTCGCCCGATTCCAGCTGTGCATGGATGCGCTCGCGCTCTGCGGCCGGCGTGGCACCCGTCAGAAGTGCCCAGGACATGCCGGCCTGCGAGAGCAGAGGGCCGGTCTTATCGGCATATTGGCGCGCCAGCACGCCCGTGGGCGCCATAACGCAGGCCTGCGTGCCGCTATCGGCAGCCACAGCCAGCGCGCAGGCGGCAACGGCGGTCTTACCGGTACCGACATCGCCCAGCAGCAGACGGTTCATCACGCGCCCGCCATCGCACATGTCATGCAGGATGTCTTGGAATGCGGCCTCCTGCTCGTCGCTCAGCGAAAACGGAAGGGCCTGTTTAAGCGCGCCCAGATGCTCGCCCGCAGTGTGGGCATAGGGCACCACATCGACCAGGCCGCCGTCGTTGCGCAGACGCAGCGCCAGCTGCAGGTAGAGGCACTCCTCGTAGGCAAGACGCCGGCGTGCGATGTCGCGCTCAGCCATGCTCGAGGGAAAGTGGATCGAACGCAACGCGCGGGCATTGCTCATGAGCTTCCGCTTTGCGCGCAGCGGCGCGGGAATCGGATCGAACGGATTGCCGACGACCTCGAGCGCGCCGCTTACGATGCGGCGCATCCACGCCTGGCTCACGCCATCACTCACGTAATGGACCGGCAGGATGGTGCCTGCGGCACGCCCGTCCTCGAGCTTTTCAAAGTGCGGCGAGGCCATCTGCTTAAAGCCGTAGGCAAACTCGACCTTGCCCATCACGGCCAGGCGGTCGCCCTGCTTAAGCTGCTGGGCAATCCAGGGCTGGCGGAAAAAGGCGACCTGCAGCACGCCCGTCTCGTCAACAAGCGAGACCTCGGTCACCTGCATGCGCGGACGCGGCTGCTTTTGGACGATACGGTCGACCGTGGCGATGATGGTGCACACGGTACCGATGGGCGCCATCTCGATAGACCAAGAACGGGTAAAGTCGAGGTATCGATGAGGGATATGGAGAAGGAGGTCCCCCACCGTCCGAATTCCCAGACGGCGAAGGGCCTCCTCACGTTTACCCGAAACATATTTGAGTCGCGCGATATCCTCGTCGAGCGCATTGCTCTGGGCAAAGCGCTCCGAGACGCGCGGCACGGAGCACAGCTCGGACATGGGCAGTTGCCTACTCGATCGAGAAGATCACGGGATAGAGCGGCTGCTCGCCACGATGGGCGTCAATCTCCAGATCGGGCTGAGCCTCCTCGATAGCGTCGACGATCTCTTGGAAGGCCTCATCGGACAGCTCCTCGCCGGCCAGAATCGTCAGCGCGTCGCCCTCCTCTTCCTCCTGCATGCGGTTGATGCAGTCGAGCGTGACCTGCTTCACGTCGGAACCGACCACGTCGATGGAGCCGGCGATGATACCCATGACGTCACCGGAGTGAATCGGAGAACCGTCAGAGGCACTGGAGTCGCGCACGGCGCGGGTGACCTCGCCATCGCGGACCTCGCTGATGGCGTCGACCATGGCGGCGACGGCATCCTCGAGCTCGGAATCGGGCAGGACCGCGAACAGCGCGGAGAAGGCCTGCGGGACGGTCTTGGTGGGAACGACGGCGACCTTCTTGTCGGTGCAGGCTGAAGCAGCAGCCTCAGCGGCCATGCGGATGTTGCCGTTGTTGGGCAGGATGATGACCGAGGTCGCGTTGACCTGGTCCACCGCGCCCAGCAGGTCGGCGGTCGAGGGATTCATAGTCTGGCCACCGGACACGATCACGTCGACGCCGAGGGACTTGAGGATGTCGGCCTCGCCGGAACCGGCGGCAACGGCGATAAAGCCCAGCGCCTTGGCGGGCTCGGCGGCCTTTTCCTGATCCTCGTGGATCTTGGCGGTACGGTCGTGGGCCTCCATCTCCATGTTGTGGATAAAAACCTCATAGATCTGACCGAGCTGCAGCATGTGCTCGAGCACCAGGTTGGGGGTGTTGGAGTGCACATGGATCTTGTAGTCGGGATAGGCGCCCACGAGAAGCTCGCAGTCGCCCATGGAACCCAGGAACTTAAGGCACTCGTCCTCGTCAAACGGGGCGTCGGCCTTAAACAGGAACTCGTTGCAGTAGCGGAACTCCGAGCCCTCCCAATCGTCGTTGGCCTCGATCTCAACGCGACCAAGGGCCGCGTCGCGGGCAGAGACAGCGGAATCAAACGTGGCGGAGAAATCCTCGACAACGGTGCTGCGGCCAAGTGCTGCAGCCACAAAATTCTCAAGGAAGATGGCGAAGCCAAAGGCGCCGGAGTCGACCACGCCGTTCTCCTTCAGAACGGGCAGCAGGTCGGGCGTGCGGGCGACGGACTGGTACGCCTCGACGACGATAGCATCGAGCGCATCCTCGGCCGAGAACTTCTTCTTCTCGCACTCATCGGCCTTGGTCGAGACATCGCGCAGGACCGTGAGGATCGTGCCCTCGATGGGCTTGCGGACAGCCTGGAAGGCAACCTTGACGGCACGACGGAAGGCGAAGGCAATGTTGGCGGACGTAATAGGCTCGTCGGCAGAGACAAGACCCTCGGCCACGCCGCGCAGAATCTGCGAGGTGATGACTCCGGAGTTACCGCGGGCACCCATCAGGGAGCCGTGGGTGATGGCGCCGGCGATGGCCTCCATATCGGCATCGGCGGGAAGGGCGGAAAGCTCCTTGGTCACCGAGGCGAGCGTGAGCGACATGTTGGTGCCGGTGTCGCCGTCGGGTACGGGGAAGACGTTGAGCTTGTTGATCTCCTCGGCCTTGTCGGAAACGGCAGCCGCAGCGATCGGAAAACAGGTGCGAATGGTCTTTGCAATCATGGGTATTTGAATCTCCGTTTTCGGATGCTAGTTCAGACGGCTCTTGAGCGCGTCGATATGGATGCCGATCTTAAGGCTGGCGGGATCGATCTGGGCGATCTCCTGCAGGGTAAAGGCAACGGAGCTCGAAAGATTGTGGCAGACGGACTTCATGTTGACGCCGTTCTCGAGCACGACGTGAAGATCGACCGTAAGGCCGTTCTCGTCGGCGGAGACAAGCACGCCCTTGCGGAGGCGCTGACCGGCAAGCAGGCGCACGCTCTCGGCGCCCTGGAGCTGTTCGGCCATACCGACGACGCCATAGCACGTCATCGCGGCATAACCGGCAATATCGGCAATAACGTCGTTCGAGACGCTCAGGCTGCCGTTAATGGTCTCAGACACAAGAATCTCCTTATCTGGTGCTCGCGGCACCATCTCGTGGGAGCAATCATTGGAATATTCTACAACGACCGCGCCATGTTGAGGTGGCGGGCCTCGGGATTACATCCTCGACACGAAATGTTGATACGGTAACGTTCGCGAACAGCGATCGCGGCATGAAAAAACCCGCCGCATAAGCGACGGGTTTTACAACCTGGCTCCCCGGGTAGGACTCGAACCTACAACAGCGCGGTTAACAGCCGCGTGCTCTACCATTGAGCTACCGAGGAATAGGTGCGTGCTCTCAAGCAACGAAGTTTATTATACGGACGAATCAGCTCAGGGCAAGAACTTTTTTAAGAAATTTTCCGACCTAGTCATTGGGGACGTTCTTAAACGACCAGTCATTCAAGAACGTCCCCAACGACTACATGAAAGCGCCCTCAAGCGGATGTGCTTGAGGGCGCCTCTTGCTTGACTAGCTTTCGATATAGTCCTTGAGCTTGCTCGAGCGGCTCGGGTGGCGAAGCTTGGCCAGAGTCTTGGACTCGATCTGGCGGATGCGCTCGCGCGTGACGCCAAACTCGCGGCCGACCTCCTCGAGCGTACGGGGATGTCCGTCGACAAGGCCAAAGCGCAGCTCGATAACCTTGCGCTCACGATCGGCAAGCGAATCGAGCACCTGGGTGAGCTGCTCCTGCAGCATGGAGAAGCTGGCCGCATCGGGCGGAACGATAGCCTGGGAGTCCTCGATGAAATCGCCCAGCTGGGAATCCTCTTCCTCGCCGATGGGGGTCTCGAGCGACACGGGCTCCTGCGAGATCTTCTGGATCTCGCGAACGCGGTCGGCGCTCATGTCCATCTCGGCACCGATCTCCTCGGGGGTCGGGTCGCGACCCAGGTCCTGAAGAAGCTGGCGCTGCACACGGACGAGCTTGTTGATGGTCTCGACCATGTGCACGGGAATACGGATGGTACGGGCCTGGTCGGCGATAGCGCGCGTAATGGCCTGACGGATCCACCACGTGGCGTACGTGGAGAACTTAAAGCCCTTCTGGTAGTCGAACTTCTCGACGGCGCGGATCAGACCGAGGTTGCCCTCCTGAATAAGGTCCAGGAACAGCATGCCGCGACCGACATAGCGCTTGGCGATGGAGACGACCAGACGCAGGTTTGCGCTGATGAGTGCCTGCTTGGCTTCGAGACCCACGTTCTCAATGCGCGTAAGACGACGCATTTCGGTACGCGTGAGCTCGAGCTCGCCTGCCTCGGCAGCCTCGAGCTTCTCGGTGGCCTCAAGACCGGCCTCAATCTTCATGGCCAGATCGACCTCTTCGGAGGCGGTCAGCAGGTCGACCTTGCCGATCTCCTTGAGGTACATACGGACCGGGTCGCCGGTCAGCATCACCGTGGAGGCATCGATGCCGCGCACGCGGGAGCGTGAACGGGACGTGCGCACGGTGCGCTTCTTCTTGCTCTTGGAAGAACCCATCTCGGCGTCGGCCTGACGGGCCATCTTGAGCTCGTGATCGTCGAGCGAGCCGGAATCGTGCTCGTCGTCGTCATCGAAATCGTCGGTATCGGTATCGTTATCGTCATCGTCGACGTCCATGGGGGCGTCGTCGTTACCGCTCGCGGAGATAATCTGGATGCCGCTGTTGCGCAGCGCGGAATACACCGCGGTGAGCTGCTCGTCAGAAACATCGATATCCTTCAGGGCGACCTGAATCTCGTCCTCGGTTACCGAAGTCCTGTTTGAGCCGTTGCCCATGAGCTTTGCAACGTAGGATTCCAGCCCAGTACCCGTGCTCTCAGTCTTTTTTGGCACAGATTCTCCCTTCATAGTCCACAGGACTCAATACTTTAGCACACACATTGACGTATATACCCAAAAAGAGGGCTGGATATAGGCGAGAATACGCTGGTTGACCACAACATCTAGGCTTGTTCGGTGCCTGCGGCCTCCAGACCAATCAAACGGAACGGGTCCGCCACGCCGCCGATTGACTTTTGCAGTTCGCGCTGACGCTGCGAATCCTGCGCGGCCTGCATGGTTAGCGCGCGACGGGCCTCATCATCGAGTGAACGGTCCTGGCGCAGCTTGGCCTGTGCGGCACGCATGCGACGCTTGATGGTGTAGAGCTCAAGCGTATCAAGCATAAACACGATGTTCGTCTCGGTGGGGTGCTTGCTCGTCGCGGAGATGCGCCCGGCACTCACAAGCGTTGCCGCATCGGGACACACTGAGCGCGCCGCATCCATGCAGGCTGCAGGATCGGTTCCCGGCGGCGTTGCCAGAACGGCCCATGCAATGGACTCGTGACGCGGGTCAACCCACTCGATGGAGCAGATGCGGTCGGCATACGTGCGGAACAGGTCGGGGTAGCTCGTGAGCATCGTCAACAGCTCGCGCTCCCCTGCCAAGGACTTGCGTTCAAGATCGGTAAGAACCATCGGCGCCGCCGCAGCCGGTGCGCCCGAACCGTCAGCCACAGGCACAGCGCCCATACCATCAGGCACATCGATCGGCGGCAGGTCGTCGACGACCTCCACGGGCGCGGCGCCGTAGGCATCGAGCGGGACGTAGTCGTACGGCTCTTCTTCGACCGGCGCGGACACCGGCGGCGTCGCGCCCGATGCCCAAGCACCGCGACCGGCATCGCGAGAACCCGACGCCCGACCGCCCGCGCTACCGGACCGCTCAGTCTGTGCCCGCTGGCGCTCATAGTTCTGCTCACGACGTCGTTCCGCATCCTCGCGCTTGGCGACATCGCGAAACACACGACCCGAGCTCGCGCGCACCGTCTCCAGATCCAAACCCAGCAGATCGGCAATCTGGATAAAGTACGTGTCGATCATATAGCTGTTGCGCAACGGATAGATAAGCGTCAGCGCATCTTCCAGCGCCTTAGCGCGACCGCCCGGCGTGGTGATGTCACTCGACTCCTGCAGCGAACGGTAGACAAAGTCCATAAGCGGCTCGGCAGCGTCGATGCGCGTCTGCAGTGCCTCGCCACCATGTGCGGTGATGAACTCCATGGGGTCGTTGCCGTCGGGGAGCACCACGCAGCGCAGGTCCATGGAATCCTGCTCGATAAACTGAATCGCGCGACGGGCGGCCTTCTGGCCCGCTGCATCGCCGTCGAACATATACACGATGCGCTTGGCAAAGCGAGTGAGCGTCTTGACGTGATGCTCCGTGAGGGCGGTGCCCAGCGTGGCGACAACGTTTTTAATCCCCGCCTCCCAGCAGGCGATGCAATCGGTATAGCCCTCTACCACGATGGCGGTATCCTGCGCGACGATAAACTCCTTGGCCCAATTAAAGCCGTAGAGGTTTCGCTTTTTATGAAACACGCTCGTCTCGGCGGTGTTGAGATACTTAGGCTGGCCGTCGCCCATAATGCGACCGCCAAAGGCAATGTTGTGACCCTGCTCGTCAAAGATGGGGAACATCACGCGGTCGTAAAAGCGGTCGGCAAGCTGCCCGCGCCCGCGACTCACGGCAACGTTGGCGTCGATCATCTCCTGCGGGGTAAAACCCGCCTGGGACAGGTGCGACACCAGCGCGTTACGGCCCGGTGCAAAGCCCAGGCAGTAGCGGCGGCAGACGTCGCCGCCCATGCCGCGGCTGGCAAAGTACTCGCGCGGACGGCCGTCCTTACCGCGCATGAGCATGGTGTGGTAGAACTGGGCGGTCTCGGCGCACAGATCGTAGATGCGGGCACGTTTGGTGCCGCGCTCGCGGCGATCTCCGGTGTCATGCAGCTCAATACCCGCGCGATCGGCCAAGTAACGGATTGACTCGGGAAAGCTCAGGTTCTCGCGCTTCATGATATACGTGAAAACGTCGCCACCCTCGCCGCAACCAAAGCAATGCCACACCTGCGTGGCGGGGATAATGTGGAAGGACGGCGTCTTCTCGCCATGGAAGGGGCAGCATCCCCAAAACTCATGGCCGCGAGGCTTGAGCTCGACCGTTTCCTGCACGATGGCAACCAGGTCAGACGCAGCGCGTACCTGGTCTTTTTCCTCATCGCTAATCACGGATGCTCACCCCCTGATCGCCCAAGTTGTGACGAATATCCTCGATATTACCCTCGACGGTCGCGATCAACTCATCCAGCGAATCGAACACACGCGAGGGACGCAGCCAGCGCGTAAACGCCAGCGAAACGGAAGCGCCGTACAGGTCGCCCGTATAACCAATTAAATTAGCCTCGAGATGCGCAGATGCCGCATCGTCAGCATACGTTGGCGGCAGGCCGACGTTCACAGCAGCGGGCCACGCGGTGTCATCGACCAGCACCAGACCCTCATACACGCCATCGGCTGGCACCTGAATGCCGTCGGGAACCTGCAAGTTTGCCGTGGGAAAGCCCATGCCAGAACCCTCGTGACGGCCGCGAATAACACCGCCACGCACCATATACGGACGGCCGAGTAACCCAGCAGCAAGCTCCACATGGCCCTGTCCCAGCTCATGACGAATGCGGGTGGCGCAAATGGCCTCACCGCCCTCGCAAAGCAAGTCGTGCCCGTATACGTCAACGCCGCGCTCGGCACCCCAGGCGCGCATCTCGTCAACACCAGAAGCACCGCCACGACCCAGCCTAAAGTCGCTGCCAACGCGAATCGATCGAATGTCGACCAGACGCGACACCAGCGAGAGAAAAGCAACATGGTCAAGCGCCGCAACCTCAGGCGTAAAGGGAACGGCCACCACCGCATCGACCCCAGTTTGAGCCAGGGCATGCAGACGGTCGGCCGTCGTCATCAATTTTTGAGCGGGCGAAGGGCTCACCACGACGTCCGGGTCGGGATCGAAGGTAACTACGACCGCCTTGCAGCCATGGGCACGGGCATCACGGACAAGCGCCGCAATGAGCTCCTGGTGTCCACGGTGAACGCCGTCGAACACGCCGATGGCAATCGATGCGGCACCCAGGTGCTCACACTTATCAAACACATCGGCAGCAACGATGCGAGCCTCGTCCGACTCGCCCGCGAAAAAGATACGCGCGAGCTCGCGAACGGACAACATCATCGAACACCGCCGATTGCCTGCGGAAACACGTGCTCCATGACAAAGCGGCCGCCCTCAATGCGGGCGAGCGCCTTGAGTCCCCCATCGAGCACCAACGCAAACGGCGCCTTCGAGGAATCGAAATCGGCAAGCGCACGCTCAACGGGAATGCGTCGGCCGCAGAGCAGGTCGTCGGCAAGATTGCCCGGCAAGTCAACACGTGTGGCGCCCAGGGCCGCAATGGGATCCAGGGCAAAGCCAGCCGCGGACTCGGGAGAAAGCTCCTCGACCGCATGACAAGCGCCAATGGAAACAACACCGGAAGCCGTGCGGCGCAGCGCGGAAATATGCGCGGCGCTATCGCAAGCGTGGCCCAGGTCGCGAGCGAGCGCACGGATATAGGTGCCCTTGCTCACCGAGAACGCCACGGTCCACACACACGTATCACCTTCGCCGCCCACGGCGATCATGTCGGCGGCATAGACCTCGACGGGGCGCGGAGGTAGGTCCACCGCATTGCCCTCGCGAGCAGACTTGTAGGCGCGAACGCCATTGACCGAGATAGCAGAAAACGCCGGCGGCACCTGCATCTGCGGGCCCAGCATGGCGGCCAAGCGCTCACGAGCATAGGCAGGATCGCGGAGCTCGTTGGCAACAGCCACCGTGCGGACCGCCTCGCCCTCCGCATCATCGGTATTGGTCTCGGCGCCAAACGAGATGTCGGCGACATAGCTTTTGGTATCGAGGGTTAGCATGCCCAGCAGACGAGTAGCCTGGCCCACGCCCACCACCATGACGCCGGATGCCATGGGGTCGAGCGTGCCGGCATGGCCGACGCGCCGCTCATGGAGGGCGCGTCGGCATTGCGAGACCACATCGTGGGACGTGCAGCCCACCGGCTTATCGACGGCGAGCAGCATATTCAGTTGAGAAGGCGTACGACGAGCCATGTACCATCCAAAAAGTTAAAGCTCGACGGTCACCGAAGCGGGATCCTCCCCCACCAGCTCGGCCAGCATGGGAAGTGCCACGGCGAGCGTCTCGCGAATCGTTCCGTTGTTGGAAAAGCCGGCGGCGGCATGATGCCCGCCACCGCCAAAGTTGGCAGCGATCTCGGACACATCGAGGTCACCCTTGGAGCGCAGGTTGCCGCGCACCTTGGTATCGCCCTCAATGCCCTTTAAGAACATGCAGACCTCGACGCCCATCACCGAACGCACCACATCGACCAGACCGTCACATTCATCCGAGGTGACGCCGCAGGCCTCAAGGTCGCTCTGGAAGGCATAGCTATACGCCACGCGCCCGTGCGCGACCGTCTTGATACGGCCCATGACAATGGACTTGAGGTGCAAAAACTCGACGCGCATGCTCTGATAGACCTCGAGTGCGACACGAGCCGGGTCGGCACCGTGGGCAACCAGACGCGAGGCCGCATGGAATGCGGCGGCATCGGCGTTTTGGTACTGGAAACGACCGGTATCGGTAACCAAGCCACACAGCAGACAGGTCGCAACGCCATCACGTGCGACAATGCCACAATTGTCCAAGAAGCGGTCGATGATCATAGCGCAGGCTGCAGCTTCGACGCGCCTCAGACTGAGCTCGGCAAACTCCTCGCGCGCCGGATGATGATCGAAGCACACCACATGCTTGGAGCGACGAAGCACCTCGGCAGAATTATTGAGGCGCTCGACGACCGGTACGTCCACCGAGATGAACAGGTCAGGATTGCCGGCGTACGCAGATGCCGGCACCAGGCGATCGGAGCCTTCCATAAAGCGGTAGATACGCGGAACCGGGTCATCGTCTGCCAGCAGCAGCGCAATGTCCTTGTTGGGGAAAAACTTCATGAGCGAAAGGCCCAGACCCAATACGGAGCCCAAGGCGTCGCCATCGGGAGAAGTATGTCCCGAAATCGCAATGGAGGACGCACCCTCGATGAGCTCGAGGATGCGTCGCTGAATATCTGCAGACTCGCACGAGGCGAGGTCGGCGGAATTAGTCATCTAAAGCTGCCTCCTGGGCGGCATCCGCTATGGGATAGCCGTCCTCGTCCTTTTCGATCGCGAGCGTGGCGGGAACGTTTTCCAGCGCACGCGTGATGCGCTCGGCCTCATCAGTCGAGCGATCAATGTGAAAATCGAGCTCGGGCGTAACACGCCAATCGAGCGAGCGAGCCAACAGACTGCGAATACGGCCCTTGGCGCTGGCGAGCGCCTCCATGACCTCGTCGTAGCGGCTCGCATCGCACGACACGTACACGCGCGCGAACGAACGGTCCACCGCGACCTCGACCGCGGTCAGGGTGACCAGGTCGAGACGCGGATCGGAAACCTCAAAGAGCAGGATATAACCGAGCTTCTCGCGAAGCTGCTCGCCCAGACGGCGGGTTGCCTGCGTTTGCTTCATAGCGCTACCCCCTACTCGGTACGGGCAACCTGGTCGATGCGGTAGCCCTCGATGGTGTCGCCGGGCTTGATGTCCTGGAAGTTCTCCAGGCCAATGCCGCCCTCGGAGCCGCTCTTGAGGCTCTTGGCCTCGTCCTTGTAGTGGCGCATCGAGGCGATCTTGCCGTTGAAGACCACGATGCCGTCGCGCACCAGGCGCACGGAATCGGTCGCGGCGATCTCGCCCTCCTCGACGCGGACACCGGCGGCGATACCGACTTTGGGCACCTTGAAGGTGTCCAGGACGGTCGCGGAACCCGTGGAGACCTCGACCTCGGTGGGCTTGAGCATGCCGATACGGGCAGCGTCGAGCTCCTCGAGGCACTTGTAGATGACGTCGTAGCAACGGATCTCGACGCCCTCCCGCTCGGCAGCGGAGCGGGCCTTACCGTCGGGACGGACGCCAAAGCCGATGATGATGGCGTTGGAGGCGTCGGCCAGGACGACGTCGGTCTCGTTGATGGCGCCGACCGCGGAGTGGATCGTGTTGATGCGCACCTCGGACTGGTCCATCTTGTCGAGCGAGTCCTGAAGGGCCTCGATGGAACCCTGGACGTCGGCCTTGATGATCAGGTTGAGCTCCTTGACCTCGGCGTCGGCGATGGTCTCGAAGAGGTTCTCGAGCGTGACGTGCTTGACGCGGCTCTGCTCCTCGATACGGGCCTTGAGCGAACGCTCGTCGGCGAGGGCGCGAGCCTCGCGCTCGTCCTCGAACACGCGGAACTCGTCGCCGGCGTTGGGCACGGACTGCAGGCCTAGGATCTCGACGGCGTCGGAGGGACCAGCCTCGGTGACGGCGCGGCCCTTGGGGTCGAGCATGGCGCGGACGCGGCCGTAAGTAAGGCCGGCGACCAGCGTATCGCCCACGTGCAGGGTACCGCGGGTCACGAGCACGGTAGCGACCGAGCCGCGGCCCTTGTCGAGCTTGGCCTCGAGGACGTTGCCGGAGGCAAAGGTGTCCGGGTTGGCCTTGAGCTCGAGAACGTCGGCCTGAAGCAGCACGGTCTCCAGAAGGTCGTCGATACCGATCTTCTGCTTGGCCGAGATGTTGACGAACATGTTCTGTCCGCCCCACTCCTCGGGGATGACGCCGTACTCGGTGAGTTCCTGACGCACACGGTCGGGGTTGGCGCCCGGCTTATCGATCTTGTTGACGGCGACGACGATGGGTACGCCGGCTGCCTTGGCGTGGTTGATCGACTCGACGGTCTGGGGCATGACGCCGTCGTCGGCAGCCACGATCAGAATGACGATGTCGGTCACCTTGGCACCACGGGCACGCATAGCCGTAAAGGTGGCGTGACCCGGGGTATCGATGAAGGTGATCTTGCGGTCGTTGATCATGACCTGCGAAGCGCCGATGGCCTGAGTAATGCCGCCCGCCTCGCCGGCAGCGACGCCGGTGTGACGGATGGCGTCGAGCAGCGACGTCTTGCCGTGGTCGACATGGCCCATGACGGTAACGACCGGGGCGCGGGGCTTAAGGTCGGCGGGATCGTCGTAGAACGAGAAGGTGTTCTCCTCCTCGGGAGTGATGATCTTGATCTGACGGCCCAGGTCGTCGGCAACGAGCTCGACGAGGTCGTCGGACATGGACTGCGTCATGGTAAGCGGCGTGCCCAGCAGGAACAGGCGCTTGATGATGTCGTTGGCCGGAACGTCGAGCGCCTCGGCAAGCTCCTGGACGGTAACGCCCTGGGAGACCTTGATGGCGTCGAGGTCCTCGGGGTTCACGCCCTGGGCCAGCGCCTCCTCTATCTTGCGCTCCTCCTGAGCCTTGGCAGCCTCGCGCTCGCGCTTCTCCTTGCGCTTCTTGCGGCGACCGGTGGACTCGCGAGAGGCCTCCTCGACGGCAGCACGAGCCTCCTCGAGCACCTTCTCGCGGCTGTACTCCTCGGCCTCGCGAGCCATGCGGCTGTAGTGGTCCTCTTCGTTGTTGTGACCGCCCTTGCGTTTCTTGCCCTTGCCCTGCTTGTCGGGGTTGGGGAAGTCCATGCCAGCAGCGACGTTGTTGCTGGCGTTGGTGCGATGGCTGTGCGGACGGCTCTCGGAGGCGTTGCGCTCGGAGTTGTTGTCGGAAGCGTTGCGATCGTTACGACGGCCACCGCGGCGGTCGTTGTTGCCGCCACGACGGTTACCGCGCTCGGCGGCGCGCTCGGCCTTGGCCTTGTCCTCGGCGTCTTTCTTCTCCTTGAGCACGGTCTCCTGTGCGGCGATCTGGTCGAGCAGCGAACGGAAGCGCGAACCGGAGTCGGAAGCGGGAACGGCGCGGCGCTGGGCCTCGCGGGCAGCCTCCTCCTTCTCGCGGGCAAGGCGCTCCTGCTCGGCCTTCTTCTTGGCCTCGGCCTCGGCGCGGGCAGCCTCCTCGGCAGCCTGGGCTGCGGCAAACTGGCGGCGCTCCTCCTCGCGGGCCTTCTCGGCGGCGATGCGCTCGCGCTCGGCCTCAGCGGCGCGAGCGGCCTCCTCGGCGGCAGCTGCCTGCTCCTCGGCCTGCTTGGCGGCCTCGACTTCCTGAGCGCGGGCCTCGATCACCGAGGCGAGCTGCTTGCGGACCATGGCGACATAGGCGTCCTCCAAGGTGGAGGAAGCGGACTTAGCGGGAATCTTCATATCGGCGAGATGACCCATCAGTTCCTTGGAGGTCATGCCGAACTCTTTGGCCAGGGTGGACACACGGACTTTTGCCATATGACTTCACATACCCTTTCTGGCACCTTGGGTGCCTAGAGACTGAACGAGCGTGGGAGACGCGCCGGGACCCGCCCGGCGCGACCGCGCGCTAGATCAGGTCCTCCGCATCATCGAAGGCGTCGGTGTCATGGACACCGCAGAAACGGGAGCCGGGACGAGCCTGGTTGCGGCACTGGATGCCGTCCTCGGACACGTACTCGCAGCGGCGGACGTCCTCGTCCTCCTCGTCACCGATCAGGTCGGCGGCGGGCTCCTCGTGAACGGGAACGTTCTTGAGGATGTCGGCGGCAAGCGTCTCGGACTTGATGTCAATGTGCCAACCGGTCAGGCGCGCGGCGAGGCGGGCGTTCTGGCCCTCCTTGCCGATGGCGAGGGACAGCTGGTCGTCGGGCACGATGACGCCGGCGTAGGCCTTCTCCTCGTCAATGAGGACGCGGGTGACCTTAGCGGGCGACAGGGCGTTAGCGACGTAGACGGAAGGATCGGCATCCCACAGGATGACGTCGACGCGCTCGCCACGGAGCTCGCCCACGACAGCGCGAACACGGCTGCCCTTGGGGCCGACGCAGGCGCCCACGGGATCCAGACGGTCGTCGAGCGAGTGGACGGCGACCTTGGAGCGCTGGCCGGGCTCGCGGGCGATCGACTTGATCTGGACGGTGCCCTCATAGATCTCGGGCACCTCCTGCTCAAACAGACGACGCATGAGCTCGGGGTGGGTACGGGAGATGACAATCGGCGGACGGCTGTGCTCGCCACGAACCGGCTGCAGGTTGGAGTTGGGGTCGCGAACGTCGATGATCACGGCCTTGATGTGCTGGTTGTGCAGGTAGCGCTCGCCCATCGGACGCTCGTTGCGCTCGTTCTCGTAACGGCGCTGGTCGAAGTGCGGCAGCTCGGCCTCGACGCCCTCGCGGATCTTGACAATCGTGAAGTCGGGTGTGGACTGCAGCACGGTACCGCTGATGAGGTCACCGATGCGGCCGGAGAACTCCTCGTAGATCTGCTCGCGGGCGGAGTTGCGCACGATGGCGTTGATCTCGGCCTTGGCGTGCTGGGCAGCGATGCGGCTCGTGTTCTTGGGGGTGACGTCAATCTCCTCGAACTCGGTGAAGTTGCCCTCCTCGTCCATGGAATCGTCGATCGGCTCCAAGCGGTAGACGTAGATCTTGCCGGTGGTGCGGTCGATGGTCACCTTGGCGCCCCACTCAAGATGCAGGATCTCGGCATAGCTCTTGGCGAGCGACTGCTCCAGGCGGTCGATCAGGTAGAGCTGGTCGATGTGCTTTTCCTGGCGAAGCTCCATCAGGGCGGACATCATGTCGGATGCTGCCATCTTACTTTCCTTCCTTCGCGGGCTTGAAGTCGTAGGTGGGCTTCAACTTGCACTTTTTAACATCAGAGAAATCGAGGGTAACGGACTCGCCGCCCTCGAGCTCGAGGGTCACGTTCGTCTCGGTGGCGGCGGCAATCTTACCGGCGTACTTGCGACGGCCCTCGGTAGCGGTGGAGGTGAGCTCGCAGTTCTCGCCCACAAAGCGGGTAAAGTCGCACGGGCGGCGCAGCGGGCGCGCCATACCCGGGCTCGACACCTCGAGCGTATAGCTCGAAGAGATGGGGTCGAGCTCCTCAATCACATCGCCGACCCACTTGGTGTTGGCCGTGACGTCGTTGAGCGAAAGGCTCTGACCCTCGGCACCCTCGATACGCACGCGCACGCAGGGGGCCTTGGTGGCACCCACGAGCTCGACGTCGACGATGTCGACATCGTGCTGGGGAGCGACGGCCTCGAGCGCGTCGATGATCGCCTGCTCGGTCTTGGTCTTGACCATTGCGGCACCTCCATCCATACAAAAAAGAAGCGGGGCCGAAACCCCACTTCTTTCAATTACAACTTCATTTGCAAGCAAACTATACCAATAGCTGCGGAAACGTGCAAGCACAGTACGAATCTGCAGGTCAGCGTGCGCACAGCTTCTCCACAAGAATAGGACAATTGACCGAAGACACCATGGCAGGTACATGCAAAACGAGGGACGACCCAACCGGATCGCCCCTCGTCTTTTATGCGTCAGTTAAGCGCACAGTGCCTACTTGACCACCAGGTTGACCAGCTTGCCGGGCACGCAGATGGCCTTGACGACCGTCTTGCCCTCGAGCCACTTGGCGACGGCGGCCTCGGCGGCAGCCTGCATTTCCTCGTTGGAGGCATCGCGGGCCACGTCGACGCGGCCGCGGACCTTGCCGAGCACCTGGACCACGATCTGCACCGTGTCCTCAACGGACTCGGCCAGGTCGAACTCGGGCCAGGCGGCGGTGTAGGCGTTGCCCTCGCAGCCGAGCGCCTCGTGCCACAGCTCGTCGGCCCAGAACGGGCAGATGGGAGCAAGGACGCTCACGATATCCTTAGCCACGCCGTAGCACAGCGCCTTGTCGCGGGCGGTATCCTCGGTGGCGTTGAGGTAGGCGCTCGCCGCGTTGACGAGCTCCATGACGGCCGAGATCGCGGTGTTGAACTGGCCGCGATCGAAGTCCTCGGTGCACTTGGCGATGGTGCGGTGACGCTCGCGATAGAGCTTCATCGCAACCTCGTCGAGCGCGGACTTGTCGAAGGCCACGTTGGCGTCGCCGGACTGGACGAGCTGCCAAACGATACGCCAGGCGCGCTTGATGAAGCGGTTGGCGCCCTCAACGGCCTTGGGATCCCAGTCGAAGTCCTTCTCGGGCGGAGCGATAAACAGGATCGCCAAACGCATAGTGTCGGCGCCGTAGGGCTCGATGACCGAGCTCGGAGGCACGACGTTGCCCTTGGACTTGGACATGGTGTCGCCGTTCTCGTCCTTGACCATGCCCTGGCACAGCAGGTTGGTGAAGGGCTCGTCCACACTCAGCAGGCCCAGGTCGCGCAGTGCCTTGGTAAAGAAGCGGCTGTAGAGCAGGTGCAGAATGGCGTGCTCGATGCCGCCGATGTAGTTATCGACGGGCATCCAACGGTCGGCGGCCTCGCGGGAGAAGGGCAGCTCGGTGTTGTGCGGGTCGGTATAGCGCAGGTAATACCAGCTGGAGCAGGTGAAGGTGTCCATGGTATCGGTCTCGCGCTTGGCCGGGCGGCCGCAGACCGGGCAGGTGGTCTCGTAGAACTCCTTGCACTCGGCGAGGGTCTCGCCGGCGCCCAGGTCAAGGTTCTCGGGCAGCGTCACCGGCAACTGGTCCTCGGGCACGGGAACGATGCCGCAGTGCTCGCAGTGGATGGCCGGGATGGGGTTGCCCCAATAGCGCTGGCGGCTGATGAGCCAGTCGCGCAGACGGAACTCGACCTTGCGACGACCGCAGCCCATGGCCTCGAGGTCGGCCACGATCGCAGCCTCGCCCTCGGAGTGCTTGCCGCCGCGCATGCCAGTGTACTTGCCGGACTGGACGAGCGTGCCCTCGGCAGCGTGAGCGCAATCCCAGTCGACGGTCTCGGCATGGAAGGTATCGATGGTCTCACCGCTGGCCTCGACGGCAGCGCGATCGTCATCGTCCAGGATGATCGGTACGATCGGCAGGTCGTACTTGCGGGCGAACTCAAAGTCGCGCTGGTCGCCACAGGGAACGGCCATGACGGCACCGGTACCGTAGTCGGCAACGACATAATCGGCAACCCACACGGGGACCTTCTCGCCGTTGACGGGGTTTACCACATAGCGGCCCGTGAAGGCACCGTGCTTCTCGAGGGTGCCCTGGGCACGCTCGACAGCAGAGATATGCTTGGAGTCCTCGACAATCTTGGTGACGGCCTCCTCGTACTCCGTGCCCTCGACGAGCTCGTGCAGGCCGGCGTACTCGGGAGCCAGGACAAAGAAGGAAACGCCAAAGAGCGTATCGGCACGCGTGGTGAAGACGGTGATCTTGCCCTCGTCGCCCTCGATGGGCTCGCCATCCTGGTCGCACAGGATAAAGTCGACCTCGGCGCCCTCGGAGCGACCGATCCAGTTAGCCTGCATCTGCTTGACGCGCTCGGGCCAGCCGGGGAGCTTCTCCAGATCGTCGAGCAGCTCCTGAGAGTACTCGGTGATCTTGTAGTACCACTGCTCAAGGTCGCGCTTCTCGGGCTCGGTGCCGCAGCGCCAGCACTTGCCCTCGGTGACCTGCTCGTTGGCCAGAACGGTCTTGCAGGTGGGGCACCAGTTGACCGGGTTCTTCTTACGGTAGACCAGGCCCTTTTCCCACATCTTCTCAAAGATCCACTGGCCCCAGCGATAGTAGTCGGGGCTGCAGGTCTTGACCATGCGATCCAGATCGTAGGAGAAGCCCATGCGCTTCATCGTGGCGAGCGCCTGGTCCATGTTCTTATACGTCCAGGCGGCAGCCTGCGTGTTGTGCTTGATGGCGGCGTTCTCGGCGGGCAGGCCAAAGGCGTCAAAGCCGATGGGGTGCAGCACGTCGTAGCCGCGCATGCGGGCCTGACGGGCCATGGCATCGCCGATGGTATAGTTGCGCGCGTGGCCCATGTGCAGGTCGCCCGACGGATACGGGAACATCTCGAGCACGTACTTTTTGGGCTTGCTGTCGTCGGTGTCGACGGCAAAGAGGTTGGAGTCCTCCCAGGCCTTCATCCACTTGGACTCAATGGCCTGCGCGTCGTAGGCAGGGATCTCATCCTTATGATCTGTGCAATCGCACATATCAGCTCCTTTAATCTTAGCTGGGGTCGGGCGGCTTGGCTTTATTCGCTACTGCGGACAGTCCTGCGCAAGACGAAGAGCACATTAAGTGCTCTTCTTTGCGTGCGGAACTTGTAGCGAACAAAGCCAAGCCGCCCGACCCTAAGGTTAACTTGGATGATTCTAGCAAATACAACAAGCGAGATGTCTGCGACTTGCAGGCATCTCGCTTTATCTAAATAACGTGGATGTGAATCAACCGCTATTTGTTAACCGCCCAAGGATGGTCGGGTTTTCCAAGTGCCGCAGATTGCCGTGAAAGAGGAGCGACGCGTACTTTAGTACGCGAGCGACGGTTTGAACGGCAAGGTGCGGTGCTTGGGAAAGCCGCTTAGCGGTAGCTGACGCTTTGCTGGGAGTCCTTCACGACTACGTCGTGGGCGCCGCCTTCGACGATGGAGGTGGAGCTTACCAGGGTCAGGCGTGCCTTTTCCTGGAGCTCGGGGATCGAGAGGGCGCCGCAGTTGCACATCGTGGACTTGACCTTGTAGAGCGTGCCGCCCACGCCGTCCTTGAGGGAACCTGCATAGGGAACGTAGGAGTCAACGCCCTCGACGAAGCTGAGCTTCGCGGCGCCGCCCAGGTCGTAGCGCTGCCAGTTGCGGGCACGCGCAGAACCCTCGCCCCAGTACTCCTTCATGTACTGGCCATTGACGTTGACGCGCTCGGTCGGACTCTCGTCGAAGCGGGCGAAGTAGCGACCCAGCATCATGAAGTCGGCACCCATAGCAAGGGCGAGCGTCATGTGGTAGTCGTAGACGATACCGCCGTCGGAGCACACGGGCACGTAAACACCGGTCTCCTCGTAGTACTCGTCGCGAGCGCGGCAGACATCGATCAGCGCGGTAGCCTGGCCACGGCCGATACCCTTGGTCTCGCGGGTAATGCAGATGGAACCGCCGCCGATACCGACCTTGATGAAGTCGGCACCGCAGTCGGCCAGGAAGCGGAAGCCCTCGGCGTCGACGACGTTACCGGCGCCGACCTTGACGTCCTCGCCGTAGTTGGCGCGGATCCACTCGATGGTG
This sequence comes from uncultured Collinsella sp., assembly GCA_900541725.1. Classification (GTDB taxonomy): domain Bacteria; phylum Actinomycetota; class Coriobacteriia; order Coriobacteriales; family Coriobacteriaceae; genus Collinsella. Next base: position 1,458 of record UQLB01000002.1, on the reverse strand, counting down.
CGCTTCTGCCACTCGCTGAAGCCCTCGGAGGAGTCGATGCACAGAACGTCAGCGCCGGCCTCGATGAGCAGCGGCACGCGCTCGGCATAGTCGCGGGTGTTGATACCGGCGCCGACCATGTAGCGCTTGTCGTTATCGAGCAGCTCGTTGGGGTTAGTCTTGTGGCTGTCGTAATCCTTGCGGAAGACAATGCCCATGAGGTGATCGTTGTCGTCGACGATGGGCAGAGCGTTGAGCTTGTTGTCCCAGATGACGTCGTTGGCAACCTTAAGGCTGATGTTCTTGTCGCCCACGATGAGCTGCTCACGCGGGGTCATGAACTCGGAGACCTTCGTCTGGTGGTCATCGCGACTGGGACGATAGTCACGGCTGGTGACGATGCCCAGGAGCTTACCCTTGGGAGTGCCGTCGTCGGTGACCGGCATAGTGGAGTGACCGGTCTTCTCCTTGAGCTCGATGACCTGCTCCATGGTCATGTCGGGGGTCAGGGTGGAATCGGACTGAACGAAGCCGGCCTTGTGATCCTTGACGGCCTTGACCATAGCGGCCTCGGACTCGGCGCTCTGGGAACCGTAAATGAAGGACAGGCCACCCTCGGTAGCGAGCGCGACACCCATGTCGACGCCCGAAACGGACTGCATGATAGCGGAAACCATGGGGATGTTCAGGGTGATTGCCGGCTTCTCACCGCGCTTAAAGCGGGTCAGCGGCGTCTTAAGAGAGACGTTGTTGGGGATGCACTGCGAGGACGAGTAACCAGGGACCAGCAGATACTCCGAAAACGTGTGGGACTCACCGGGAAAGAACGTAGCCATGTTTCTCCTTTTTCCATGCGACCGGTCGGCTGCAGGCCTCGTAGGACCCAGCCCAACCTTGGGCGCCCAATACTGGGGAAGTATCTTAACGCACTTTGACTGCTACAATGCATGATTTAAGAAGAGCACACGAGGGTTTGACGCAGGCTTTGCGTTTGCCCAGCAAACACTTTAGCGGGGAGACGTGGAGCGTATGAAGTACAAGACGACGGCAAAGTTGGTCATTCAAGCGTGCGACAAGGATTTGCCGGGCGTCTTCGGCCACGGCTGTGTCTTGCTGCTGCAAGGTATCGCCCGCGAGCACTCGCTCAACCGTTCCGCCAAGAGCATGGGAATGGCGTATTCCAAGGCCTGGCGCATCGTGAACGAGGCCGAAGGTCAGCTGGGCTGCAAGCTCATCGAGCGCGACGGCGCCCGCGGATCCACCCTCACCCCCGCCGGCGAGCGAGCCATAGCGGTCTACGAGGAGCTGCAGGCCGACATCAACAACGTCATCGCCACCAAAGCAAACGACCTCATCGCCAGCATCATAGAGTAGCCCATTTGGGACGGGGCTTTTTTAGCTGGTCGGTCACCATAGATGATTATTCTGGGACGTGTCTCTATAGTTTTGTCAACCGCGTGCTTCGCGCCATTTCGGCAT
>UQLB01000001.1 GCA_900541725.1 uncultured Collinsella sp. | reverse complement strand
GGGGCCGCAGGGCATGGGGATGATCCTGCGTCCCCGCGCGGGCGCCCCCGGTTATCCAACCTCTTCGATAGGAGCTTTTCCCACATGGCAGACATCGCATTCGAGAAGGACCTCTCCGTCGCCGAGACCGGAATCGAGGGCCTCAAGGTCGTCGACCTGGCCGTCCACGGCGACTCGCGCGGCTGGTTCAAGGAGAACTGGCAGCGCGCCAAGATGTGCGCGCTCGGGATCCCCGACCTCCGCATCGTCCAGAACAACATCTCCTACAACGACAGCCGCGGCGTCACCCGCGGCATCCACGCCGAGCCCTGGGACAAGTTCATCTCCGTGGCCCGCGGCAGCGTCTTCGGCGCCTGGGTCGACCTGCGCGAGGGCAGTGACACCTACGGCAAGGTCTACACGACCGTCCTGGACCCCTCCAAGGCCATCTACGTGCCCCGCGGCGTGGGCAACTCCTTCCAGGCCCTGGAGGACGGCACCGCCTACACCTACCTGGTGGACGCCCACTGGTCGCTCGAGCTGAAGAGGACCTATACCTTCGTGAACCTCGCCGACCCGGAGCTCGCCATCGAGTGGCCGATCCCGCTGGAGGAGGCCACCGTCTCCGAGGCCGACCTCAAACACCCGATGCTCAAGGACGTCGTCCCCATGGCGCCCAGGCGCACCCTCGTCACCGGCTGCAACGGCCAGCTGGGCCATGCGGTGCGCGCGCTCGCCGAGGAGCGCGGCATGTCGAAGGACTTCGACTTCTGCGACATCGACACCTTCGACATGTCCGACCCGGACGCCTACGCACAGTACGACTGGTCGCTCTACGGCACCGTGATCAACTGCGGCGCCTACACGGCTGTGGACAGGGCGGAGACCCCCGAGGGCCGCGCCACCGCCTGGAAGGCCAACGCGACCGGCCCGGCCCTTCTCGCCCGCACCTGCGCCGGGCACGGCATCACGCTCGTCCACGTGTCCTCCGACTACGTCTTCGACGGCACCGCCGAGGTCCATGACGAGGAGGAGCCGTTCAGCCCGCTGTCCGTCTACGGGCAGACCAAGGCGGCGGGGGACATCGCCGTGGCCGGCTGCCCGCGCCACTACATCATGCGCAGCTCCTGGGTCATCGGCGAGGGGCACAACTTCGTCAAGACCATGCGCATGCTCTCTGACCGCTGCGCCTCCGCGGACGACGCCCTGGAGCAGGTCACCGTCGTTGACGACCAGCTGGGACGCCTGACCTTCACGCGCGACATGGCGCAGGCCATCTTCCATGTGCTGGACGCGAAGGCCCCCTACGGCACCTACGATTGCACCGGCTCCGGCGCCGTGAAGAGCTGGGCCGACATCGCCCGTGCCGTCTTCGAGGCCGCCAACGGCAACGGGGACAAGGTCTTGCCGGTATCGACCGCCGACTACTACGCGAGCGCCGCCGGTCCCGTCGCCCCGCGCCCGGTCCACTCCGCGCTCGACCTTTCCAGGCTCGAGTCGGTCGGGTTCAACATGCCCGACTGGGAGGAAGAGCTGGGGGAGTACCTCAAGACGCTCTAGCCGCTATTAACTTTTCGAGAGTAAAAGCCGCCGCTTGTTAACGGCGGCTTTTCTTATGCCTGGCGTATAGCCCCGCTGCAACAAGGGCGACGGTGGTCGCCAGACTCACTGCAAGCCCCGCAAGGGCACCCGGAGTCTTGTAGGTCATCACGATCCTATTCGCGCCTTTCTGCACGTTCAGGGACGACAGGCCCTTATCGGCGGCGGGCGTTAGTTCTGCGGCGGTTCCGTTTACCGTTATGTTCCAGCCCTCATCGTACGGAACGCTCAGCAGCAGGTTGCCGTCATACTTGGCGGTATACTCGCCTTCGATCCTTCCGTCCTCGAAAACCGCCGGAACAAACTCGCTCGTCTTAAGCTCGTCGATAATCTGCTCAAAGACTTCCAGATTGAGCGCGTAAAAGACCGGCTCATTGTCTTGTGGCATATCGGTATAGCCCTCTGCGACCTCCAGCGATACCGTATGCGAGCTTGGACCATCCGATGCATCTGCAATCTGGCGGATATTGTTGTCGAATCGCCAAGCTTCGCTATTGATTGTCCGCTGGTCAATAGTGAGGGCGACGGGCCAATAGCTGCCGGCATTCGCATCTTTATTGATGTAGAGATAGCCGATTGATCCTGCTGGCACGGTGACGCTCCACTGCTTTGCGTCCAGGCTGTCCACCGTTTTCGTGGCGTCAATCTCGGTGTAGAGCTCAACCTTGTGGCCGAGGATTTTGCTATACAGGCCGTTTTGCATCTCGAAGGGATTTTCGCCCTCCAGCGTGCAGTTTTGAATGTCTTTGGAGGCCGTGATACCAAGGCTGAGCGCATAGGGGTTCTCGTACACGGCGCTTGCCATGCCGCCTGGCTCCGGCAGTGCCACGTATCCTGCGGGCGTCTGCTCGGCAATGGCGTACTTGACCCCCAGCAGCGCGTCGACAGTCAGAATCGGCTCGGCATAACGGGTCGAAAACTCGCCCACGCTGCTGTAGCCAAGGGAGTTGAGCAGCGCGATGGCCTGCGGGTTGTTGGCAGACGAATACGAGGACAGCTGATCGTACCCGAGCGCCAAGCCTTCGTTGAGGGCGGCGCTATCGGCACGCGTGGTCGTGCGGTCAATGCGGTAGAACGACGTCGGGTCGTTGTCCTGAATCGCACTGACAGTTCTTGTTGCGGTGGCGACGTAGGCGCTGTTATTGTCCTCGGAATAGCCTATGTACAGCTGGTTCCATATGCTATGGGCGTTGGCGAACAGCTCGATGGTCGTAAGCGCCAGGAGGGGCAGGATAACTGCTGGACGAGATGCTCGGCACAATTTAGGGTGGTCCTTGAGCGTCCGCAGGGCATAGCCCGCTGCCCACAGCGCAAAGAAGCTCAGCAAGAAAGCCGTGCGCGAATAGAAGCCGTTGGGTACGCGCATGCCGCACCAGATGTACTCGAGCGGACTCAAAACGGAGCTTGCGACCAGGATTATCGTGACGACAAGTGTCGCGATGCGCATCTTGATCGGAACGGCGCGGTTAAATAGTAGGCTCACCGCGAGCAGCATCATGATTACGCCGCAATAGAACTGCGGTGTACTGTCGTTGTTCATCCACATGCCGGGGAGAAAGCCCCTGATGAGCGATTTGAGGCTGGTTTTAAGCAGCGGTCCGAGGGCCAAAACGGGGCCGCCCTTGGACATGGCAAGGATGGTCGGCAAAAAGGTCCAAGCGGACAGAAGCAGCCCGAGAACGATGGCGCCTGCGAATCGAAGTGCTCGATCGAGCATGAGCTTCCAGCTAAAGCCCTGCTCGGCAGCGTAATCGACAAATTCGACCAGTACAAAGATGCAGAGGAACAGAATGCTGATATAGGCCGTATACCAGCAGAACATGACGTTAAGTGCCGTGGCGATGACAAGGCGCGCTATGCGCTGCTTGCGGATGACCTCGTAGCAACCGTAGGCGCAAACGGGAAGCAGGATCAGGCAATCAATCCAGAGCGGGTTGCGCAGGTTGCTGACGGTCCAGCTGCAAAACGTGAACGAGAGGGAAAGCAGGAATGCCGCGGGCTTGGATAAGCCAAAGCGCTTTTGCACATACCAAGCGCTGCTGATGTGGACGCAGCCAAGCTTGAGCGCGCTGATGACGAATACAAAGAGCGTCAGCTTGTCCTGGGGAAACAACACGCAGAGCAGGTTGAAGGGGCTCGCGAGGTAGTAGCTATAGAGGCCCCAAGTGTTCATGCCAAGTCCCTGGGAGAAGGAATAGCGAAGGTTCGCTTCGCCTAAAAGGACGCGGCGAAACCACGCAAAGAAGTCGATGTATTGGTACTTGAGGTCGTTGGTGAGAAACGAATTGTCGCCAAAGGGATATATATGCCCCGCTATGGCGAGCGCGACAAAGAGCGTGATGGAAAACGTGAAGCAGGCAGCGTAGAACGCAACGTTCTTGAGCGTGCTGTTAGTGGACCGTGTCATCAGAATCCTCGTTGGACTCGCGAACGATATAGATGGGGCGTCGCTTGGTCTCCAGATAGGCCTTTGCTAGGTACTCGCCGATGATTCCCAGGCACAGAAGCTGCATGCCGCCATACAGCGTAATGAGGCAGGCGAGTGAGGGCCATCCGCCGACAGGGTCACCCCAGACAAGCGTTTTGACCAGGATAACGATGAATCCCAGGATGGCGATGAGGCAGAAAATGATGCCCGTGAGGGCGGCAAGGGAGAGTGGCGCCGTAGAGAACGCGACGATGCCATCGATTGAATAGAGGAGCAGCGACCAAAAGCTCCACTTGGTCTCGCCGGCAACGCGGTTGACGTTTACATAAGGGAGCCACTTGGTTTTAAAGCCGACCCAGCCGTAAATGCCCTTAGAGAATCGGTTGTATTCGCCCATGGAAATGATGGCGTTGACCATGGGTCGTTTCATGAGTCTAAAATCGCGCGCTCCGTCGACGATGTCGGCCTTGGAAATACGGTTGATGATTTTGTAGAACATGCGGGCGCAGAACGACCTGATGGGAGGCTCGCCTTCGCGGGTGGTCCTGCGCGTGGCGACGTTGTCGTAGTCTTCGGTTTGCAGGAGCTCGTACATTTGCGGCAGGAGCGAGGGCGGGTCCTGCATGTCGGCATCCATGGTGGCAACATAGTCGCCCTTTGCATGCTGGAGTCCGGCAAACAGCGCCGCCTCTTTACCAAAGTTGCGCGAGAAGGAGTACCAATGAATGGTATATGGATGCGAGCCCGCGGCCTCGGCTTTCATGACGGTGAGCGTTGCGTCTGCCGAGCCATCGTCGACGAGGACCGCTTCGAATGAGATTTCGGGGTGCTTTTGCGTTATGGCGTGGACAACGCCATCGAGCTCTTTGAGAAAGATCGGAAGCGATTCCTGCTCGTTGTAGCACGGCACGACGTTGGAGATGAGCGGCATGGCGATTTACCTCGCGTTCGTTTTGTCGCTGCGATAGTCATCGAAAGCGTATTTGCTGTACACGTCGACTTCCCACTGCTTTTTTTCGACCTTTGCCACGGAGTCGAGGATGAATCCGGTTGCAAGGCTCAGGCCGCACAGGAACATAAACGATGCGGCGAGCATGGCGGTGGGGAAGCGCGGGACGAGGCCGGTCTGGAAATACTCGACAACGATGGGCATGCCCAGGGCGAGGCCGATAAGCGCGAATAGAATTGCGACCAGGGTGAAGAACTTTAGCGGGCGGTAGTCCTTGAACAGCGTGCCGATCATCGCGACGACCTTAATGCCATCGCTGACGGTGTTGAGTTTGGACTCGGAGCCCTCGGGACGGTCGCGGTACTCGATGGGTACATCTTTGATGCGCCAGCGGTGGTCGACAGCGTGGATCGAGAGCTCGGTTTCGATCTGAAAGCCCTCGGAAAGCACGGGGAAGGTTTTGACGAACGGGCGGCTCATGGCGCGGTAACCGGTCATGACGTCATCGAAACTGTAGCCATAGATCCACTTGATCATGGCGCGTACCAGGTTGTTGCCAAAGCCGTGGAAGGCACGCTTGTTCTCCTCGGCGTAGGTGCCGTTGGAAAGGCGGTCACCCACGGTCATGTCGGCCGTGCCGTTGAGGATAGGCTCGCAGAGGGCCTTGGCCGCCTCGGCGGGGTAGGTGTCGTCGCCGTCGACCATCAGGTAGCAGTCGGCATCGATGTCGCGAAACATCTGGCGGCAGACGTTGCCCTTACCCTGGCGCGGCTCAAGGTGGACCGTCGCGCCATGCTCTGCTGCGATGCGGGAAGTCTCGTCCGATGAGTTGTTGTCATAGACATAGACCGTCGCCTGCGGAAGTTCGCGGTGAAAGTCGTCGACGACCTTACCGATCGTAAGCGCTTCGTTGTAGCAGGGGATGATGACGGCAATGGATTCAGAATTCACTCAATGCTCCTTTGAATTTCAATCTCTGAAAGTATAGCCGTTTGCGCCTGGCATCCTAAGATGTGGGTTAGTTCTCCAGTTTTGTTGCGCGATTCGTTTGCCTGTCCGTCGGGTCTATACTGTTCGTTTGTCAACGATTACGAGTAAAGGAGTTGCATCCGTGTCGGATCAGACAAAGCAACAAGAAACTCGCAGTCTGCCTGCGACGTTTGCTAAGAACGAATTTGAGAAGGACGCGTTTATCCTTCGTCAGCTGGTTACCAAGGATTTTAAGATTAAGTATCGTCGCAGTGTTTTGGGCGTTGCGTGGTCGGTGCTCAACCCGCTGCTGATGATGATCGTCATGGCCATCGTGTTCTCGACGATTTTTGCCCAGGGTCGCAACGGCTCTATTACGCCCGAGATGTACCCGCTGTACTTGATCGTGGGTAACGTCACCTTTGCCGTCATGTCCGAGTCTACGAACCAGGCGCTGACGTCGATCGTGGGCGCAGCTCCGCTGCTCAAGAAGGTCAAGGTTCACCGCTGGGTCTTCCCGGTGCAGAAGGTGCTCTTCTCGCTGGTCAACTTTGCCTTCTCGCTGGTCGCCGTCGCCATCGTTATGCTGTGGTTCCGCGTTATGCCTTCGTGGCACCTCATTCTGCTGCCTGTTTGCTTGTTCTTGCTTATGTGCTTCTGCATGGGCCTGGGTATGATGCTTTCGGCGCTCACCGTCTTTTTCCGCGACGTTATGCATCTGTGGAGTGTCGTCATCACGGCGTGGACCTATATCACGCCCATCTTCTGGACGACCGACTTCGTTGCGCAAATGCCCCATATCGTGCGCATCCTGGTCTATGCGAACCCCATGTACAACTACCTGCAGTTTATGCGTGACATCTTCCTGTTCCAGACCACGCCTTCGTTCTTGACGCTTGGTATGTGCGTCGCTTGGGCGGTTCTTGCGCTTGCTATTGGCTACACCGTGTTCCATAAGTCCGAGCGCAAATTCATCCTCTACATCTAAGGAGTGCTGTGATGACTGAATCTGTTGTTGATTACAGCGAGCAGCCTCTGGCTGTCGAGGTCGACGACGTCACCATGATCTTTAACATGGCGTCCGAGTCGCTGACCAACCTCAAGGAGTATTTCATTAAGCTTGCCAAGCACGAGCTGTTCTTTGAGGAGTTTAGGGCGCTAAAGCACATCTCGTTTGATATTCATCGAGGCGAGGTCGTGGGCCTGGTGGGCACTAATGGTTCCGGCAAGTCTACGATGCTTAAGATTATCGCCGGCGTGCTCGAGCCCAGCGAGGGCAGCGTTAAGGTGCATGGCAACATCGCACCGCTGATTGAGCTTGGTGCCGGCTTTGACCCCGAGCTGACCGCCCGCGAGAACATCTATCTGAACGGCGCCCTGCTCGGCTACACCAAGGAGTTCATTGATGCCAACTTTGACGGCATTATCGAGTTCGCTGAGCTGCAGAACTTTGTCGACATGCCGCTTAAGAACTTCTCCTCGGGCATGGTGGCGCGTATTGCCTTTGCAATCGCGACGATTACCGAGCCCGATATTCTGATCGTTGATGAGACGCTGTCCGTCGGTGACGTGTTCTTCCAGCAAAAGTGCGAGGCCCGTATTCAGCACTTTATCCAGAGCGGTGACGTGACGGTTCTGTTCGTTTCGCACTCCATGGAGCAGGTCGAGCGCATTTGCCAGCGCGCCGTTTGGATTGAGAAGGGCGACCTTCGCATGGACGGCCCGGTTGATGAGGTCTGCAAGGCGTACCGCGAGCAGTTCAACTAGGTTATAATTACAAGCGCTTGGCACGCGTGCGCGTGCTTGGGCGTGCGGTTATTTGCTCCATTAGCTCAGTTGGATAGAGCAGGGGACTTCTAATCCCAAGGTCGACGGTTCGAATCCGCCATGGAGCACCATCGTTTATTAAGCCCGGACCGCTTAGTGGTCCGGGCTTTTTTCGTCTTATTGCTGCGGTTTTGAAGGGTGAGCTATGGGGACCAAAAGGCTCGACTGGATTGATATTGCAAAGGGGATTGCAATTATCCTGGTCATTGTGGGGCACACCGTTCCAAATCCCTCGCCTTTGCGGCACGCCATCTTCTCGTTTCACATGCCGGTGTTTTTTTATTCTTGCTGGATATACGTTTAGGCCCAAGCCGTGGCGCGAGCTGGTGAGTGGCTCGGTGTCGCGTTTGCTGGTGCCGTATGTGGTGCTTGCGCTGGCGTGGCAGGTGCCGACGTTCTTGATGAGCGGGGCTCCTTTGACGGGTAGTGCGCTTACGGGCGGACTTGAGATGCTCGTGTTTGCCTCGGGTGTTGATGTGTCTGGGCTTGGCGTTGCCGCCGTTGGCATGGCGTGGTTTTTAGCCGCGCTGTTTACGTCGCGCCTGCTGCCGCGCTGTTTACGTCGCGCCTGCTGTTTAATGCGCTGGTACGGCTGTTTGACGGGCGCGAAGTTGGGGTTGTTTGGCGGGGCGTTGTCTGTGCTGCGATAGCTTTCGGTGGCCTGAGCGTGTCTCGCTTTTTGGGTATCTACCTGCCGGTCGATCTGGATCTGAGCTGCTACATCGTTTTGCTGATGTGGATTGGCTATACGGCCCGCCAAAGGGGGCTGGAGCCGAGCGTGGACAAGCCGCTGCTGTTTATTGGAGCTGGAATTGTTTGGCTTGTCTTAGCAGCTATGAGCGGGCTTGAACTTTCGAGCCGCCGCGTGGACGGTTTTGTTATTGCCACGATTGCCGCTCTTGCTGGCAGTTACTGCGTATGTTGGGTTTCTATGGCTGTGGAGAAGCTGAAGGACGTACCGTTCTTGGGCGCTCTTGAGCGAGGGCTCGTGTTTTGCGGACAAGCCAGCCTGGCAATCTTTGCAACCCACGCAGTCGATTGGTTTATCCCTTGGCAGACGATGCCGTTGCTCATGAAGCTGTCGGCATCGTGGCTCTTCGCATCAATCGTGCGTTGTGCCTGCGATATCGGATTGGCGTACGTGATCAAGAAGGCGTAATTTGTAGCGGGGTCGACCAAGCTGATCGTCCCCGCTGTTTTGTGGACATTTTTGTGTCAGGGTTAGAACTGGGCGCCTTCAGTCTCTGCTGAAGCTCCGTTTGTTCGTTGCCTATTTAACTTAGACAGAACTGGGGTTCAAACCAGTTCTCGAACGAATATGAATTGCCTTCTTCCGTCCATGTGTCGTCATTAATAAAGAATTTGAGATCATCGTCGCCACAGATATCCTCGGGCCATTCATCCCAACCTAAGTCCCGTGGATAGCCGTCTTCATCGAGATCGGTTTCATCGGTTTCCCAGTCGGAAACGAGTTCGAATGACGCATCTCGGATAAGCCTTACAAGCAGTTCTTGTGCAACGGTGTGGGCCATTATGTCTTGTCCGTGTTTTGCTCGTATACGATAACTAATCAGATCTGCTCGAAGTTTGAATAGAAAGTCATAGTTGTACTGCATCAGATATTGAGGTGGGAGCAAATCAATCATCCAGCTATCGGGGAGTTGTCCTACATGAGTCCCTTTTGGAAGATGAGAGAGGTCCTCAAGATCCTTATTGATATAGTCAAGCAGAATATCGGTTCCAAAGGCGAAGGACGCTGCGCCCTTATAGCCATATTCATCTTTTAAGAATTGGGACCAGGCGGCATGACTCGAATCAATCGCCAAGGATTCTTTTGTCGTGGCCTCATTTATAGTTTCTGCGGCTGAATCATCGGGGAAGTTTTTCCATTTGAGGACCTTGCACACGGCTGTTGCCTTATCGCTTCGAATGGATTGGCCGCTCTCGTACTTACCCCATGTTTTTGCCCCGATTCCGGCTCTGGAAGCTGCTTCTTCGATGCTAAGGCCCAGTTCTGCTCTCCTTGCTTTGATTTGGTTTGCTAAATCTTCGCTAACTTGAATTGTCTTAGGTGGCATCTCTATTCCTTTCCAACCGGAACGTATAGGATACATACCATATTAATACTAATAGTCCGTCTGTAAAGCCGGTATGTTGCCTGTTTGTGCTTGATGGAGTTTGTCTATTAAAAAATCGGACGCCCGCAAGGCATTTGCTGTGGGCGTCCGATATTCGAACAGGGGTCTATTTGCATGATTTAGCCTGGGGCTGCCTATTTCATCCTCAGACAGTCTGGTAAGACTTTCGATACTGCACTCATTGCCTGTGGCTTTAGGTACTGCTCGTTAAGTCGTGCCTTTTTGTAAGCGTAGCGGGTATCTGCTGAGTATTTGACCAGCACATCCGTAAAGAATCGTTCCCAGCTTAAATAATCGCGGCTTTCGATATAACTCGAGGGATCCTCAAGGATTTTGGGAATGTCGCTACTGGGGATGAGCCCGGAGCGTAGGAGTGTCCACTCGAATGACTCCGGGAGGAACAAGCGAACATTCTTGTAAATACGCTGTCCCAACACCTTTTCGATGTAGGGGCCAAACGCTGTGCCGTCTCCTATGGCTAGGATGTTCTGCTCGGGGCATTCGTGAATCGTTCGCTTTAGATTCGCTACGCCGGTGGCGGTGTAGCAGGGGATTCCGAGCCGGTTGCAAAGAGCGTCGTAGAATTGATAGCCAGATTTGCTGTCCTCGACAACCACAGCATCGGGTATCTCGAATCCAACATTTAGATCCTGATACAGCATGCTCGTCGTGTGGTCATATAGCGGCTTGGTCACCGAGTAGAAGCGCCTATCGCTCTTGCGACCATTGATTGTCTTGCTTGTGGTGTTGACTAGCTTTAGGATTTCATCGACGCTGTAGGGGAGTTCACTGGCATCGCGACGAGATACTAGCACAAAATAGTTGGATGAGCCGTTAACGGCTTTTGCGAAGTCCTTTGAGTAAATAAACTCATTGCCCTCATCTAGAAAGACGATTGAGTCCTCGATAAGCGAAAGCTCGCGCTTCCAACGCCTGCCAGATAGCGTTTCGCAGGGTACGTCGCAGCTGAGCTTGACGCCGCTCTCCGGTCCACGATCGTTGTAGTCGCGAATCATCGAGATGAGTGTCGTTTTGCCCGTGCCACTGTTGCCTCGTATAAAGGAAATGTTGCGTTTAAACGTGAGCGTGTATTTGACCTTTGCGCGCTCGACGACAACGGTATGTGTTCCCCTCATTACTCATCAACATCCAAGAAGTCATTGGTGGCGCCGACAAACTCCTGCATGTTCTTGACGATGCGGTTGTCGTTTTCGATGCGGATTTCAAAGCTCTTCCAGGGGAATTTCATGATGTGGTAAAGGGTCACCAGCACGTCCTGCTCTTTGCCAATTTTGAGCAACCAGCGAGCGCAGTTGTCGCCGCAGGTGGAGGCATTAAATACCTTATCGGGGAGATTGCGTACTAGTAGCAGCGTCTTAACGCCGCCGGACAGTTCGAGTGGGGTGATCGAGCCCAGTTGCTTACTTACGATGTTGTGGGGACCGATGAGCTCGGATCCGTCAACGCTTTTAATGATCTGTGCGGCCATTGGGTCTTCGAACCATGAGTCCAAGTATGAGTTCCTAAAGAAGGTCTCGGTATCGTAAATGGAACCGGGATAATCTCCCAGGTGAATGCTTAGCATGCGAGTCTCCAGACGTTGTGTGATTGCAACGATTATATGCCAGTAATAAAGTGCCGCCAGTAGCGAGGTTGCTGCTGGCGGCACTGGCTTTGTGAATCGGTGCTGATGATATGGCCTGTGGGACTACTTTTCGAGATGCTCTTTCAGCAGCTCCAACGCGTGGGCGTAGCCCTGGAGGCCTTCGCCGGTGATGGTGGCGAAGCAGGCTAGGCGTGCATAGCTCACCTGGCGGAAGTCCTCGCGGGTCTCGACGGCGCTGATGTGGACCTCCACAGCTGGGATGGCGACGGCCTTGAGGGCATCGAGGATCGCCACGCTCGTGTGCGTGTAGGCCGCCGGGTTGATGACGATGCCGTCGACCTTGCCGTAGGCCTCCTGGATCTTGTCGACGATGCTGCCCTCGTGGTTGGACTGGAAGACCTCGATCTCGTCAAAGCCCTGAGCGGTGCCCGCTTCCTGGCAGATCTGCACTAAGCGGTCGTAGTTGTCGCTGCCATAGATGCCCGGCTCGCGAATACCGAGCATGTTGAGGTTGGGGCCGTTGATGACGAGTGCTTTCATGGTTGCTTCCTTTACGGTTGGAAAACCGCCACAAAGGTGCCTGTCCCCTTTGTGGCGGTTTTGGTTAGAGAGCGGGTGGGAGGGTGTCGAGGAGGGCTTGGGCGGTATTGGCGGCGCAGTCGCGTGAGTCGATGATGTAGTCGGCCCAGGCGCGGTAGCGCGGCATGCGCTGCTCTACCAGCTTATCGATGCCGTCGCGCGCGGTGATGGGACGACCCTTGTGGGCGAGCTCGTCGAGCTTGCGGTTGAGCATTACGATCAGGCTGTTCTGGTGCAGCAGCGGATAGTTCTCGTCGCGCGTGACGACGCCACCTCCCGTGGAGAGCACCAGGCCGCTGCGCTTGGAAATTTCGGCCAAGGCCGTCGTTTCCTGTTCGCGGAAGGCCGCCTCGCCGCGCTCGGCGATAAAGTCGGCACAGGGCATGCCCAGACGCTCCTCGAGCGCGCGATCCAAGTCGATGTGCTCGCGGCCCGTGAGCTGGGCGATCTGCTCACCCACGCGGGTCTTGCCCGAACCCGGCATGCCGATCAGCGCGATGTTTTGTTCGCGGCGGGACAGACGCTCCGTTACGTCTAAGATGCGCTTGCGCGGGGTGACTTGGCCGGTATAGTGCTCGACGGCCTGTGCCGCTTGGGCCACGAGCATCAGCAGGCCACCGATGCAGGGGATGCCGCGGCGCTCGGTCTCGAGCATGAGTCCCGTGCGGGCGGGGTTGTAGACAATGTCGATAACGCCTTCGAGCGCATCGAGCCCTTCGAGCGTGCAAGGCGCGTCGGGGCAATGGGGGAACATGCCGGCGGGCGTGCAGTTGACGAGCAGGGCGGCGTCGGACTGCTGCGCGATGTTGCCGTAGTTGACCTCGCTCGTGCGGCCCACGGGCACCACGGTGGCGCCTAGGTCGCCGAGCACCATGCTGGCAGTGGTACCCGCGCCACCGGTGGCGCCGAGCACAAGGACCTTCTTGTCGGCCACTTCAACGCCCAGCTCCTCGACCAGGCACTGAAAACCAAAGTAGTCGGTGTTGTCGCCGCGCAGGCGGCCGTCGGGCAGGCGGGTTATCGTGTTGACATTGCCCATGCGCTCGGCGAGCGGGCTCAGCTCGTCCAGGTAGTCCATGACGGCGCGCTTGTAGGGGATGGTCACGTTGGTGCCCTCCCACTCGTCGCCGGTCATAAAGGCCTCGAGATCCTCGGGCTCGCGCTCAAAGCGCACGTACTCTAGGCCGGCGAGCTCCTTGTAGATGGTCGGGGTGTAGCTGTGGCCCAGCACGCGGCCCAGAACGCCGTAGGGACGGGTTGCGGCGGTATCGGTCATCTAGAGCACCTCCGTGTAGCTGCCAAAGTAGGTGAAACTCTCGCACACGTCGTCGATTGAGTCGAGCAAGTCGTCGAGGGCCTTGCTGCCAAAGGGGCAGTCCAGGTCAAAGTAGAACATAAACTCAAAGTCATGCCCGGGGATGGGGCGGCTCTCGAGCTTGATGAGGTTGATGTTGAGGGCGTAGAAGCGCTCGAGTACGCGATAAAGCGCGCCCGGCTCATTGGCCGTGGTGATCATGAGCGAGGTACGGTTGGCACCGGGATAGACGCGCGGTTCGCGACTGATGACGACGAAGCGCGTGTAGTTGTTGTCCGAGTCCTGGATGTTGGGTTCCAGTACTTCGAGTCCATACAGCGCGGCGCAGCTGCGCGAGGCGATAGCGGCGACGTCGGTGCGCTCGGAGTTGGCGACCATCTCGGCCGACATGGCGGTGTTGGGGTATTTGGTGGCATGCAGGCCGTGGCTCTCGATAAAGCCGGCGCACTGGGCAATGGCTTGGCCGTGGCTGTAGACCTCGCGCAAGTCGGCGAGTTTGGTGCCGGGTTTGACGAGCAGGTTGTGATCGATCTTGAGGCGCAGCGAGCGCACGATATGGAAGTCGAACTGGGCGAGCAAGTCGTAGACGGCGTTGACCGAGCCTGCGGTGGAGTTTTCGATGGGTAGCACGCCAAACTCGCAGAAGCCGTCGCGTACGGCGCGCATAACGCCCTCGAAGGTCTCAAAGAAGGCGATATCGGGCACGTCGAAGAGCTTGCACGCGGCGATTTGACTGTAAGCGCCCTCAACGCCCTGGCAAGCGACGGTGGCAGTTTGAGGGAAGGGCGTGTCGGAGGCTGCAGCCGTGGCGTGGGCCTTTTGCGAGACAGTGATGCCCTTGAGTTCGTTGATGTAGCGCTGCTGCTCGGCCTTGCTCATGCTCATGAGGAGACGGAACAGGGTGATGGTCTGCGCCTCGTAGCGCTCGGGCGCGCGGCTGGCGAGGTTGTTGAGCTTGGAGCGCTCGCGGGCGGGGTCGAAGACGGCCTTGCCCATCTCGATTTTTGACTTGGCGACTTCGGTGGCAATGTCCATGCGCTCGATAAAGCTGTTGAGGAGCGTGGTGTCGATGCCATCGATGGCCTGGCGGATGTCAGCAAGGTCCATAGGGACCCCTTTCGTGAATCATTGCCCGGGGTGGGCTGGTTAGCGCTGGGCGGCGTCCTCGAGGAGGGCGTCCCAGATGGCGAGCGCCGCGGCTGCCTCGGCTACGGGGACGGCTCGGGGGACGATGCAGGGATCGTGACGGCCGTGGACCGAGAGCTCGGCATTTTCCATGGCGTCCATGTCTACGGTCTGCTGCTCGCGGCCAATTGAGGGCGTCGGCTTTACGGCCATGCGCCACGTGACGGGCGCGCCGGTCGAAATACCGCCCAGGATGCCGCCGGCGTTATTGGACTCGACTTCGATCTCGCCGGTCTCGGCATCGATGCGATACGGATCGTTGTTCTCGCTGCCGCGCATGGCGGCCACGGCAAAGCCCATGCCAAACTCCACGCCCTTTACGGCGGGAATGCCAAACGCGATTTGCGCGATGCGGTTCTCGATGCCGTCGAACATGGGGTCGCCGATGCCCGTGGGAAGCCCGTAAATGCCGCACTCCACGATGCCGCCGATGCTGTCGAGTTCATCGCGCGCGGCCAGAATCTCCTCGCGCATGCGGCCGGCTGCGGCGGCGTCAATGCACGGCAGGTCGTTCGTAAGGATCGCCTTGCGGTCGGCCTCTCGATAGACCATATCGTCCATCGGCAGGTCGGAGATGCCGCCGATCTGCGCGACGTGCGCCATGACCTGAATGCCGCGGGCCTCGAGTGCCTGTAGCGCAATGCCGCCGGCGATGCATAAGGGTGCCGTTAGGCGGCCGGAAAAATGCCCGCCACCAGCAACATCGTGCATGTTGTGATACTTCACGCGCGCGGGGAAGTCCGCATGTCCGGGACGGGGCTTGCAGCGCAGCTCGGAGTAATCATTGGAGCGCGTGTTGGTGTTCTCGAAAATCGCGGCAATGGGCGCGCCGGTGGTATGTCCATCGACCACGCCGGCAATGATATGCGCGGCGTCGGCCTCGTGGCGCTTGGTTGCGGTCTCGTCGCGACCGGGGGCACGACGGTCAAGGAAGGCCTGCAGCTGCTCCTGGTCAACGGCAATACCGGCAGGAATGCCGTCGAGTGAGCAGCCGATAGCGGGGGAGTGCGACTGGCCAAAGATACTCAGATGCAAGACGTTGCCAAAGGTCGAGGACATGCTATTCCTCCTCGAGCGTGACCTTGCCGCCCAGCAGGCGGTAGTGGTCAAAGAAATCGGGATAGGACTTGTTGACGGCCTCGGCGCCGTGGATCACAACTTCGCCAGTGGCGCGGCTCGCAGCGATGGCAGCCATCATGGCGATGCGGTGGTCGTTGTGCGAATCGACCTCGCCGCCAGTAAAGGCGTTGACACCCTTGATGATGAGGTCGTCGCCGGCAATGCGCACCTGTGCGCCCAGCGCGGTGAGCTCGCGGGTGGTAGTGGCCAGACGGTCGGATTCCTTGATGCGCAGGCGGGCGCAATCGCGGATGAACGTGCGGCCCTGCGCCAACGATGCCACGGCCGAGATAACGGGCACCAGGTCGGGGATGTCGTGGGCGCTCATCTCAAAGCCGGCGAGCTTGTCGGACTGCACGGTGGCGGCGTTGGTGGAGCGCACGATGCGGGCGCCAAAGCGCGAAAGCGCGGCAAGCACGTTGCGGTCGCCCTGCGCGGAGCTCAGCGACACGCCCTCCACGGTGATGGGGTCGGTGCCGATGGCGCCAGCGCACAACCAAAAGGCGGCGTTGGACCAGTCGCCCTCGACGGCCACGCTGCCGGGCGTGCGGTACGAGCCACTGCTCACGCGGAAGTTCGTGACCTCGGGCTGACCGTCCTTGGCGGGAATGCGCTCGACGTTGACCTCAACGCCAAAGGCCTTCATGGCCTGGATAGTCAGATTGATGTAGGGGCGGCTCTCGATGAGGCCGGTCACCTGCACGCAGGAGGGCTGGGCCAGCAGCGGAGCCGCCAGCAGCAGGCCCGAGATGTACTGCGAGCTCACGTTGCCCGGCAGCACAAAGGTGCCCGGGCGCATGCGTCCGTTCGTCTTGAGCGGAAAACCGCCCAGACCCTGTAGGTCGCAGCCGGCGGCAATGATCTCGTCCGAGAGCGGCGAGAGCGGGCGGGCGCCCAGGCGGCCCTGGCCCACGAAGGTGGCATCCGCACCCAGCGCGCAGGCGACGGGCAGCATAAAGCGCAGCGTGGAGCCGCTCTCGCCGCAGTCGAGCGTGCCGCCGGCAAGGGCCTTGAGCAGGCCAAACTCAACACTCTTCATGGTGGGGTGGACCTGGAAGCCGTCCTCGACGGTCTCGATGCGAGCGCCCAGGGCCGTAAGGCAACGCACCGTAGCCTCGATGTCGGCGCAGGTGGTGTTGCAGGTGACGTGTGTCTCGCCGTTGGCAAGCGCGGCGCAGATGATCAGGCGGTGCGCCATCGACTTGGACGCGATGGCAGGAACGGTGCCCTTGAGCGGGGACGGGGTGATGCGGGCTAGCATGCGGATGCGTCTCCCTTCTGGCCGAGGCCTTCGGCAATGAGTTCGTGGAAAGTGGAAAGCGGCGTGCGGTCGATGCTGCAGCGCCCAATGCCGTGTGGAATCACCAGGTCGATGGTGTCGCCCGCGCGCTTCTTGTCGTGGAGCGCCTCGGCAAAGACGGCATCGGCATCGAGGTCGCAGCGGGTCTTGAGGCCATGGCGTGCGCAGAGCTCCTCAATACGACCGGGCAGTGCAGCATCGCAGACGCCGTGCAGGGCCGCGGCGCGCGTGATGATGCCCATGCCGATCGACACGCAGTTGCCGTGTCCGAGTTCAAAGTGCTCGCAGGCCTCGACGGCATGTCCGGCGCTGTGTCCAAAGTTGAGGAGCTTGCGTTGGTTGGTTTCGCGCTCGTCGGCGACGACCACGGCGCGCTTGATGTCGATATTGCGGGCGATGATGAGCGCTACGCGGGCCACATCGCGGTTGAGCAGCTCCAGCGTGAGCGGAGTCTTCTCCAGCTCGGCGAAAAGCTCCGGGTCGGCGATCACGGCGTGCTTGACGACCTCGCCACAGCCGTCGGCGAACTGCTCGGGCGTGAGGGTGGCCAGGCACCCCACGTCGGCGATAACCACGCTCGGGTGCCAAAAGGCGCCGGCCAAGTTCTTGCCGGCGGCCAGGTCGATGGCAGTCTTGCCGCCCACCGACGAATCCACCATGGCGAGCAGGCTCGTTGGGATCTGCACAAACTTGCAGCCGCGCATGTAGGTGGCGGCCACAAAGCCCGCCACGTCGCCCACGACGCCGCCGCCGAGTGCCACGATCACGTCGGAGCGCGAAAGCTCATGCTCGGCCACAAACTCCAAAATGGCAACATAGGTTTCGGCGCGCTTATGGGCCTCGCCTGCCTCGAAGGTGCAGATGCTCACCTCGTAGCCTGACGCCTCCAGGCTCTGTTTAACGGGCATCTGGTAGAGCGGGCCCACGTTGGTGTCCGTCACGATGACGGCCTTGGTGCCGCCGGCAGTGGCGCGCACGAGCGGTCCCGCCTGCTCCAGCAAAAACGTGCCAACATGCACCTGGTAGGGGCGTGCGGTGTCGATATCGATGGTAATCGCCATAAGTTTCGGTCCTTTCGACCTGGCGTGATAGGTGGTCTAGTGGGAGGACTCGTCGTCGAGTGCGCGCTTGATGCGGTCGCCCTCGGCAAGGAGATTCTCCAGATAGCGCTGGTCGCGGTTCTTGAGCGCACGGCTGTAGGCGCCAAGCGACTCGATCAGATGGTCGATCTCGAAGGCGAGCGCGTCGGCGTCGTCGATCATGAGCTCGGACCACATTTGCGGGTTGAGGTGCGCCACGCGGGTGAGATCGCGGTAGCTACCGGCCGAAAAGCCGTGGTGGACCTGGGCGGTCGGGCTCTTTACGTAGGCGTTGGATACCACGTGCGAAAGCTGGCTCGTGAAGGCGATGACGCGGTCGTGCTCGGCGGCGTTCGTCACGCTGAACTTGCCAAAGCCCAAGGGGCGCACCATCTCGCGCACCTGGCCCAAAAGCTCCAGCTTGAGCGCATCGTCCACCGCGGGCGGTACGAGCACCAGCGGGGCGCCCTGGAACAGGTCGGCGCAGGAGTGTGCATAGCCCGAGAACTGGGTGCCCGCCATGGGGTGCGCGCCCACAAAGTAAAAGCCGTGCTCGCGGGCAAGCTCAAAGGCGCGTTCGCACACAATGCCCTTGACGCCCACGGTGTCGATCACCACGGGACCCATAATGGCGTCGGTGTCGGTGGCGTCGGCGAGCGCCTGGGCGTGCGCCTCGAGCCACTCGATGCATGCCTCGGGATAGCAGGCGAGGACGATGATGTCGCATTCGCCGAGTGTCTTGTCGTTGAGCTCGCCGGCAACGGTGCCCATGCTGGCGGCTGTCATGACATCGTCATCGGGGTCCCAGGCCAGCACGCGGACGCCCGCCTGCGCATAGCCGCGGGCAAAGCTGCCGCCGATGAGGCCCAGGCCGACGATGCCGGCGCACTTGGGGCCGCCCTGGTTAACGCGCGCGTTTCTCACCGTACCCATGGGCTACTCCATAGTCTCTTGGCAGACGACCTCGCGGATGGCTCGGATGCGGCGCATGGTGTCGTCGAACTGATCGGGGGTGAGGGCCTGGGCACCGTCGGACCAGGCGCGGCTCGGCTCGTCGTGGACCTCGATCTCCAGGCCGTTGGCACCGCAGGCGGTCGCGGCGAGCGCCATGGGCTCAACGTAGCGGGTGTAGCCGGTGGCGTGGCTGGGGTCGGCGACGACGGGCAGGTGCGACAGGTGGTGCAGCACCGGCACGGCGTTGAGGTCGAAGGTATTGCGGGTGCGGGTCTCGAAGGTGCGGATACCGCGCTCGCACAGGATGACGTTGTCGTTGCCCTCGCTCATGATGTACTCGGCTGCCATAAGCAGCTCGTCGATCGTGCCGGACATGCCGCGCTTGAGCAGAATCGGGGTCTGGGTCTTGCCGACCTCCTTGAGCAGGGGGAAGTTCTGGGCGTTGCGGGCGCCGATCTGCATGACGTCAATCTTCTTGTCCAAGAAGACCTGCACGTCGCGTGGGTCCATGATCTCGGTGACGATCGGCATGTCGAGCTCGGCAGACGCCTCGCACAGCAGGTCGAGGCCGGCGGGGCCCATGCCCTGGTAGGCGTAGGGGGAGGTGCGGGGCTTGTAGGCACCGCCGCGCAGCATCGTGGCACCGGCGACCTTCACGCGGCGGGCGATGCGGATGAGGTTCTCGCCCTCGACGGAGCAGGGACCGGCGATGACCTGGAACTGGTCGCCGCCGATCTTGACGCCGTGACCGCAGTCGATGACGGAGTCCTCGGGGTGGAACTTGCGGTTGGCGCGCTTGAACGGCTCGGAGACGCGCTGCACGCGCTCGACGACATCCATGGACTCGAGCAGGAACGGGTCGATCTTGGTCGTATCGCCCACCAGGCCGATGATCGTCTCGTTCTCGCCGCGCGAGACATCGGTCTTCAGGCCCTTTTTCTCAATCCAGCTGACGATATGGCCGACGGCCTCGTCGCTGGCACTTTGCTTTAGAATTGCAATCATGGTGTGCCTCTCACCTCGATGGATAACCCTTGCAAAAACGGCCCGCATCGCGAGCCGTGTATATATGGTGCATGAGAGTTTATACTATCTGACTCGCTTTTGCCTTCTAAAGTGGGCCGTTGCGCCGCGTCTTCCTCGGAATTGCAAAGCTTTTTCTTTTATTTTGATAGCCCGAGGTGCACTTGGGTATAATGCCTTTCGTTGGCCCTATTAGCTCAGGGGATTAGAGCGTCTGCCTCCGGAGCAGAAGGCCGTTGGTTCGAATCCAACATGGGGCACCATCGAACGTAAGACCGTCCGAACCTCGCATGGTCCGGGCGGTTTTTCTTATACCGACGCGACGTGATGGGACGTGGTATGGCAGCAACGGATATCGAGCGTGGACTCTCGACCGCCGAGGTCGAGGAGCGCATCGCCGCCGGTAAGATCAACCGCAACATGGAGCTCAAGACCAAGTCGGTCAAAGAGCTCATCATCGAGAACCTCTGCACGTTGTTCAATTTGATCAACGTGATCTTGGCGTTCCTGGTCATTTTGACCGGTTCGTTTAAGAATCTGACGTTCCTGTTCGTGGTGTTCCTTAATACCGCTATTGGCGTCATCCAGTCCATGCGTTCCAAGAAGATGGTCGATAAGCTCACACTGCTGACCTCCAAGAAGGCCATCGCGGTGCGCGACGGCGCCGAGGTGGAGCTCGACCTGGACCAGATCGTGCTCGACGACATCATCCGCCTGGGGCGCGGCGACCAGATTCCGGCCGACGCCGTGGTGGTATCGGGCGAGGCGCTCGTGAACGAGAGCCTGCTGACGGGCGAGAGCGACCTTATTAAGAAGCAGCCCGGTTCCGAGCTCATGAGCGGCAGCTTTATCGACTCGGGCCTGCTGCGCGCCCGCGTGATCCATGTCGGCGCCGACAACTACGTGGCCAAAATTAATAACGAGGCCAAGTACGTCAAAAAGGTCAATTCCGAGATCATGAACGCGCTTAACGCCATCGTGCGCTTTGCGAGCATCATCATGATCCCGCTCGGTTTGGCGTTGTTTGCCTCGAGTGTGAGCGAGCTGTGGGATGCCGCGGGAACCCCGGGCGATAGCGCGCTTTCGTGGTGCTTCTCCGAGCTGTTGGCTGGTCATGTGCCTTCGTCGGCGCTGCTGTCCACGGTGGGCGCCCTGCTGGGCATGATCCCGCAGGGCCTGGTGCTGCTGACCTCGTCGGTGCTTGCCATCGCCACGGTGCGCCTGGCCCGCCGCAAGGTGCTGGCGCAGCAGCTCTACTGCATCGAGACGCTCGCTCGCGTCGATGTACTGTGCCTGGACAAGACGGGCACCATCACGTCGGGCCGCATGGAGGTCGAGGGCACGTATCCGCTGCCGGTTGAGGGCGTGAGCCTAGACGCCGGCTCGGACGAGGCGGCCGTTCCCGTCGATACCACGGTGCTCGATTTTGCGCTGGCTAACGTCGCGCGTGCGACTTCGGCCGATGCCAACGAGACCTGCCAGGCGCTGCTCAACTATTACGCCGATCGCCCGGTCGAGGTGTCTGAGCCGCTGTCGGTCATTCCGTTCTCGTCCTCCAAAAAGTGGAGCGGCGCGTCGTTTGCGCAGGGCTCCTATGTGATGGGTGCGGCGCAGTTTGTGCTCTCCGATCGTGTGTTTTCGCAGGTCGAGAACCGTGTCGCCGAGCTTGCCGATACCTGCCGCGTGCTCGTGGTAGCGCGCGTGGACGGCTTTTCGCCCGATGGCGATATGGTGGGCGAGGCCGAGCCCGTGGGCTTTGTGACCATCCGCGACGAGATCCGTACTTCGGCGGCCGAAACCATCGGCTACTTTAACGAGCAGGGCGTGACCCTCAACGTGATCAGTGGCGACGACCCGCGTACGGTGTCGTCGATCGCGCGCGTGGTGGGCGTGCCGGGGGCGGACGCTTATGTGGACGCCACGACGCTCGATACGCCGGCCAAGCTCGATGCCGCAGTGGACCGCTACCATGTCTTTGGTCGTGTGACCCCGCAGCAGAAGCGCGAGCTCGTGCAGGCGCTCAAGCGCCGCGAGCACACCGTGGCCATGACGGGCGACGGCGTCAACGACGTGCTGGCGCTCAAGGAGGCCGACTGCTCCGTCGCCATGGCGGCTGGCTCCGATGCCGCGCGCAACGTGGCCGAGATCGTACTCGTCGACAACGACTTTGCCTCTATGCCCGCCGTGGTGGCCGAGGGCCGTCGCTCCATCAACAACCTGCAGCGTTCGGCCTCACTGTTCCTGACCAAGACGCTGTTCTCGATGGGCCTGGCGGCGCTGTGTATCGCGCTGCCGCCGTACCCCTTCGAGCCCATCCAGATGACGCTCATCAACTTCTTTTGCATCGGCGCGCCGGGCTTTGTGTTGGGCCTTGAGCCCAACAATGCTCGCGTGAAGGGTGCGTTTTTGACCAACGTACTCAAGCGTGCACTGCCGGCGTCGATTGCGGTCATTTTGGCTGCGGCGCTCGATATCTTTGTGGCGCGCGTGTTTGGCTTTAGCCAGCTCACGCTGTCTACGATGTGCCTGCTTACGTCGTGCGCGGCGAGCGTCAGTCTGATCTGGCGCATCTCGCAGCCGCTCACACCCTTACGAGTGGTGCTCTTTGTGTTTGTAGTCGCCGGCATCTTGGTGGGCGTTATCGGATTCCCGGAGCTGCTGTCTATTGCCAACCTGTCGATGGGCCAGATGGTTATCTTGGCTGTCATCGTGGTCTTTACCTGCTCGGTGTTCTTTAAGCTCGCCACGATGATGGATTCGCTCAAGCCGCGTCGTCGTCATGCCGCAACTGGTTTTGGCCGCGGTGTGCGCGTCCGCCTGGGTCGCGGTGGCGGCAAGGTGAGCTCGACGGGTTCGACGGCCGAGCGTTTTGCCAAGCGCTTCGCCGCCGACATGGCGCAGCGCCGCGAAGATCGCACCGTTCGCGAGGCCGAGGCCCGCGCGCTCGAGGGCGTGGCCCAGGCCCAGCCCAAGAAAAAGAGGAGTGCCGGAGCCAAGCGCTCCCGCGTGACGAAGTCCGCCCAAGGCATCAAAGTCTCGATGCCAAGCAAAAAGAAGAAGTAGCTACGCGCCCTGGCGATGTTGAATTGGTGCCTTGTTCCTGTGGGGCCGTGGCGATGTTATGCTCTAACCTCGATTGTTTGAATTGCTTCGAAAAGAGGATGCCGTGATCTGCCCGCATTGCCTTAAGACTATCGAGGACGGCGCCTCGTTCTGCCCCTACTGCAACGCCTATGTGGGTCCGGGCGATGGTCCCGAGCACACCGAGTTCGTGTTCTGTGAGGGCTGCGGTGCCCGTCTTTCTCCGCATGATCGCACGTGCCCAAAATGCGGGCGCCCTGCTCCGGGTATCCTCTCCGAGGACGCGGCCGCATCCGACCTGGCAGCGGGCCGCACGGCGGGCTTTCCGCGCCTAACGCAAGAGCAGATCGATACCGAGGTGCCTCATGCGCCGGCCTCTGCCGCTGCGGTGCTTTCGGATGCCGCCGATCCTAACGAGACCTGCGTGCTGCCGGCCTTCGATAAGGATTTCGGTATCCCCAAGGTCGATATTCCCACGCCCGTTTCCCTGCATGACGATGCTCAAAAACCCAAGCGCAAGGTGCATCCCGACGAGGACGCCTATCACAAGCACAAGCGTCATATCCCCAAGCCGCTCATCGTCATCGCGGTCCTTGCCGTCGTTTGCGGCGGTGCCTATTGGTTCGTGACGGCCGATCCCATGGGTGTCATGCCTGCCTTCTACGACCAGTTTGGTCAGGCTGCGCAGACGACCTTCCCCACGCGCCAAAAGGGCGAGGCGACTGAGGACGATACCAAGCAAGACGATTCTGCCGAGGTGGTCCAGGAAGAAACCGTGCTGACCGATGATCAGCTCTATACCAGGCTCGACGGTCTGTATCAGACCATCGTGTCCTACGGTGACGAGGACCAGATTGGCGAGGTCATCGATTCCTTTAACAACGGTTATCTCCGAACGCCGCTGTCCACCCGTCAGGAGCTGTCGCAGAGTGCCTACGCCCTGCGCGACCAGATCAAAAAGACGCAAGATGAGCTCAACAACCTTAAGTATCAGGACGATACGGTCTATGCGGACGACATCGCCCACTTAAAGCAGCTTGCCGAGTGGATGTACGAACGTGTCGACGTGATCTGCCAGAGCTGGGATATCTCGCTGGCCATTCCCGATGGTGAGTCGATGAGTTCCCACCAAAGCGAGATCCTGGCGCCCATCGCGCAGGGCGGCAACAGCGCGCTGAACCAGTACGACGCCAATGTGGGCTCCTGGAAGCCGCAGCAGCGTTCCTAAAATTAGTTCGCCATAGTCGGCATAACCTACGTGCGCAATTGATGTAAGCGCATGCTTATTGCTACAATTCGTACAAATATGCTTTAAACGCACGAGGAAGGAACCACATGTTTGGTTTTAAGAAAGAGCTCTACACGCCCGAGTATCAGCTTGCCGGCGACGAGTGCGCCGTTATCGAGACGTCGAAGGGTACCATCAAGGTCAAGTTTGACGGTGAGGGCGCTCCCATTCATGTCGCGAACTTCTGCGAGCTTTCCACGATGGGTTTCTATGATGGCCTTAAGTTCCATCGCTATGTGCCCGGCTTTGTCATTCAGGGCGGCGACCCCAATACCCGCGATATGTCCGGCGCCGACGTCGCTGCCGGTCTTGAGGGCCCTGACGGCATGCCCGGTACCGGTGGTCCCGGCTACTGCATCAAGGGCGAGTTTGCCACCAATCCGCGCAAC
Source organism: uncultured Collinsella sp. (assembly GCA_900541725.1). Taxonomy (GTDB): domain Bacteria; phylum Actinomycetota; class Coriobacteriia; order Coriobacteriales; family Coriobacteriaceae; genus Collinsella. The sequence continues at coordinate 122,026 of UQLB01000001.1, read as the reverse complement.
CGCCATGTCGATGGTGCCCTTGCCATGGCGCGCTCCATGGACCCCGATTCCGCGGGTTCGCAGTTCTACTTCTGCCTGGGTGCCCAGCATAACCTCGATTCCGGTTACACCGTCTTTGGTACCACGGTCGAGGGTCTCGATGTGATTTCACAGCTGCGTGCCGGCGACGAGATCGTCCATGTCGAGATCGTTCACGAGTAAAGGGGACTTCCTTGAATAGCCAGCTGATCCAACAGGGCCGCGCCGCTTACCGCGCGGGTGATTTTTCCGCTGCAGCCCAGATGCTTGGGGCGGCAAAAACTCCCGATGAGATTATGGGCGAGGCCGATCACCTTCGTGGTAACGCCTTGATGCACCTGGGCATGTATGCCGAGGCCGCCGAGGCCTACGCCGCTGCCCTCAATGACGGCACCTACGGCAAGCGCGGCGCGCTGCTCACCAACCGCGGCAAGGCACTCGCCGCCGTGGGCGACTACACGACGGCCGCCCAGGCGTTCTCTGCTGCTACGCAGGATGCTTCCTATGCCACGCCGTTCAAGGCCTATCTGGGCCTGGGCAATGCGCTGTTCCAGTCGGGCGACTATGCCAACGCGGGTACTGCCTTTCGTCAGGCCGCCATCGACGGCGCCAATCCGGCTCCTGCCGCCGCACTCGGCGAGCTCGGTCGTTGCTTCATTAAGCTTGGCCGTCCGGCGGATGCCGTGGAGACCTACCGCACGGCTATCGACTTTGCCGGTCCCCGCGACGACACGCGTGCGCTCAACGCCGGCATGGGTCAGGCGCTTTCTGCCGCCGGCCGCCCCTCCGACGCACTCGACGCCTTTAACGCCGCTACTGCCGATGGCATCTACCAGCTCACCTCCGAGCAGGCCGATGAGCTTGCCCGCGTGCACGATTCGCTTGCCGCGCTGTCTGCCCAGACGGCTATGGCCACGGCTCCGGCGCCCGCGATGGACGCTCCTGCCGTTGATCCGCTCGATCCTACGGGCGCGACCGGCCAGTTTATGCCCGATCCCTCGGACACCGGCTTCTTTACGCTGTCCGAGTCCGAGATGGTCCAGCAGGACCGTCAGGATCGTAAGCAGGCCAAGGTCCGTCGTCGCCATCGCCACACGGGCCTCAAAGTCTTCATCGTGCTGCTTCTGCTCATTTTGATCGCCGCGGGCGGTCTGGGCGTTGCCTACACGCGCGGCTTTGGCTTCCCGTCTCAGGAGTCTGTCGTTACCGATCTGTTCCAGGCTGCCGGCGACGGTGACACCGCAAAGGCCGAGTCTTGCCTGGCCTCGAGCCTGTCCGAGGACGCCAAGTCGATGATCATCTCCTCGATTCCGCAGGGTGCCACCGTGTCCGTCGAGGGTATGGATCAGTCCATGACCGAGACGACCGCCAAGGTTAAGGCTTCGCTGTCCAAGGGCGGCGAGCAGGAGTACACCGTCAAATTCGTGCGCTCCGACAACCATATCGGCTGGGCCGTTTCCTCGCTCGATATGGATTTCTCGGCTGCTGACAACCAGTAGTGACCTTATGGGATTTAGCTTTGCCCGGCGCTTCACCGCAAGTGAGGTGCCGGGCTTGCGTTAGTATGATGAGCTAGTAGTTTTCCAGCAATCATCCAACACATCAGGAGTTGCGTTGTTTTCTTTGATGGATATGTTCTTCGGTAGCTATGCGGGCGATCTTGCCATCGACCTCGGCACCGCAAATACGCTTGTCTCCGTGCGCGGCAAGGGCATCGTCATCCGCGAGCCCTCCGTCGTCGCCATCGACAAGAACGACGAGCGCATCCTGGCGGTCGGTATCGAGGCAAAGCGCATGCTCGGCCGTACGCCCGGCAACATTGTGGCCGTTCGTCCCCTGAAGGACGGCGTCATCGCCGACTTCGACGTTACCGAGGCCATGCTTCGCTACTTTATCGACAAGGCGTCCGAGAAGCGCTATCCGTGGACTCCGCGTCCGCGTGTTGTCGTCTGCGTTCCCTCCGGCGTCACGTCGGTCGAGAAGCGCGCTGTCTTTGAGGCCACGATCCAGGCCGGCGCTCGCCAGGCCTACCTGATCGAGGAGCCCATGGCTGCTGCTATCGGCGCCGACCTGCCCGTCGAGGAGCCCACCGGCTCCATGGTCATCGACATCGGTGGCGGTACCACCGAGGTTGCCGTTATCGCTATGGGCGGCATCGTCGTCTCGCAGTCCATCCGTATTGCCGGCGACGAGTTCGATCAGGCCATCCTCACGCACGTTCGCGATGCCTACAACCTTGCCATCGGCGAGCGTACGGCAGAGGACATCAAGATCAAGGTCGGTTCCGCCGTGCCGCTCAAGGACGAGCTCGACGTCGAGGTCAACGGCCGCGACGTGATCACCGGTCTGCCCAAGACCGTGCGCATCGAGAGCGAGGAGATTCGTCGCGCGCTCAACAAGCCGCTCGACGAGATGGCCAAGGCCGTCAAGGACGCCCTCGATGCCACGCCGCCCGATCTTGCCTCGGACCTTATGTACTACGGCATTTTGCTGACTGGTGGCGGCGCGCTGCTGCGCGGTCTCGACGTGCGCCTGCGCGATGAGACCGGTGTTTCGGTCAACGTCAGCCCCACGGCGCTCGATAACGTCGTTAACGGCTGTGCCCGCGTGCTCGAGGCCAATGCGTTTGATGGCGGCTTCGTCCAGACCAATGCTTAATTTCCAAAAGGTGGATTCCATTTGGCACGATCTTCGGGTTTCTCCACAAATCTGAATACCAAGCGACAATCAACGGGTATGCGCCCGTTGATTGTTTTCAGCCTGATTTCGGTGTTGCTGCTCACGTTTTACATCCGCGAGGGCGAGGCAGGGCCGATTCATGCCGTGCGTTCGGGCGTAACGACGATTACCTCTCCGGTGCGCTTTGTGGGCTCGGCTGTGGCGGCTCCCTTCAATGCGATTGGCAACGTGTTCTCTAACCTAACGGCGTCGCAGGACACGCTCGACGAGCTCAAGAAGCAAAATGAGGAGCTGACCTCTAAGGTCGCCGAGCTCTCCGAGGCTCAAAAGACCGCCGAGCGACTGGAGGGTCTGGTCGGTCTGCAGTCGACCTACAACCTCAAGTCCACTGCAGCTCGTATCGTCGGCGCTTCGGGCGATGCCTGGACCTCGACCGTCACCATCGATAAGGGTTCTGCCGACGGGCTTACCATCAACATGCCCGTGACGAGTTCTGCCGGTGTCATAGGCCAGATTATCGAGGTCTCGGCCAAGACGTCCACCGTGCGCCTGATTGGCGATGAGAACTCGGGCGTGTCCGCCATGGTGCAGGATACGCGCGCTCAGGGCATGCTGCAGGGTCAGGCTGACGGCACGCTGCGTCTTGAGTACGTGAGCGTCGACTCCGACGTTAAGGTTGGCGACATCATCGTGACCTCGGGCATTGGCGGCGTGTTCCCCAAGGGCCTTCCGCTTGGCACCGTCTCGTCGGTTGAGAAATCGGCAAACGACGTGTACTACACCATTGTGGTACGCGCCCAGACGACGGCCGAGAACAACGAGGAAGTGCTGGTCATCACCTCGCTGACCGACGAACAGTCGGCGTCGGATGAGGACGTGAACACGGCCAACAGCACGCCGCAGGGAACGTCGCGCGATGCTGCGACCAAGACGAAGGACGAGAGCTCGGATGACGGTTCCGACACGTCCGAGACGACCGATTCCGGCTCGAGCGAATAGGGGGCATGTCCATGGATCTACACGAGCAGGGGATGAGCTCCCGCACGTTTGTAATCGCTGCCATCGTGTGCGTGCTGCTGCAGGCAGGCCTGGCACCGCAGATCTCCATTGCGGGCGGTCGCGTCAACTTTATGATTATCCTGGTGTGCCTAAGCGTGTTCTCGGGCGACCCGACCCGTGCCGTCGTGTGCGGTTTTTGCAGCGGCTTGTTCTATGACCTTTCCGCTGCCGTGCCGGTGGGCGTTATGTCGCTCCTGCTGACCGTGGGTACTTTTGCCCTGGTGCATAGCGCTGCCGGTCAGACGGGCGGTACCCCGAGTGCGCGCGGCATCACTGTGGGCGCCTTCGCGTTCGTCATTAATGTGATCTACAGCATCATCTTGCTGTTTATGGGTTTGGAGACGAGCTTTGTCGTGGCGATCTTCGGCCATGCGCTGCCGTCTTCGATCCTGACGGGTCTGGTTGCCATTCCGTTTTTGATGTCCGGCGTCGTGCCGCAGTCCGGTTATGGATTCTCCGCACGTGGCGGACGCCAGACGGGCATGCGCTTTAAGCCCAAGACCCGTAAGCTCAAATAGGGGAGGCCTGTAGATGTCTTCCCAGATGACGGTTATTATCGCCGGTATCGTGCTGGTAGTGGCCATCGTGGTCGCGCTGGTCATCATGCGTCGCGGCGATTCCCGTTTTACCTACGATACGCAGCATGGAACGGCCCCGCGCGCCACCGAGGGCGAGGGCAATACCGCGGCGACCGCCTTTAAGGGCCGCTTCTCCATCCTCACCACGGGTGTGGGCGCGATGTTCGCGGCGCTTGCCGTCAAGCTGTGGGGCATGCAGATGGTCTCGTCGGACTATTACGAAAAGCAGGCTAATAGCAATCAGACGCGCACCGTTACCACACCCGCTGTGCGCGGCCGCATCCTCGACCGCAACGGCGTGGCACTTGTCCAGAACCGTCCCTCACTTGCTGTCGTGGCCTACCGCGACCTTGCCGAGGATGAGGTTCTGGTTCGCCATCTTGCCAACGTGCTCGGTATGCCCTACGTGGCGGTTCTGCGCAATATCCAGGACAATTCCGAGGGCGCCCAGAGCCTGCATACCATCGCGACGGACGTCCGTCGCTCCACGGTTGCCTATATTCAGGAGCACGCCGGCGAGTTCCCGGGCGTCAAGATTGCCGAGCGTACCGAGCGCCAGTATCCATATGGCGAGACGGCATGCCATATCTTGGGCTATACCGGCACCATTACCTCCGAGCAGCTCGAGGCCCAGAATAAGAAAACCTCTGGCGATGATGATGCTTCTGCTGGCCGGATTACGTACCAGTCGGGCGATATCGTGGGCCAGGCGGGTGTTGAGAGCTACTACGAAAACCTGCTGCAGGGTATTCGTGGCGAGCAGACCGTCAAGGTCGATGCCTCGGGCAATGTGACCGGTCAGGCCGGCGCCGTGCCCGCCAAGGCCGGCTCCGACATTAAGCTCACGCTCGACCTTAAGATCCAACAGGCCTGTGAGTCGGCGCTGGCGAGCGCCATCGAGCTTGCCAAGACCACTGGCTACAGCAATGCCGGCAACGGCGCTGTGGTGTGTCTCGATCCCAACAATGGCGAGATCCTGGGCATGGCGAGCGAGCCCAAGTTCGATCCTTCCGTCTTTATCGGCGGCGTCTCAAATGACGTGTGGACCGAGCTCAATGATGACAAGGGTTCGCACCCGCTGCTCAACCGCGCCATTAGCGGACAGTACATGTCGGCCTCGACCATCAAGCCGCTCTCGGCACTGGCCGGTCTTGAGTTTGGAACCTACACTTCAACGCAGACAACCAACTGCACGGGCTATTGGACTGGCCTGGGCAAGGCTTGGGGCAAGCGCTGCTGGTTGACGTCTGGCCACGGCACCATGACGCTGCAGTCGGGTATCGCCAACTCGTGCGACCCCGTCTTCTACGACATGGGCAAGGCGTTCTTTTATGACGAGCAACATTCCGAGGGGCTGCAGGAGGTCTTTCGTCGCTGGGGCCTAGGCAAGACCTGCGGCATCGATCTGCCGAGTGAGGGCGCGGGCCGTATTCCCGATGCCGAGTGGAAAGAGTCGTACTTCACCGACGCCTCTGCCGAGGACCGCAAGTGGAATGCCGGCGATATGACCAACATTGCCATCGGCCAGGGCGACATCCTGGTGACGCCCCTGCAGATGGCGTGCGCCTATATGGGTCTTGCCAACGGCGGCAAACAGTACGTGCCTCACGTGTTTTTGTCTGCCGTGTCGCGCGATGGCGACGGCGATGCCTATAAGTACAACGGCAAGGGCAAGAAGAAGCGCCTGGAGGCCAAGATCAACAGCGATTCGGATTTGGCTCTTGTTCGCAACGGCATGCACGACGTGATTTACACGGCATCGACGTCCCTGGCGGCTCACTTTGGCACCCTGACGCCGCAGGTATACGGCAAGTCGGGCACGGGCGAGAAAAGCGGCGAGGACGAATACGCGTGGTTCTGCGCCTATGCACCGGCCGATGATCCCAAGTATGTCATCGCTACTGTCCTGGAGCAGGGCGGCGGTGGCTCAGATACCGCGATGCATGTCGTGCGCGATGTGCTCGGCGTGATTTATGACGAGCCCGATACCTCTTCGGCCTCGGGCGATTCTTCGGTTCGATAGGAGGTTGCGATGGATTTTTCTCCGGCGGATCTGTTCCGTTCAACCAAGACCGGCTCTCGCAGCAGCCTGGACCGCGTCAACAAGCAACTTTCGGCCTCGCGCGGTACGTTTCGCCAAAAGGTGCATATCGGTGTGCTGCTGGCTACCGTCGCGCTCGTTGCCTATGGCGCCATCATTATTTGGTCGGCTTCACAGTTTAAGGCCGATGCTTCGTTCTCACGCCATCTGCTGGGAATTGGCATCGGGGCGGTGCTGGCGGTGCTGGTCTGGCGTACCGACCTGCGCGGTATCTCCAATTTCTCGACGGCGTTGCTCGTCATCGACCTGATCGTGATCTTCTCGCCCAAGATTCCGGGTCTGTCCTATACGGGCGGTCTGGGCATGACGGGCTGGATCAAGATTCCCGGTATCGGCTTGACATTCCAGCCGGTTGAGCTTGCCAAGCTCATCACCATCTTCTTTATTGCTACGCTTGGCTCGCAGTATAACGGTCGCATCGATACCGTTCGCGACTACGTCAAGCTCTGCGGCATGTTGTCCATTCCGTTTTTGGCCGTCGTTGCCATGGGCGACCTGGGCTCGGGCCTGGTCGTGCTTGTCTCGGGCGCCATCGTCATCTGTATGAGCGGTGCACGCCGCGAATGGGTGCTGTCGACCCTGGCCCTGCTCGTGGGCCTGGTGGCCCTCGTCCTGGCGCTCGATTCGGTCTTTGACTCGTTGCTTGGCCACGATGTGCTCATCAAGCAGTATCAGATGAACCGTCTGACGGTCTTTATCGACCCCGATAATGCCGATTCGGACGATGCCTATAACCTGCAGCAGTCGCTTATCGCCGTCGGCTCGGGCGGCTTCTTTGGTAAGGGTTTGGGCCATGCGACGCAGTCGGCCGGCGGCTTTCTGCCTGAGTTCCACACCGACTTCGTCTTCGCCTTTTTGTCCGAGACCTTTGGCTTCTGCGGCTCCTTTTTGCTGTTGTGCTTGTACGTGCTGCTCATCTTCTCGACGATCCGCGTTGCCTTTAAGTGCGAGTCGCTGTTCCTACGCTTATCATGCGTGGGTATCGTCGGCATGTGGGCGTTCCAGACCTTCGAAAACATCGGCATGTGCATCGGCATGATGCCGATTACCGGTATTCCGCTACCGTTTATTAGCTTCGGTTCGTCTTCGATGATGATTCAGCTGCTGACGGTGGGTATCGTACAATCCATATGGCGGCATCGTTCGGGCGCCGCGTAACCGCTGGAGGGGTTTGCTATGAAAATTCCCGTAGATAAGCTGACCCGCGCTTTTAAGATGGGCGCGTCCGTTAAGAAGGATTCCGATACGCCGGTGCGCGTCTCGGTCTATCTGGATTCGTCCGCCTCGCGCTTTCTGGCCGAGACGGTGCGTGACGCCTTTGTGCCGCAGACGACCTCGGGCATTGTGCGCGTCGAGCGTCTGGGGGAGGAGCGAATTGCTCCAAAGACCGATACCGATGTGGTGCTGGTGCTCTCGTGTGGTTCCGACCGCTTGGAGAGTGCCGTGCAGGAGCTCGTGATCGCCGGCGCGCCCGTGTGCGTGCTTGCCGAGTCTGCTGTGGAGGTGCCGTTTATCGAGGAGTCCACGCCCATGCTCGGCGTGGTAGCGGCAACCGATAAGACGTATCTGCTCGAGACGCTTGCCCGCTGGATTCTCGACCGCACCGACAAGGAAACGGCTTTTGCGGCGAACTTTGCCTTCATGCGCATCGCGGCGGCCAATCGTATCATCACCTCGTGCGCGCTCACCAATATGGCGACCGGTGCACTGGTGTTTTTGCCAGGCGCCGATTATCCCGTTATGGCGCTGGCGCAGGTGGGCATGCTCTTTGAGCTCGCTGCCGTCTTTGGACGCGGCATTAAGCCCGAGCGCGGCTACGAGGTCGCTGGCGTGCTTGCCGGCGGTCTTGTGATCCGCGCGGTCACCCGCGCGCTCGTCAAGCAGACGCCGCATATTGGGTTTGCCGTCAAGGCGCTCACTGCTGCCGCGGGCACCTATGGCATGGGCCGTGCGCTCGTTTCGCTCTACGAGCGCGATGTCGACTACAGCCGTGCCAACGAGGTGGTCACTGCTTCGTTCTCCCGCGTTCGCGATCTGGTGACCACAGTCGCGGGCGCTACCCGTCCCATGGCGTCCTATCAGGACGCATCTGATCTCGCTGCTTAGGGGTTTTCCGTTGCGCGTTCCGTACCAAGATTGTTTTCATTTAATTGAGCCGTTGCTCGCCAAGGTCGAGAAGCCGAGCCGCTATATCGATCACGAGTGGGGCACGCTTTCCAAGGCCGATGCCGACTACCGTTGCTGTCTGATTTATCCGGACGTATACGAGGTCGGTCTGCCCAACCAGGGCATCGCCATCCTCTACAACATCCTTAACCAGGCCGAGGGCATCTCCTGCGAGCGCGGCTATGTGCCGTGGCCCGATATGGGCGACGCCATGCGCGAGGCGGGTATTCCGCTGCTATCGCTCGAGGGTGCAGCGCCGGTCGCTTCGTTTGATATCGTCGGTCTGCATGTGCCGCACGAGATGGCGGTGACGAACTTCCTCGAGGCACTCGACCTCGCTGGCATTCCGCTGTTGGCGGCTGACCGAGGCGAAGACGACCCTATCATCATCGCCGGCGGCCCCTCGGTGTACAACCCCGAGCCGTACGCGGCCTTCTTCGATGCCATCCTCATCGGTGAGGGCGAGGAATCGCTGCTCGAGACCTGCCAGCTGCATCGCCGCCTGCGTGACGAAGGGGTCCCGCGCGCGCAGATTGTCGAGCAGCTTGCATCCATTGCCGGCAACTACGTGCCGTCGCTCTATGAGGTTCGTCACGACGAGCCCTGCTCGCCGCATGGCTACACCGTGCCGCGTGAAGGCAAGGATGCGCCGACCGTGGTCTACAAGCGCGTCGTCGAGGATTTCGGCGCCACGAATCCGCTGTCGCAGTCGTGCGTGCCCTATGCGCAGCTGGTCCACGACCGCCTGTCTATCGAGATCCTTCGCGGCTGCGCCCGCGGCTGTCGTTTTTGCCAGGCCGGCATGACGTATCGCCCGGTGCGCGAGCGCTCGGCCGACCAGATCGTCTCGTCGGTGATTCAGGGTCTGGAAAAGACCGGCTATGACGAGGTGTCGCTGACCTCGCTCTCCACGACCGACCACTCCTGCATTCGCGACGTGCTCGGCAGGCTCAACCATCGCCTGGAGGATACGGGTATTCGCGTGTCTATTCCGTCGCAGCGTCTGGATTCGTTTGGCGTGGATATGGCCGAATCGGTCGCCGGCGAAAAGAAGGGCGGCCTGACGTTCGCGCCCGAGGCCGGCAGCCAGCGCATGCGCGACATCATTAACAAAAACGTGACCGAGGAGGACCTGGACCGTGCGGCCAAGGCAGCCTTCGAGGCCGGCTGGAACCGCATGAAGCTCTACTTTATGATGGGCCTTCCCGGCGAGCGCGACGAGGACATCGTGGCCATCGCCAATCTGGCCGATCACGTGCTGGAGCTCGGTCGTTCCGTGGTGCCCAAGGCTCGTCGCGGCTCGATCTCGGTGTCCATCTCGGTTTCGGTGTTTATCCCCAAGGCTGCCACGCCGTTCCAGTGGTGCCCGCAGCTCGACTACGACGACGTCAAGCGTCGCCAGAAGCTGCTTATCACGAGCGTTCGCAACCGAGCCGTCCGCGTGCATTACCACGATGCCGAGACCTCGCTCATCGAGGCCGCGCTTTCCCGCGCCGGTCGTGACATGACGCCCGTCATCATCGACGCTTGGCGCTCGGGCTCTCGCTTTGACGCCTGGGTAGAGCATTTCTCGCTCGATAACTGGAAGGAGGCTGCTGCCAAAAACGGCATCGACCTCAATGAGCTCGTGCACCTGCCCTACGAGTTGGACTGGCGCCTGCCGTGGGAGCACGTGAGCCCCGGCTGCACGCGCGGCTTCCTCGAGCGCGAGTACCGTCGCTCGCTCGAGGGCGTCACGACTCCCGACTGCACCCGCACGTCGTGCACCGGCTGCGGGATCTGCCCCACGCTCCACGCCAAGAATGTATTGATGGGTGATCGCGCATGAGTGAGCGCCTGACCGACAACCCCTCGCTCTTTAGGCTTCGTGTTCGCTATGGCAAGCGCGATCGCCTTAAGTACCTGGGCCATCTCGAAGTGATCCATACCATTGAGCGCATCGTGCGCCGTGCGGGACTTCCCTATGCCGTCACGCAGGGCTTCTCTCCGCACATGCGCGTGGGCTTCTCTTCGGCGCTACCGGTTGGTACGTCGTCGACCTGCGAGTGGTATGACCTGTTTATGACCGAGTTCGTGGCGCTCGACGAGGCGTTTGGGCGCCTGGCTGCGGCGTCTCCGGCCGATCTGGCGCCCATCGAGGCGGCGTACATCGACGTGCGCACGCCGGCGTTGACGGCGCAGCTCACGCGCCTGTCGTATCGCATCGACCTGCACTTGGATCCCGAGGCGCCCGTAAGCGCCGATGAGGTACGTCGTGCGATCGACACGCTGCGCGCGGACCATGGCATCGACTACGCGCGCGGAAAAAAGAGCAAGCGCTTGGATTTGGATCACACGCTCGTGGACTATGAGCTCACGGCGGGGGAGCGCCCGGACCATTTGGTGCTCATGCTCGACACCCATGCCGACAACGAAGGCTCCATGCGTCCGGAAATTTTGCTTTCCGCTGCTGATGTTTTGTTGCAGGGCTTGACCCCGGGCGTGGATGCACCTATTGTTTCCACCGGTATGCAAGACCTCGTGACCATCTGCTCCTACGATGTCGAGCGTCAGAATCAAGCATGCGAGGACGACGAGGGCCGACTCGTCAGCCCCATACCTGTGCGAACTTGTGGATTTGCTCCACATACTCATTGACGGGGGTATTTTCGCCTGCTACTATATTCGGCTGTTGCACTAACTGATGCATGAAGGGCAAGTAAACATGTACGCAATCGTTAACACGGGCGGCAAGCAGTACAAGGTCGCCACCGACGATGTCATCACCGTCGAGAAGATCGAGGGCAATGAGGGCGACAAGGTCACCCTGCCGGTCATCTTCCTCAACGATGGTAAGAAGATCGTCACCGATCCCGACAAGCTGGCCAAGGCCAAGGTTACCGCTCAGATCGTTGAGCAGTTCAAGGGCGAGAAGCAGCTGGTCTTCAAGTTCCACAAGCGCAAGCGCTATCGTCGTCTGAAGGGTCACCGTCAGCAGCTCACCAAGCTGAAGATCGTGAAGGTTCAGGCTACCTCCCGCGCCAAGAAGGCTGTCAAGGCAGAGGCTGAGGCTGTTGCCGAGGCTCCCGTCGCCGAGTAGATTACACTCGTAACGAAAGAGTAGGTATACACAATGGCACACAAAAAAGGACTCGGTTCCTCCCGTAATGGCCGTGACTCCCGCGGTCAGCGCCTTGGCACGAAGCGCTATGCCGGCCAGACGGTAACCACGGGCACGATTCTCGTCCGTCAGCACGGCACGCACATCCACCCGGGTGAGAACGTTGGCCGTGGTAAGGACGACACGCTGTTCGCGCTGGTCGACGGTACCGTTGAGTTCCACAAGGGTATCAAGCACAGGGTCAGCGTACGCCCGCTCGCGAACGCGTAATTCACCCTTCATAGAGCACATATGTGGGAGGCACTTGAGTTTTAGGATTCAAGGGTCTCCCTCTTTTTTGTAGGAGGCGATTCTGTTGTCACAGTTCACCGATATCAGCCGCATTAACGTGTGCGGCGGCGACGGCGGAGCCGGATGCATGTCGTTTAGGCGCGAGGCATTTGTCCCCAAGGGCGGCCCCGATGGCGGCGACGGCGGTCGTGGCGGCAATGTCGTCATCCAGGCCGATGCTCAGCTGTCTTCGCTGATCGATTACCGCTTCAAGCATCACTTCCGCGCCGAGCGCGGCACGCATGGGCAGGGCGCCCGTCGCAACGGCAAGAGCGGCGAGGACCTCATTCTGAAAGTCCCCATGGGCACCGTGGTGCGCGAGCTCGATCCCGAGACGCAGACCCCGATGTTCGAGATTGCCGACCTGGTGCACGACGGCGAGCGCGTTGTCGTGGCTCCCGGTGGTGCCGGCGGTCTGGGTAACACCCACTTTGTGACGTCGGTTCGTCGCGCACCCGCCTTTGCCCAGCTGGGCGAGCCTGCCGAGGAGCACTGGATTGAGCTCGAGATGAAGCTCATGGCCGATGCTGCGCTCGTGGGCTTTCCCTCCGTGGGTAAGTCATCGCTCATCGCGCGCATGAGTGCCGCCCGTCCCAAGATTGCTGACTACCCGTTTACCACGCTCGTGCCGAACCTCGGCATGGTGCGTGCCGGTGAATACTCTTACGTCGTTGCCGACGTCCCCGGTCTTATCGAAGGCGCGAGCGAGGGTAAGGGCCTGGGTCACCAGTTCCTGCGCCACATTGAGCGTACGGCCCTGATCATGCACGTCGTCGACATGACGGGTGGTTTTGAGGATCGCGATCCGGTCGAGGATTACCACATCATCAACCGCGAGCTCGAGCAGTATGGCGCCGAGCTTTCGGAGCGTCCGCAGATCGTCGTTGCCAACAAGTGCGATGCGCCGGGCACGGCCGACAAGATTGCCGACCTCAAGCGCGCAGCGCTCGACGATGGACATATGTTCTTTGCCGTGTCTGCCGTGACGGGCGCCGGCCTCAACACGCTGATGCTTGCCGTGGGCGAGCAGGTGGCTAAGCTGCGCGCCGAGTTGGCTGTCTCGGATGAGCCGGTCGTTCTGCGCGACGATGAGTGGGAGCGCCGTCGCCTGCAGCGTGAGAAGCGTTTCCGCATTGTTCAGGAAGAGCCCGGTGCCTTCCGCGTGGTCGGTCGTGCCATCGAGCGCATGGTCATCCAGACCGACTGGGAAAACGAGGAAGCCGTCATTTACCTGCAGCATAAGTTTGCGCGTATGGGTGTTGACGACGCGCTCGAGAAGGCCGGTTGCCGTGCGGGCGACGAGGTCCGCATTTGCCAGCGCGCCTTTGACTTTGAGGGCGCCGAGGACTTCTCGGAGTACGAGGAGCTCGAGGATGCTGGCGAGGACGTTGCCGTTGAAGCCATTGACGTGGCCGATGCTGCGGATGAGGGAGTCGAGGTTGTCGATGCGGCGGATGCCGCGGGCGATGCCGAGACCTCGGAGGGCGAGTAAGCCATGTCGCTGCGCGGTGGAATCGGTCTGCCCGAGCTTCCTCTAGAGGACGGGCAGGAGTTTAGGCTTGGCATTATGGGTGGCACCTTTGATCCCATCCATTACGGGCACCTGGTGACCGCCGAGCAGGCGCGCGAGTCCCTCGACTTGGATGCCGTGCTCTTTATGCCGGCGGGCACGCCGGCCTTTAAGCTTGACAAGCCGGTGACGCCTGCCGAGGACCGTTATGCCATGACGGTCCTCGCCACCGCCGCGAACCCGGCCTTTTTGGCGAGCCGGTTCGAGATCGACCGTCCGGGCGTAACCTATACGGCCGATACGCTTCATGCCCTTCGCGACTTTTACCCGCCGCAGGTAAAGCTCTACTTTATTACGGGCGCCGACGCGATTATCGATATTGTGACCTGGCATGATGCCGAACGAATCGCTGAGCTTGCCACCTTTATTGCTGCGACGCGACCGGGCTTTGATATCGATACGGCGCGTGCCCGAATCAAAGAGTCGGGACTGCCGTTCGACGTGCGCTATATTCAGATTCCGGCGCTGGCGATCAGCTCGACGAACATTCGTAAGCGAGTTGCCCGCGGCATGAGCGTGCGCTATCTTACGAGCGAGTCCGTGCTCGGCTACATTCGCAAACGCAGGCTATATGCCGATTTGGGCCAAGAAGATTTTGAGTGATGGGGGTCTACGTTGTCGGTAGAGGATCAGTTTGAGGGCGATGAGCGCGCGCTGCTCAAGCGCATTCAAGAGCTGCTCGATGTTCGCATGAAGGATAAGCGCAAGCGCTATGTGCATTCGCTGGGTGTTGCCGAGACCGCACTTCATCTGGCCGAGGTCTACGGCGTTGACCGCTTTGATGCCGCTGCCGCCGGCCTGATCCATGACTGGGACAAGGTGCTCTCCGACGACGAGCTGGTCACGCGCGCTCTGCATTACGGTATTAAGATTGCCGGCTCTCCGTCTGCCGCGACGCCGCTTTTGCATGGCCCGGTTGCCGCCTATGAGCTTCCGCAGCTCTTTCCCGAGCTGTCGTCGGCGGTCTTTCAGGCTGTCGACCGTCACACCGTGGGTGCCTGCGACATGACGCCGCTCGATATGGTGGTCTTTGTGGCCGATGCCATCGAGCCCAACCGCCACGGCGACTATGCGCATGCGCTGCGCAAGATGGTGGGGGAGTCGACGCTCGATGAGTTGTTCTTCTCCTGTTTTGCGCAGGGTCTGGTCTACGTGATCCAGTCCGGGCGCTATCTTTATCCCACGGCTATTTCGATTTACAACCATTACGCCCAGCTGCGCTAGCTCGGGCTGTCTAGAAAGAGGTATTCCATGGCCGACGAGACCATGACCGACGAGCAGATTCTTGAAGGTGTGGAGCACAAGAGCTTCGTCGCCACGTCCGACCGCACTGCCGCCTCGCTGTCCGCGAGCGGTGTCGCCGCTGAGGATGTCGCCCGCGCCGCCGCGCAGGCCGCCTACGACAAGAAGGGCGAGGACGTTCAGGTGCTCGACCTGACCGAGCTTTCCGACGTGTGCGACTACTTTGTCCTTGCTACCGGCACCAACAACCGCCAGGTTGATTCGATCGTCGATGAAATTGAGGAGAAGGTCGCCGAGGCTTGCGGCGAGCATCCGTTCTCCATCGAGGGCCGCGAACAGAAGACCTGGATGCTCATGGACTACGG
Source organism: uncultured Collinsella sp. (assembly GCA_900541725.1). Classification (GTDB taxonomy): domain Bacteria; phylum Actinomycetota; class Coriobacteriia; order Coriobacteriales; family Coriobacteriaceae; genus Collinsella. Next base: position 106,818 of record UQLB01000001.1, on the reverse strand, counting down.
TTCGGTTGTCGTCCACGTCTTCACTCCCGAAGCCCGCGACTTCTACCGCCTCGAGAAACTCTGGGGAGACGCCCCCCAGCTCCCCCTCAATCTCCTCTAGTAGCTCATTTGAGACGGGGTTTTAGCTACCCTCACGCATATCGCCGGGCAGTTGCGGTTTTCCGCACCTGCCCGGCTTTCTTTTTGCCCAAAGGCGGTTAATCGTTAAAGCGGGATTGGCGGCCGAAGGATAGGGCGGTGTCGCCGAACTTGTCTCGGACGGCGTCGATAGCGACTGAGAGGTCGCGACGGTCGCTCGATTGGGCCCCGCGGTCGTCGACTTCGCAGAACAGGTCAGTCTGGATGCCGCCCTGATGGTCAAAGTCGCTCATGCCGATGCCTGCTAAGCGAACGTGCATTCCTTCCTGCCAGATGTTGTCGAGCAGTTCGAGTGCAACCGTCACGAAGATGTTCTCGTCGTCGGTCGGATGAGGCAGCCGGCGCTGTGCCGTACGCCCGCTGCCATACGAATACTTAAGCTTGAGCGTCACCGTGGCGCCTGTTAGTCCCTGACGGCGCAGACGGCGTCCCACTGACTCGCCCAGCAGCGCAATCGCCGCCTTAATATCCCCACGCTCAGTCAAATCTTTAGCAAAGGTGCGCTCGTTGCTTACCGATTTAACCTCGCGTTCCTCGTCCAGGCTCGTGACCTCAGAAGCCTCGAGTCCCAGCGCACGCTGGCGCATGCGTTCGCCGTTGACGCCAAAAATAGAGGCCAAGGTGGATTCCGGTGCACGTGATAGCTCTCCGAGGGTGTAGATGCGCATGCGGCGCAGTCGCTCCTCGGCCGAGCGCCCGATGCCGCTCATGGCAGATACCGGCAGTGCGGCCAAAAAGCGCTGCTCGGTTCCGGGGCGCACGATGGTCAGCCCAAACGGCTTATCCCGCTCGCTTGCGATCTTTGCGACCGTCTTGTTGCAGCCCACGCCAATGGAGCACGTCACTCCCAGCGCTGCCACGCGGTCGCTTATACGCCTCGCGACCAGCAGCGGGTCTTCGGGCGCAAAGCGACCCGGTGTGATATCGATGAAGGCTTCGTCGATGGATACGCGCTCCACGCGCGGGGTCTCGTCGGCGAGAATCGCCATGACCTGCGCGCTCACCTCGCGGTAGCGATCAAAGTGTCCGTGCGTCCAAATGGCTTGCGGGCACAAGCGCCGCGCCTCGGCCGAGGCCATGGCAGAGTGCACGCCAAAGCGGCGCGCCTCATACGAACACGTGGACACGACGCCACGCGAATCGGCGTCCCCGCCCACGATGAGTGGCTTGCCGCGCCATTCGGGATGATCGAGCATTTCCACACTCGCAAAAAACGCATCGAGGTCCATCAGGCCCACCGCCGGACCCGTCCAGGGAGGCGGCGTGACGCCCGTGGCATCCTCATAACCGTATGTATGTTCGCGTCTTTCCATGTCATGAGTATACCGCGCAGCTCATGTGGGGTGCGTGTATGTGCTTGCAAATCCCGAATTCTTGTCTAAGATATGGATTTGCCCTCGACTACACCGAAGAAGTTGGTCTCACGGACTTCACCTGCCCGCGTCGATGGCGTATTATGTTCAACTGTTTGTTTGTAGTTGCAGCCTAAAGCTGCTTGGTTGGAGGAGTTTCCTTTGGCAGTCAAGATTCGCCTTGCTCGTCACGGCGCTAAGAAGCGTCCGTACTACCGTGTCGTCGTCGCCGATTCCCGCGCCCCGCGTGACGGTCGTATCATCGAGGAGGTTGGCCGCTACAACCCGATGACCGCCCCCAAGACCATCAACCTCGACCTCGAGAAGATCGCCGACTGGCAGTCCAAGGGCGCTCAGCTCACCGACGCCGTCGCCGCTCTGGTCAAGGCCGCCAACGAGGGCGAGAAGACCGAGACCGTCGTCAAGAAGTCCAAGAAGCAGCTCGCCAAAGAGGCCGAGGCCGCTAAGGCTGCCGCTGAGGCCGCTGAGGGCGCCGAGGAGTAAATCGTGCCTGAGGTTGACGCTGCACAGCTCGAGGGTGAGGCAATGCTCTCAGATCGCATCGCCGATCTCGTCGAATATCTCGTTGTTCAGATCGTCGACGACCCGGATTCCGTGAGCCTTGAGGTCATCGATGGTGAGGACGCCTCCACGATTGAGGTTTCGGTCGCCGAGGATGACGTCGCTAAGGTCATCGGCCGTCGTGGCCGTACCATCAAGGCCATTCGCACGCTCGCCCGTGCACTGGCCGCTCGCCTCGACACTGCTGTCGAGGTAGAGGTTCTGGGCTAGGACCTTGAGGTCCCAGTACAAAAACATCGCCCGTGTGGTCAAGCCGCACGGAAGGAAGGGGGAGGTCCTCGCGCAGCCGCTGCGGGGGCTTCCTTCTGTATTAGAGCCTGGTATGCGCGTCGCCCTGACGCCGCCGGCGCTCAAGCGCGACCGCTTTTGCACGGTCGTGTCCGTCACCGATACGGGCGATGGCGATCTGGTCTCGTTTGAGGGCATTGACGACTTGACGGCCGCCGAGGGCATCACGGGATGCTGCGTGCTGGCAAATCGTGACGACTTTGAGCTCGATTCGCTCGACGCTGCCTATACCGACCTGATGGGTCGCGAGGTGGTCGACGAGCGCTTCGGTTCGCTCGGCACGATCGTCGAGATTATGTCGACGCCCGCTAACGATGTTTGGGTTGTCGAGGGTGATCGGTACGGCGAGGTACTGATTCCCGTGATCGAGCAGGTTGTGCTCGATCTTCCCGACACAGGAACAATTTCCGTCCACGTTATGGACGGCCTGATCGATATGGACAAGTAGGGAGGACAACATGCTGATTGAGACCCTTTCGGTCTTTCCCGAGATGTTTGAGCCCGTCATGTCCACATCGATTTTGGGCCGCGCCCGCAAGGCCGGCCTTTTTGATTTTAAGGCGTATAACCTGCGCGACTGGACGCACGACCGTCATCGTACCGTCGATGACGAGCCGTACGGCGGCGGGCAGGGCATGCTCATGAAGGTCGAGCCTATCGCAGAGGCCATCGAGGCCATTAGCGCAGAGGGTCCCAAGCCCACGGTGGTGTTCTTCACCCCCTGTGGCGAGCCCTTTACGCAGCATGTGGCCGAGCGCCTGCTCAAAAGCGAGCGCCTGCTGTTTGTGTGCAGTCGCTACGAAGGCGTCGATGAGCGCGCGTATGCGTATGCCGACGAGCGTCTGTCGATCGGCGACTATGTGCTCACGGGTGGCGAGCTACCCGCCATGGTCGTTGCCGATGCCGTCGTACGCCTCATCCCCGGCGCCCTGGGCGACGAGATGAGCAACGTGGACGAGTCGTTCTCGACCGCCGAGGACGGAGGCCTGCTCGAGTACGCGCAGTACACCCGTCCTGCCGAGTTCAACGGCGAGGGCGTGCCTCCGGTGCTTGTGAGCGGCGATCACGCCAAGGTCGATGCCTGGCGTCGCAAGAACGCCATCGAGCGCACCTGCCGCTGGCGTCCCGACCTGATCGAGACTGCGCGGCTCACGCCCGAGGAGCGCGCTTACGCGCAGGAGATTCTGGACGCTTCGTATTCGCAGGGCGAGGAGTGAGTATGGTTCCTACGCAACATTCCGCGTTGAGGGGCGCTTTTGAGTGGATTGCGGTCATCGCGATCGCGCTTGTGGCCACCTTCCTGATCCGCACCTTTGTGGTCGAGCCCTTTGTGGTGCCCACCGGCTCTATGGAGGACACAATCGAGATTGGCGACCAGATCCTAGCGCAAAAGGTGAGCCTCGAGCTCGGTCAGCCCGTCAAGCAGGGCGATATCGTGGTGTTTCACAACCCCGATGGCACCTCCGAGCATGATGTTCTTGTCAAGCGCGTTATTGCCACGGCCGGCCAGACGGTCGACCTGCAGGATGGCAAGGTGGTCGTTGACGGCCAAGCGCTCGACGAGGACTATACGACGGGCATGAGCTGGCCACTTTCGGTCCAAGCGCCCGGCGCTCAGGTAAGCTATCCCTACACCGTTCCCGACGGGTGCGTGTGGGTGATGGGCGACAACCGCGAAAACTCTGCCGACTCACGCTACTTTGGTCCCGTCGATCGCTCTGATTTGATCGCTGTGGCGCTTGTGCGCTACTGGCCGCTCAACCGCATCGGCGCTATCGACTAAAAACCGCTATAGTACAGTACCTAACCGTGTAATCGTTTCGACGAGGGGATATTAGAGGCATGAACGCTTCATCGCTTTCCTTCCAAGACATCATCCTGCGCCTCCAGCAGTACTGGGGCGAGCAGGGCTGCGTCATTATGCAGCCCTATGACTCCGAGGTCGGTGCCGGTACCTTCCATACCGCGACCACGCTGCGCTCGCTCGGTCCCGCCGAGTGGCGCACCTGCTATGCGCAGCCCTGCCGCCGTCCCGCCGACGGCCGCTACGGCGAGAACCCCAACCGCATGCAGCACTACTATCAGTTCCAGGTGCTTATCAAGCCCTCGCCGGTCAACGCCCAGGAGCTCTACCTGGGTTCGCTGGCCGCCATTGGCCTGGACCCCAATGACCATGACGTCCGCTTTGTCGAGGACGACTGGGAGAGCCCGACCCTGGGCGCCTGGGGCCTTGGCTGGGAGGTCTGGCTCAACGGTATGGAGGTCACGCAGTTTACGTACTTCCAGCAGGTGGGCGGTATCGAGGTCGACCCCGTGCCCGTCGAGATCACCTATGGCCTGGAGCGTATCGCCATGTACGCCCAGGGCGTCAACTCGGTCTACGATCTGGTGTGGAGCTACCTGCCCGATGGCACGCCCATGACCTACGGCGACGTGTTCCTCGAGAACGAGCGCGAGTTCAGTGCCTATAACTTTGAGGTTGCCAACGTCGAGATGATGCGTCAGAAGTTTGACGACTACGAGGCCGAGTGCCATTCCTGCCTGGAGCGCAAGCTGCCGCTGCCCGCATACGACTGCGTCATGAAGTGCAGCCACGCCTTCAACCTGCTCGATGCCCGCGGCGCGCTGTCCGCGGTCGAGCGTGCCAATTACATCCTGCGCGTCCGCGCCGTCGCCAAGGCGTGCTGCGAGGCCTATATGGCCGAGGTCGCCGGAGTCAACGAGAATGCCGACCAGGAAGGCGAGGTGGCGTAAGCCATGGCAGACGCTAAGGATTTCCTGTTTGAGATCGGTACGGAGGAAATGCCCTCCGCACCGCTGAACAATGCCGTCAAGCAGCTTGGCACCATGATCGCCAAGGGTCTCGACGAGGCCGGTCTGGCCCACGGCGAGGTCCGCGTGATCTCGAGCCCGCGTCGTCTTGCCGCGCTCGTTGCCGATGTCGCCACCGCGACCGATGAGGTCCACGAGGTCAAGCGCGGTCCCGCGGCAAACATCGCCTTCGACGCCGACGGTAACGCCACCAAGGCCGCCCAGGGCTTTGCCCGCAAGTGCGGCGTGGCTGCCGAGGACCTGGTACGTCGCGAGGACACCGACGGTCGCGAGTATGTGTTCGCCGAGAAGAACATTCCCTCTGCACCGGCTACGCCGATTCTGACCGCTCTGTGCGAGAAGACCATCGCCGGCCTGCAGTGGCCCAACTATCGCAGCCAGCGCTGGGGCCACGAGCACGCTACGTTTGTTCGTCCGGTCCGCTGGATCTGCTGCCTTCTGGGCGAGGATGTCGTGCCTGTGTCGTTTGCCGACGTGACGAGTGGCAACACCACGCGCGGCCATCGCGTCCTGGGCCCCGGTGACCACGTGGTCGCCAGCCCCGCCGTCTACGAGCAGGTGCTCGAGGACGCCGGCGTGCTTTCCGCCGAGCGCCGTCGCGAGGCCATCCTCGCCGGTATCGCCGAGGTCGAGGCCGCCCGTCCCGGCTGCCATGTCGACACGCCCAAGAAGGTCTTTGAGGAGGTCATCAACCTCTGCGAGTGGCCGACGGTGCTCGTCGGCACCTTCGATGAGGAGTTCCTCAAGGTTCCGCACGAGATCATTTGCGAGTCCATGCTCACCAACCAGCGCTACTTCCCGATCTATGACGGTGAGGGCAAGCTGACGCGTGAGTTCGTGATCGTCTCGAACAGCAAGCCTGAGAACGCCGAGCGCGTGATCGATGGTAACGAGCGCGTCGTGCGCGCCCGCCTGGACGACGCCAAGTTCTTCTACGAGGAGGATCTGAAGATCTCCCTCGACGAGTTCCGTGAGCGTCTGGCCAAGGTCGCCTTCCAGGAGAAGCTCGGCAGCGTGCTCGCCAAGTCCGAGCGCATTGAGCAGCTCGCGCTTGCCATTGCCCGCGAGGCCCATCTCGGTGCTCACCTGGCCGCCGATGCCGGCCGCGCCGCGCACCTGTGCAAGGCCGACCTGGTGTCCAACGCCGTCGTCGAGTTTACGAGCCAGCAGGGTGTGATGGGCGGTTACTACGCCATCGCGATGGGGGAGAACGAAGAGGTCGCTCACGCTATTCGCGATCACTATCGTCCCCGCTTTGCTGGCGACGAGCTGCCCGAGGGCACCGCTGGCTGCATCGTGGCCTGCGCCGACAAGCTCGATACCATCGCCGGTATCTTTGCCATCGGCGAGCCCCCGACCGGCTCTTCCGACCCGTACGCGCTGCGTCGTGCCGCCATCGGCATCATCAACATCCTGCGCGACCGTCTGCCGATCGACCCCACGTCACTCATCGACTTTGCGCTCGAGCTCTATAGCGAGCAGGGCATTGAGTTCGACGCCTCCGAGGTCGCCCAGCAGGTTCGCGACTTCTTCCACGGCCGTTTGGTGAGCATGGCCCGCGACGAGAAGATCCCGGCCGACACCGTTGCCGCCGTTTCCGCGGTGCACATCATTGCCCCGTCGGTCTTCTTCGCCCGCTGCGCCGCCCTCGATGAGGCCCGCAAGAACGACGCCGAGACCTTCGACAACCTGGCGACCGCTTACGCCCGCGCGGCGCATATCTCCAAGCCCGAGCTGGGCGCGGAGTACGACCGCGCCCTGATGGGCGAGGTCGAGCTTGCGCTTGCCGACGCCTCCGAGGCTGCCCAGACCGCCGTCGATGCCGCCCTTGCTACCGAGGATTACCCGGCCGCATTTGCCGCCCTTGCCGCCCTGCGTGCCCCCATCGACCGTTTCTTTGACGAGGTTATGGTCATGGACAAGGACGAGCAGCTCCGCGATAATCGCCTTAAGCTGCTCAACCGCTTCGAGGCCGTTTTCTCCGGCATCGCCAACATCGGTGAGCTTGCCCGCAAAAAGTAAGCTAGCCTGCGCATAAGCGCAAAAGGAGCCCCGCATGGATTGCCCGGTCGCCGCTCGTCCCACCGTTATCGTTATCTCCGACTCGCTCGGTGATACCGCTTGTGAGGTGGTGCTTGCGGCGTCCGGGCAATTTGATGAAGGGGCTTTTCGTGTTTTACGTCTGCCTAAGGTGACCTCGGTGGAGCAGGTCAAGTCGTTTGTGGGCCCGCGAGTCGATGCCGACCATCGTGATATCGCCGTGTTCCATACCATCGTCGATCCGGCGCTTCGTGCTCGCGTGCTCGACTACTTGGGCATGCTGCACATTCGCTCGGTCGACCTGATCGGCCCGACGCTTGCCGTGCTGTCGTCGCTCATCGGTGTGCCTCCCAAGGGCGTTGCGGGTGTGATTCACAAGACCGACGATCGCTATTTCCATCGTATCGAGGCTATGGAGTATTTCGTTGAGCACGATGACGGGCGCGGCTGCGATGATCTGTCGGATGCCGATATCGTGCTGCTGGGTGTATCCCGCACGTCCAAGACGCCGCTGTCGATGTATTTGGCCTATCAGGGCTACAAGGTCGCCAACGTTCCGTTGGCGCACGGTATGGAGCCGCCCAAGTCGATTTACGAGGTCGATCCGTTGCGGTTGTTCGGTCTGATTTCAACCGTCGATGTGATTTCCGAGATTCGCGATAGCCGCCTGGGCGACGACTATGCCCGCGCCGTCGCCGGCTCTTATGCCGAGCCCGAGAGCGTGCGCGGCGAGCTCGAGGAGGCTCGTGCCCTCATGAAGCGTCTGGGTTGCTTTGTGGTGCGCACCGACGGCAAGGCAATCGAGGAGAGCGCCTTCGAGATCATCGCTCACCTCGATGAGATCCAGGAAGCAAGGGCCCGCCGAGCCGCCCGCCGCGCCCAGCAGCAGTAACTACTGAGTAGCTAATTTGGGACGTGTCTCTATAGTATTGTCAAATCTCCTGGGACGAGCCCGCCCTCCTCGAGTCGCTCGGGAGGCTCGGCGTTGCAGAGACGGCGAGGCCGGACGGGGATTACCTCTTCGTGATGGAGGGGAACCCCGGCGCTGGAGGGCGACGGGGAGGCGCCTCGGGTGCAGCTACACAAGGGGGCCTGTCCACGAGGTCCACGTGCGGGAAGTCAATTAATTTACCGTTCAAAAAGGGGGCAATGTGGGAAAGGGCCAAGCCGACTATTGAAATGACGATAAAGACGAGGCATCCTGATGTATGTCGGAATATAGATAGGACAAAACGTATCATCTATATCGCTTCTATGAAACCCGATGCAAGTTCTTCTCAATCTCGAAATAGATTGAAGGCATTGAGAGGAACTTTATACTACAAAAATCGTAGGTCTGCCACCTAGACAGAAGAAGTGATTTTGTATGCGGAATCTTGCATTTTGAAAACCGGTGCCAACTATGAGGTGTGAGTCGGGCTCGGTAAAGCGCGGGGGAAATGAGATAGGCTGCGCGTCATCAGAGAGTGGCGCGCAGCCTATTGACCTGCTTTCGTATGACGGATGCTTTAGAGGATCCAGGGGCCAAGTGGGTTGCCATCTGCGGAGCAGTCTTGAATCGTTAGGATGGGATTTTGAAAGGGCTGTCTCTCCCTCCACGCCTTCAAGTGATAGGTGCAGACGCGGTCGTAGTGGATTTTTTTGTATGCGCGCGATATCTGTTTTACAGCCTCCTCTTTGCTGGAATATTTTCCTGGAGCATGTGCAACAGATGTGCATGCGATACCGTCGATCCAGCCAGATTGGGGTCCGAGGTTAAAGCTCGAGATTATTGTCAAGACGCCATTGAGGCCAGCTTGCAACAAATCGTTCTGTATTCGTTCAAATGCTGATTGATTGTTGGTTCCAAGGCCAATCATTCCAATTGCAGAGAGGTATCCGCTATCAGTGAGTTTATCTCCTGCACCTCGAATAACCTTGCTTGTGATGTTGAGGCCATCTGGGCCGCCATCGCCAACGAAGGGGTATGGTACGTCTTCTGGGATTGGGAGCAAAGGAGGATTCACCGTAATGAGTTCATAGCTGCAAGAGCTTTCGATATTGTTTAGTGCGTTGTAGAGACTTCCGGTTAGAACAGTTAAATCTTCGCTAATACCATTGACCAGTGCGTTTAGTTGGCAGATTTCTGAGGCGATTGGATTGATATCTATCGCCGTGACGTGCATTCCAGATTTTGCCAGTATGAGTGCCTGGATGCCTGGTCCAGAGCAGAGGTCTAAGGCATTCTTTCCGGGGGATGGGCTTAGCCGACGAGCGAGCCCAATTGAATCAGAGCCAAAATATAGTAAAGGCGAGGGTGATGGCGCATCGGCAAAAAGCCAGATGCCATGATATCGGATTAGAGATAAACCGGAAAGGGAGGCATTGCCATTGTGCTTGCTTAGCAGCCCGAGTGAGGCTATGGTTTCAACAGTGCCTTTCAGCAGACTTCTTTTTGCCACTTCTGAATCGAGATCAATCTCTCCACCTAGCATCAGGAAGGAGACGATCTCTTGATGCTCCCTGTCAAGTTGATCCCAGATGCGATGCGCGCATTCAAAAGGATCTATAGATATGTCAAGTGTGTCTAAAAAATCTGTTACTCCAAGAGTGTCCAATCTACGGAGTGGATTACTCGAGAGCGAATTTAAAGAGGGTAGCACTTCAATCATGTATATCAGACCCATTTCCGATAAAGGTAGTCTCGAATTTAGTCTCGACAATCAAGTCGGCTGCCAGTTTAGGAGCTAGCTTTGCAAGACAGGTCTGTGCCTCTTTCGAGAGGGCGATGTCTTCGCAAATCTCGCATTGAGAGAGGTAGCTTGAGCGCCCAAATGAAGAAAGGCCTCCGCTCGTGCGCAAGTGCTTCAGCAGCCCTCCTGGTCCTATGTATTGTATGTAATTAAGTAGGAGCAGCTGCAGTTCATTAATGTCATCCGTCAGATTGATTTTGCCAAGATCGAAAAGCCAAGTTCCCTCTGCATTTATTCCGCAGCAGGGTGCAAGATGGCAGTTTGGGGAAATAACGAAGTCTCGGCCGCAGTCGGAACAGTGTGACGCTAAGAGACGTGCCTGCGGTCGCGCATTTTGGTTGAGACTGAGATTTCGTGCGCGCCCAATTCGCGTGATGCCTGAATCCGTGATGAAGCGGGCTGGCGCGCTGGGAGGCTGGGTATTATCGTCGAACTGATGCAGGAGTGGAATGTCTTCATTAAGGTACTTGCACAGGTATGCCGGGCTGATTGTACTGTTGTTATCTCTGCAGACCGCAATGCCGAGAGTTTGAAAGCCCATTGTTTTTGCTGAGTTCCAAAGGTTGCGCACATTCTCGAGGGGTATATATTCCGCATGAAAGTCGTCGCAGCTGATATTGATTTCGTCAAGGCCACATGACTTCAATTCGTTGAGGAACGTTTCTGCGTCTCTTTCGCTTTTTGCCCACCACGCATTCGTTACAATTCGAGTAAAGAGTCCTAAAGAATTCGCATATGCGATGGCCTCGAGAAGGTCATCGCCAAGAAGGGTGCATTCTCCGCCCGTAAACACAACAACACCACTTCCGACGCATACTTCGGCGAAGCTATCGATGAATTGCCGCATTTGGGGAAGAGTAAGCCTGTCACTGTTGTTCGGAGTGCAGCTCATCAGACAATGATCACACACAGCGCCACATTTATATGTTGTTATAAATGTCAGCATTCGAGGTCTGCGGAACAGCACGTGCTGCGAGCTTTCGGAAATCATGCCGCGAGCAAACGGGCGTCGGTGATTACCAAGGTGCCTTCGTTCTCGGAGTAAGTAACTTCGAATTCGACGGAGCGATAATACCCGCGGGCGACCCCATTGGAAGCCCCTTCGGGGTTGATGGTATTGGAGCTGGAATTCTTGATTGCTGTTTTAAGCATGGCTGCTTGCCTCGCTGCACTCAAGCCCTCTTGATCAAATTTCCTGAAAACAGAAGTTTGTTTGTACGATTCCGATAGTTCAACAACATCAGGTTTGTTCATAAAAATAGCTGATCCATAGCCCATTGTGTTGACGTCGTACTTAAGGTTGGCGTTGTTTTGAGCATTCGCGTTTGCGTTTGCCATTCCGTTTGCGTTCAGAATGATGTTTGCGTTCGTTACTGCGTTTGCATTAAGTACAACGTTTACGAGAGGTATCGTTTGCGGCTCAGCTTCGTTGTCCTCGTCATAATATGCAAGTTGGATACGACGATATACTGCGCGTGCAACGGGGACACGCGCCTCCTTTTCGGTTGACTCCACCAGTTCGTACAGAGAGACTTTTCGATTTCCCGCTTTGATTTGGAGGTCTGTAATTCCATATTTCTGGAATACGGCACGAGGCTGAGCTTCGAAATCGCGTCTTGCGTCGGTAGATTGTTCCGCGTCCGCGACCAGTTTTTCAAGGATGCTAAGCTGGGACCGTATTGAGAGTTCGTTTAGGTGGTTCACATTGTCCATAGCGGTGACCTCCAATGTTGAATAGCTGTCTTGAAAGACTACGTCATGCTAGTGTCGGTATCGATTTGATACTACGAACAAATTAGAACTAAATGGATATAGTTTCCATACTAATCAAAACAAACTTGCATTCAAGTTTTTATTTATACTTGATTTAAGGCGGAGTGGAATGTGGGTGCGCAAGGAGACGCGGAATCGATGAGAGCCTCAAAAAAAATTACTGCAGTGTTATCATCTTTCATCCTCTCTATTCTTCCATTTCTGATTCTATGGGCGGCTTGGTCAGTCCTCCCTGATACAATTCCCGCTCATTGGAGTGGGGGTGTGGTTGATCGATGGGGTAATAAGCTTGAATTGCTGGTTGTTCCGCTGTTTTCTCTGATTGGTTCTATTGCAATTTCTGTGTACCTTATTGTTTCCACGCGGCGAAGAGAGTTCGCGGATTTCTCTGCTCGAATGCGACGGGACTTTGTTGCGTGCTATATTTCTAGTCTTCTTTTATCGACAACCTGCTCAGTGATAATTGCCGTTTGGGTTCAGTTGATTCTTACGCAAACCACTGCGGTTGATGGGGGACTTGGACTATCGATCCTGTATTCCCTTCCCGGGCTATATGTGATCTTGTGCGCTTTGCCGCCTTTTTATGCGAGCGGCGAGAGCAAAAAGGCAGAGCGCCTGATAACAGTTCTTATTGGCTGCGCGGAGATTGTTCTTTGTGGAATAGTGCTTGAAGGTTCGGCTGCCTCTTATACGATGATTGGACTGATGATTCTGTTCTGTGCGTTTGAGATTGTGTCACAGGTAAGGGATAGCCGGTCCTTATGAGTTGAATTACGCGCGTGCGGATATAAAGGTTGGCATGTTAAGCTGGTCGTTTTCTCGTTCTGGGACATTTGCAGTAGGATGAGTGGGACTAGGCGCGCTGCGGTGTGATGGTTGAGACTTGTATCGCTGCAAATCCGCTGATGCACATTTTGCTATTGGGCTTGAAGGTGGGACCGGCAGGCCTTTGTTTGGGATGTTCCGGTCGTCCAACGCGTGTTGCACGGCTTTATATTGTTACCCTCGTTCGGCGCTCCGTTGGAGCATTTCCGGGTTTGTCGGCATCATGACTTGGCCAAGTGACACGCTTGCCGGGACGGTTGTAACGCCGCGCCGGTTCCGTGTGCTCCTTCGTTGTTGGCCTGTCCAGCCGGGGGCGGATTCGGCCTCATGTTGTGGCGCACGGCCCTCAGGGGCTTCCCCTGGCGAGTTATGTTCGTCCGTATGGGTAAGGGTCGGGTTGAGCTGACAATCCCGTGTCGGAAGGGGCTTGGACCATGCGCGCGATGACAGAGATTGAGTGGCTGGACGGCCGTGTGACGAAGGTGCCGGAGCTCGCCCTGGGCGATGCGTTCGGCGAGAGCGTCCAGGCGGAGCTCGATTTCGGGTTCGACGACGTGTTGGAGGGCCTTTGGGTCGAGGTGCGCCATCATGAGCCGGATGAGGACTCGGACGGCGACCCGCGCGGGAGGGGCTGCGCACTGTACGCGGACTGCCGGTACAGCCTGGTCGAACCGTCGGACCTCGACCGTGTCTTCTGCATCCTTTACGAGGGGCAGCCGAGGGTCTGCCGCGTCGCGGGGGAGCTCGTGAACCTTTTGCGGGCCTGCGCGTTGTCCTGCCTCATGCTCGGATCTCCCTACCCGCCAGGCGCCCTCGAGGCCCTGGCCGCGTGCGCTCGATACCTCTGCGGTCCGGCTTTCACATCCGACCTCGCCGCCCGTGCCCGCGCCGCGGGGGAGCTAGGGCCCCCGCGGCGGCGGTGAACGCGGCCGCTGCGTGGGAATTTGGGATGGGGGCGGGTTCCGAAACGCCTGCGGAGGGGAGAACCCCGTTGGGCGGGGACTATTCGTGATGCTTGATATCGCATTGCAGTATGGAAGCACGGATCATCTTCGCGATGGTCCGACCGGTTGATGGGCTAGGACGCGCATTCAGCAGGGAAGGGGATGGCTTTTAATGCCGCTTTTGGCTTATGCGTGCCGCGCTCCGCGTATGGCCATCCTGCGGTGCTAAAGCATTCTTGAAGTCTGTTAAGTGAATTCGTTTTAATCGCGCACGTGGCCGTTTGCCCATGTCGCATAACAGGATTCACTGTTGATTGCCCGTGTGATGACAGCGTGAGTTTCGGGGGGGGGTGGCGTGAGCGGAGTCGCCGCGTTGTATAAGTCTGGCCGGCCCGACTGATGTGTCGATCTGTCGGGCCGGCCGAGAATGGTGAAGAGATCTCGCTGTTGAATGAACGAATGTTACAAGCAGCTCTTCAAGGCGCTTTGGGCGTTGGCTGGGGCTGCGCAGTCAATCGCATGCAGTGATAGGCGAGGCGATTGCTCGATGAGCCGGCGACTAGTTCTGTGCTGCACTCGTCCCGGTGCCGTCGTTGTCTGCCGAGTACCAGAATGCGTAGGCCGCAACGACGGCATCATAGACGGCTGCGACTACGTTATCCACGACGGCTGCAAAGTTGACCACAACGGGAACGGGGCCGGTTTTGGAATCCATCTTCTCTACTTCTGGGGTCTCATACATGGGAACATCTCCTTAGAATTGTGACAGGACGCTCAGGTCGCCTAGATCATCGTCGATCAGGTCGATATAGAGGTCGCCGTCCATATTGATGTCTGCAATCAACGATGAGATCTCTTCCATCTCGTCAATCGAGTGCATACGATTGGCCAACGCGGTAACAACGGGCTTATCCCAAACGGTTGCCATTCCGGCATCGTAGTATTCCTGAAGGCTGTGTTTGCGAACGTTTCCGATGATGAGAGGTATATAGGGGGATGCGACGATATCGCCATTGGCGTGGATGGCCACTTGGTCAAATTGCATTTGCAGTTGAGGGAATCTGACCAAGTGGTCGATGGGGTCGCCCCACTCAAGCATGAAATAGCCTCGATAGTCCGGATCGTATCGAAGGTCATTGATCGTGTTGACTAGCCGACGGTATTGATTATTCGAAGGGCGAATCGTGCGGTTTCTTCGGGCTCTACCGAGGAGCATGAGCGGCTGAACTCTAAGGTCAATTCGGTCAGTTCTACCCGACGATTTCAGCTTGTCTCGAAGCATCGTGCAAACTGGTTTGAAATCGTCGACATTGAACGATGTCGGACAAAAGGCAATTGAAAGGTGCAGTGAGGTTTCGTTCAGCGTGATATCGATGGCGTCGAGCACCCGGTCGTATAATCCCGAGAGTCCTCGCATATGTTCGTGAGAATCGCGTAGGCCATCGAGGCTAAACTGTATGCCGTTTAAACCGGCGCGTTCGAGCTCATGCAAAGTATTTGAGTTTGCGAGCAGACCGTTTGACACGAGGTTGCATTTGACGCCAGATGCGCTGAGCCGCCGCAAGGACTCGATGACAAGATCCTTTCGCAGGAGGGTCTCGCCTCCGCAGAAGCAGAAGCTAAAGGGGTGCATTTGACAAATCGAGTCGACGAGTTCGAGGACTTCGTTGTCGGATAATTTCGTTCGCGACGACATCGTTTTCTCCACTGTTGTTGAAGCAGTGTAGACAACGAAGGTTGCATTTGTTTGTAATGTCGAGCGCAACGCTGTGGGGCGCTCCGATTATTGCCGGCATGCTCATTATTGCTTCTTATCGAGCGGGCGAACAAACAGCTTGACGTCGCCCGAGTCGAGCTCATTGGGCAGGGTGCCGACTAAGGAAAAGCCAAGGCGCTGGTCGGAATGGTCAAGTTGTTCGGCGATTGGGGTGGAATCAGGCGCGTCAATTCTGAGCGCGCGGTAGGCTTTGGGAGCGGAAGATCCGTAGTATTCCGCAAGGCGGTCGAGCACACCGGCAAGCAGCGTGGAGCTGCATGAGATAAATTTGATGATGACGCTGCGGCCGGCGGGATTAGTGGCCGGCTCGCATATTATCAATCCATTAATTTCTCCGGACTGGCTCGTGAGTAGAAAATAATCATGGGTAAAGGAAAAGAGCCTTTGGCGAAGAACCAGAAAGTTCTCCAATTCGGGCTCAACGTCGAACTCAGAGAAATAGATCCTATTGCCATTTTTGGACTGTTTTGCAGAGAGGGATTTTGCAGCCGCCTCTTCGATTTCAGCAAACCTGCTCGCGTCCGCGAGAATAAGCAGCTCGTCGGGATTCACCGATGTTAGGTAATCGGAGCCGAAAGGGTCGTTCATATATCTCCCTTCTTTCTTCCAAACGATAAGACAGTTTACGGTCAGGCTATGCAGGGTTTGGGCCAGGTCATGCGCTAGCGTCTCGCGCGGTTGATCTGGGTATTTTTCTTGGAACAGACGGAGAATTTTGGGCAAATCGCAGGTGCCGTCGCATAAGTCAAGAATCTCTTTAGCGACCCTGTTGAGGATCGTATAGATTTGTTTCCCATCTGAGCTTAGGACGCTCAGGCGGTTATTTGGTTCACTGCGAAGGTAGCTTGGGTCGAGGGGGATAGGGATGACTCCAGGCAATGATGAGATTTGCGCGCTCCAAACATTCACGGATTCCATTGATCTCCTTTGGTTGTGGCCTATCTTCCTCGAATAGCAACTCGTTCGATAAAATATCACAAATCGAAACGATATATAAAAGAATATATTTATATCGATATACAATATTAGGTTAAAAAAAGTTTTGATGTTTGTCGATAGGGCTGGTATTGAAGGAGTGGACTGGAGTGATGGCGATGTCGGACGTTGTGGTTTCAATGGTGGGGTCATGCCTGCTGCTGTTGTTCGGAATAATGATATATCGAGGCAAGCTCACGGGATTGCTTGCCGGAATGTCATTGCTATCGGGAGAGCGTTTAGAGGAGGCAAAGCGGACGGCCGAGTCTCTAGGCGCAAACCGAGTGGTGGGGGCGTCTATAGTTTTCTCCGCAATATGCCTTTTTCTCTCGTCCCTTTTTCCGGACAAAAGGGCTATTCTCGGTCTGATGGTGGCTGCTGTTATAATCGCCGCGCTTGCCTATGCAAATAGGGGGCTTATTCGTATGTATATAAAGGTGAAATGGAATCCTGGGCACCGCAACCCGAGATAATGTCTTGAGCAAGGATTAACAACAAGGGATATATGGGAGCGATTAAGCGGCGAGCAAATTCAGTTTTGGATAAAAGGCCGCTTGATGGGAGCTGGCATGTTTAAGAAGACGGTTCACGAGTTGTTTCGGTGTAAAGGGTCACGGCTTTTCGTGATTCTCATGCTGGTGAATTTTGCTCTCTCGTGCGTCATGCCCGCCTTAAACGGTGGGTTTGTAGACTTTCTCGTGACGAATAGGGATCCATCTCGCGTCGTGTGGTTTGCGGCCTTTGTTGCGGGCATAGGGATATCGGCCTCCTTCATGTCGTATGCGATGGGCGTGAACGTATCGCGCGTCATCTTGGAGATGACGACGAGACTGATGGGGACCACGTGTGAGTCGTTTGAACGGGGGCCCCTGGAAAAGGGGGAGCAGGCGGATCCATCCTATACAACGCAGAGGGTGTATGCGGATTCGAATGCGGTGTCATCGTTTGTCGTGAACAACTTCCTGACGATCGGGCTTAACATCGTTCTGGTTGTGTTGATATGCATCATCCTGTTTTCGATTAATCCGGTGTTCCTGGTGTTAAGTGCATGTTCGCTTGTTGCGTACTTCATTTTATTCAGGGCGTTGAAAAAGCCGTTGTACAACAGTTCGCTTGCGAACAAGGAGGGTTTGAGTAAGCTTTTCGCGTCCGTGAGCGGCGAGCTGTCGCAGTTGTTTGACATTAAGTGCGATGGCGCATATAACCAGAGCGCTCGGACGCTCAAAGGGGTATTCGAGGGGTACTACCCGATTTACATGAAAGCAAGTAGGGTCTCGAATCTGGCCACATCAAGCGACGGCCTGATCTCGTCTGTGTTTCGGGGGGCACTGCTCGTGATCTCCGGGATGGAAATATTGAGCGGAAGAATGAGCTTAGGCGAGTTCACAATGGTGAACTCGTATTACTCGATGGCGTTCGGATGCTTCAAGTATTTTTTGAATTATTTCAAATCGTATCAGGACGCAAGGGCCTCGTTCGACCGATTGGGGGCTCTGACGGAGGACGCCGAGGACCGCGGCACCCTCACGGTTGGGCACGTGGAGAGCATATCGTTGTCCAACATCGCGTACCGATACGCGGGAAAGCCCTACTTATACCGCGACCTCTCCGTGGAGGTGGAGGAAGGAAAAACCTATGCCATTACCGGGCCGAACGGATGCGGAAAAAGCACGTTTCTGAAGGTGCTCCTTGGACTATATTCTGCTGGGGGACATCGGGCTTTGGGGTCGGTGCCATATGAAGAGCTCGATATGGAGACGATCCGACGGGACCTGTTTGCGGTGTGCCCGCAAAAGCTCTTTATTCCGAACGAAACGGTGGAGAATTACCTTGAGAGGACGTCGATTCGGGGATCGAGCGAAAACCTCCGAGAGCTTGTGCCGAGTTTCTATCGAACCGTCGAATCGTTAAAAGGCAAGAATTGTAGAGACCTTTCTGGTGGAGAGTATCGAAAGCTAAGGATATTCGCAGCACTTCGCAGGCAGCCGGAAGTGCTTGTGTTCGATGAACCAACGAACGATTTAGATGAAGAAAGCCGTCGGGAGTTCACGGAGTATATTCATCGAAATCCCTTCGATCAGCTAATTCTTGTTGTAAGCCATGATCAGGTTTTGATTTCAGCATGCGATAGGAAGCTGGATTTGGATTTCGATCCGAAAAATGGGCAATGCTGATGGGAAACGCTTAGAGTTCGGGCTTGCGCGTCATGGAGTAATCTTTCCTCTTATCGAAAATCGTTACAATATAAGAAAAACAGTAAGCAAGAAGAAATGGCTCGGGGAAGAGCTCGCTGCTGTCAGTGATATTGGGTCTATATCCAGATAACACGGAAGGGGCCGTCCTCTACAACGGGGTATCACAGCGTCGCATCGACCGATACGCATTGCGGCGGTGCCGAGTTGGCATTACGGAGCAAGAGCCCCCTATTGTTGGGGGGACGATCCTCGATAATCTTACGCTGCTTTCTGATGATTTCGAGGCCGACAAACTGAATCGGATGCTTGCCATATTGGGGTTAGACAAAATGATTGCCGCTGCGGAGAACGGGGCGGCAGCGATGCTTGGCAGCAAGAAAGGAGGGGTGTCCGGCGGGGAGAAGCAGAACATCGCAATTGTGCGGCAGATGTTGAAATCGCCGGACGTCATGTTGTTTCTTGAGTCAACTTCAGCGCTTGATGCGAAGAGCCGGAGCGCGCTAATTAAATTGCTTCATGAGGTTAAGAGAGACCATATTGTAATTGTTGTCACTCATGACGAAGAGATGCTTGCGGCTTGCGACGAGGTCATTCCGATGCCCGGATGCTTATCGGGACGTGGCGTTGAAGGCCCAGAAGATCGAAATGGCGTGGGTGTTGGGTAAGTCCCTACGCGTACGACGTTGGGTTTCTGATCTTCATCGTCCTGCAAAGAAGGCTTTGTAACACGTTTCCCCTGGGAGGCCCCTTTTGTCCGTAGTGGCAAAGAGGGGCTTTTTCGTTTCCCTCTTGCGGCGGAGGGGGACACCATGCGCCTATACAGGACGACCTGCGCGCTTTCGTCGGATGACGGGCTATGTGTCGAGATGGGGGTCTCGGGTGGAGGCCGCGTCGCGGTCGCGGTCGGCCAGCGACCATCGGTACGGCTCAATCGTATTACCAGAACTAGTAAGGAGCCGCCCTTTCGGACGACTCAAACTGTAATGGGGCTTTTTTAGCTACCCCGGCCGTTACTCCGCCAAAGCATTCGCGCTATCTGCCGGGGTGGCTAAAATAGCCCCGTCCCAAATTAGCTACTCTGACCAAAATCCCTGGGACAAATACTTCTGATAGATTTTGTCTTTCTTGGCTATTGCGTAGTTTAAGAGATTCCATTCCAATAATTACAGCTTTTTGCTAAAGCGTTTTAGCAGTTTATACCGCTTTTGACCTGCGACTACGTTGTACTGGTATCTTCATAAGGTAACCACCTTTACCTACCGTTTACCGCCAGTTTTAGCACGTTTACCAAACCGCGCAGCCTCTGCTCAAGCCCGCCCAAAACCCGCCGTATAGTTCCCTCACGGTCCGCATCCGGCGGGTCGATTCGTTACCACGGTCGTGTGTGCGAACACATAGAAGGGGAAGTATCGTGAGCGATTGCAAGAGGGTTTACCGTTTTGGAACCGACGCCCAGGGCACTTGTGTCACCGAGGGCGACAAGTCTATGAACTTTGTGCTTGGCGGCAAGGGCGCTAACCTTGCCGAGATGAGCCGTATCGGCCTGCCGGTCCCCGGTGGCTTTACCATTACCTGCCAGACCTGCGTTGAGTACTCCGGTGCCGGCAATGTTTGGCCTGCCGGCGCGCTTGACGAGATCGTTGCCGCCGAGGCCGACCTCGAAGCCCGCTGCGGCAAGAAGCTCGGAGATGCCAACGATCCGCTGCTCGTCTCGGTGCGCTCTGGCGCTCCGTTCTCCATGCCCGGCATGATGGACACGGTCCTCAATCTGGGCCTCAACGACGATTCCGTCCTGGGCCTCATCGCCCAGACGCAGAACCCGCGCTTTGCTTGGGACAGCTATCGCCGCTTTATCCAGATGTTCTCCAACGTCGTCATGGGCGTCGACGCCGACCTGTTCGAGAACGCCCTGACCCAGGCCCGCCTGGTTGCCGGCGTCCGCGTCGATTCCGAGCTTTCGGCCGAGGACCTGCAGGAGCTCGTCGAGACCTTCAAGGGCATCTTCTCCGACAACGTTGAGGCCGCCCTGTACCCCGAGCTCGAGGTCGCCGATGGTAAGCCCGTCTTTCCGCACGATCCGGAGCTCCAGCTTCGCCTTGCCATCCAGGCCGTCTTTGGCAGCTGGATGAACGAGCGCGCCTGCATTTACCGCAAGCAGCACGGCATCTCCGACGAGCTCGGCACCGCCGTCAACGTCCAGGCCATGGCTTTTGGCAACAAGGGCGAGACCTCTGCGACCGGCGTCGCCTTCACCCGCAACCCGGCCGACGGCACCAAGGAGTTCTACGGCGACTTTCTGGTCAACGCCCAGGGCGAGGACGTCGTCGCCGGCATTCGCAACACCGAGCCCATCGCCGATCTCAAGACCACTCCGGGGCTTGAGTCCGCAGGCGAGGAGCTCGAGCGCGTGTTCCTGACGCTCGAGGATCACTATCGCGACATGTGCGACATCGAGTTCACCATCGAGCAGGGCAAGCTCTGGATGCTCCAGACCCGCGTGGGCAAGCGAACCGCCACCGCCGCCCTGCGCATCGCCATCGAGATGGTCGAGGAGGGCCTCATCACCCGCGAGGAGGCCGTGGGCCGCATCGATCCTGCGCAGCTCGATCAGCTCCTGCACCCGCAGTTCGACTCCTCCAAGAAGTACGAGGCGCTCGCGACCGGTCTTAACGCCAGCCCCGGTGCCGCCGTGGGCGAGGTCGTGTTCTCGAGCGACGACGCCGTCGCGCGTTCCGCCGAGGGCCACAAGGTCATCCTGGTCCGTTGGGAGACCAACCCTGACGACCTGAAGGGCATGGTTGCCGCCGAGGGCATCCTGACGAGCCACGGTGGCAAGACGAGCCATGCCGCCGTTATCGCCCGCGGCATGGGTACGCCCTGCGTCTGCGGTGTCGAGCGCTTCCATATCGACGCGGCCGAGAAGGTCGTGCGTATCGAGGGTAGCGATCGCGTACTGCACGAGGGCGACATCATCTCCATCGACGGTACCCAGGGCATCGTTGTCGACGGCGCCGTTGACTTGGTCTCCGCCGAGCTTACTGGTGACCTGGACACTATCCTGTCCTGGGCCGACGAGATTCGCCTGGATGAGACCTGCGGCCACGCCAACCACGTGCGCGTCAACGCCGACAACCCCGAGGACGCCGAGCTCGCGCTCGAGTTTGGCGCCGAGGCCATCGGCCTGTGCCGCACCGAGCATATGTTCCTGGGCGATCGCAAGAACATCATCCAGAGCTTCATCCTGTCCGATGACGAGGCCGTGAAGCAGCAGGCCTTGGCCGATCTGCTCAAGGTCCAGACCGAGGACTTCCTGGCCATGTTTAAGACCATGACCGGCCGCGACGTGGTCGTTCGCCTGATCGATCCGCCGCTTCACGAGTTCCTGGACGATCCCCGCGAGCTCGAGGTCGCCATCACCAAGAAGGAGGCCGCTGGCGTTCCCGAGGAGGAGCTCGCCGCCCTGCGTGCCCGCCTGCGTCGCATCGACGGCATGGTCGAGTCCAACCCCATGCTCGGCCTGCGCGGTGTGCGTCTGTCCGTCGTCTTCGGTGACCTGCCGCTTATGCAGGTCCGTGCCGTGGCAACGGCTGCCGCCCGCCTCATCAAGGAGGGCGTCGACCCGCGTCCTGAGATTATGGTCCCGCTCGTCTCCATCACGGCCGAGCATGTCCAGACCCGTGAGGTCATCGAGCGCGTCATCGCCGAGGTTTCCGCCGAGGAGGGCGTGGAGCTCAACATTCCTGTGGGTACGATGCTCGAGCTGCCGCGCGCCTGCATGGTCGCCGACGAGATCGCCCAGCACGCCGATTTCTTCTGCTTTGGCACCAACGACCTCACGCAGACGACCTTCGGCTTCTCCCGCGACGATGCCGAGGCCAAGTTCATCCCGCTGTACCTGCACAAGAAGATCTTGAAGGAGAACCCCTTCGAGACCATCGACACGGCGGTGCTCGAGCTGGTGCGCATGGCAGTCGAGAAGGGCCGTGCCACCAATCCCGGTATGCACTTTGGCGTATGCGGCGAGCACGGCGGCGACCCCAAGTCCATCAAGGGCCTGTTTAACGTGGCCGATGTGGACTATGTGTCCTGCTCGCCCTACCGCGTGCCCCTCGCACGCCTGGCTGCCGCCCAGGCCAAGCTCGAGGCGAAGCGCTCCGCCTAACGTTTTGGGTATAGACGCCTAGCGTAGCCCCCTTCATGCCGCCCGCCTCATTCGTGAGGCGGGCGGTTATCATGTGCGGGTTTTGTCTTTTTGTCTGCGAAAAAAATTGTTCTTGCAGCAGAAACCCGCGCGTGTATACTCGAATGCGTTTGTTCAACTACGTGCCGGCCAAGGTGGTACGGCACCTCTAGAAGAGTAAGGAATTGCACATGGATTACATCCGCGCAATCGAGCGTCAGCAGATCCGCGAGGACATTCCTCAGGTTCGCGTCGCCGACAACGTCAAGGTTCACTACCGCATTAAGGAAGGCGACCGCGAGCGCATCCAGGTCTTCCAGGGCGACGTCATCCGCATGGCCGGCGCCGGTGCCCGCGAGACCTTCACCGTCCGCAAGATGTCCTTCGGTGTCGGTGTTGAGCGTACCTTCCCGCTTCACAGCCCCAAGATCGCCAAGCTCGAGGTCGTTCGTCATGGTCGCGTCCGTCGCGCCAAGCTGTACTACCTCCGCGACAAGGTGGGCAAGGCTGCTCGCATCCCCGAGAAGCGCTAAGAAGATCGCAGCGTCTGTCCACTCGTTTGGACACAAGGGCCACCTTCGGGTGGCCCTTCTTTTTATCTGATTTGCATGCAAGGAGGGCCTGGTATGGCCAATATGACGAGCTCGGTTTCGGCATCGCAGGTTGCCGGAGAGCTGGCGAGCGCAACGTTTGAGGAGATCCCCGCCCTCGTGGAGCATTATCGCGAGGACCCGCGCCAGCAGGTGATCAAGGCTTGCGAGCGTGCTCTTAAGCGCCATGCCAAGGAGCTTGCCGAGCGCGAGCGCGTCAACGGCATGTACGAGCTTATGCATGAGCTCGGCGGTGATGGCGTGGTCGTGGGCGTCGACGAGGTGGGCCGTGGCTCGGTAGCGGGGCCCTTGACCGTGTGTGCCGTGTGCCTTCCGATGGAGCCGCGCATCTGGGGCATCAACGATTCCAAAAAGCTCACGCCGGCGCGCCGCGAGCTGATCTCGGTTAAGATTGCCGAGGTGGCGACTGCTATCGGCTTTTGCCATATCGCTCCTGCAGATATCGATGAGATGGGTATGGCCCGCGCCATCCGCGCTGCCGTTGCGGGTGCGGTGGCCGATACGGGACTTGAACCCGACTGCGTCCTCATGGATGGCAACCCCTTGGGCGCCGTTCCCAATGAGCGCGACGTGGTTAAGGGCGATGCCAAGATCGCCTGCATCGCCGCGGCGTCCATCATGGCCAAGGTCACGCGTGACGAGATGATGGTCGAGTACGACGCCGAGTATCCCGAGTACCATCTGGCCGAGTCGAAGGGCTATGCGAGCCCCGAGCACATCGAGGCCATTCGCAAACATGGACTTTGTCCGCTGCACCGCGTGAGCTTTTGCGGAAACTTTCTGCAGACTGAGCGCCTTTTCTAGGCCAATTGTGGAGACATGGACCTCTGGGGTTTTATAAACCTGCTGGTAGCGGGCCGTATGCAACACCATTGTTGCGTACGGCCCGTTTTTTGACGGCATTTGGTCAGCTTTTGGTTTGCTTCCGGTACTTACCCGCATGAAAGGTGCCCTCATCATCGGGGCAATGCAGTGTGCGGGAAAGGAGACCCCATGAGTGCCGCAAGCAAAAAGAGCAAGACGCAGCAGCTCAAGGAGCGTTGGGAAAACGGCGAGCTCGACTCCGGGGCGATGACGCCCGAGTTTATCAAGGGACTCAGTCCCCGCGAGCTAGGCATGCTGGGCGAGCTGATCACCATCGACTACTTTAACGAGCGCGGCTACACCTTGCTGGAGCAGGGCTATCGTTGCACCGAGGGCGAGGCCGATCTGGTGCTGCTCGATGAGCTCGATGATGTCGTGGTGATGGCCGAGGTCAAGACGAGACGCGTCGCCCTGGATTGCACCACGCGGGTCTTTCCCGAGGAGGCCGTGGACGCCCAAAAGCAACGCCGCTACCGCCGCATCGCAAGCTGCTATTTCATGGAGCATTATCCGCTCAAGGCGATTCGCTTCGATGCTGTGGGTGTCACCATCCGCGGCGGGCATATCGCCGAGATCGAGCACCAGTACAACGCGTTCGATTGGCAGGTGTCGTGATGGCGTTCGAGACGTTTGCCGTTCACGAGGCCTGCATCCGCGGCGTCGAGGCGATTCGCGTCACGGTCGAGGTCTCGCTTGCCGGTGGCGTTCCGGGCATCCAGATGCTCGGCATTCCGAGTATGGAGGTGATGGAGTCACGCGGTCGTATTCGCTGCGCGATGCGCTCCGCCGGGTTCGAGATCCCGCGCTCGGGCATTACCGTTAACCTGGCACCCGGCGATATCCGCAAGACCGGTAGCGGCTTTGACCTGCCCATCGCCATCGCGGTTCTAGCGGCCGATGAGCAGATTCCCCGTGACAACCTCGATCGCTGCCTTATCGCAGGTGAGCTTGGTCTGGACGGTACGGTGCTTCCCGTCAAGGGCGAGGTGGCGTTTCAGCTATTGGCTCGCGACATGGGGCTGTCTTTTATCGCCGGCAGGTCCGACCAGCATGTGCCACTCGCGGGCGTAGATTGCGGCTTTATCGACCATCTGTCTCAGCTTGCTCACGGCATGGGCGATGCCGCACGGCACTACTTGGATTCCGAGGGTGTCGAGGCGACCTTTGAGCCCGAGCTCGACTATGCAGACGTGCTGGGGCAGGAAGTCGCTAAACGCGGCATGGCGCTTGCGGCGGCAGGAGAACTCGGCTTGCTCATGATCGGGTCTCCGGGATCGGGCAAGACGATGCTCGCACGCCGTATGACCGGCATCCTGCCCGAGCTTTCCGTTGAGGATCAGCAGGAGGCACTGTGCATCCATTCGGTTTTGGGTGAGAACATTGATGGCTTGTTGGCGGGGCACCGCCCCTTCCGCAGTCCCCACCACAGTATTTCGACCGCAGGCCTTATCGGCGGCGGGCGCCCGGTGCACCCGGGTGAGATCAGCCTTGCTCATGGCGGCGTGCTCTTTTTGGACGAGCTTGCCGAGTTTCCCACTGGCGTGCTGCAGACGCTGCGTCAGCCCATCGAGCGCGGCTACGTGAGGATCGTACGCGTCGACGGGGCTTTTACCTTCCCGTCGCGCTTTCAGCTGCTGGCTGCGAGCAATCCCTGCCCCTGCGGCTTTTTGGGCGATCGCGAGGTGCCGTGTCGCTGCTCGGCGGCGATGGTCGAGCGCTATCGGTCTAAACTGCGCGGTCCTTTGGCCGACCGTATCGACATGATGATCGATGTGACCCGTCCCGACCCTCAAGTGATTATCGAGGGTGCGGAGGGCATGTCGTCGGCCGAGTTACGTGACTACGTTGTGCGCGGTCGCGCCTTTCGCGCTTGGCGCGAATCCCGCATGGACGATGCGGATGCCGAGGCCGAGGATGACGAGACTCGGTCCATTGACGGCGTCGTTTCGACCTTTGAGCTCGATGATGCGGCGGAGAAGTGTGTGCTCGGCCTGTCGAAGCGCACGCATCTCACAGGGCGTGGCATCGTGCGCCTTGTTCGCATTGCGCGCACGATCGCAGATGTCGCCGAGAGCGAGCAGGTGACGCAGGACCACGTGCTCGAGGCGGCGATGTACCAGGGAAGGAGGGACCAATGATGGCTGAGGGGACCTTCGAGCTGCATCCAGGTGACGCGTTGTATCCCGAGACCGTTTTGGAGCTTTCTGATGTACCTCAGACGCTCTATGTGCGCGGCAACCCCGAGGCGCTTTCGACGCCCGCGCTCTCCATCATCGGTGCGCGAAAGGCCTCGCCGTATGGTCTTGCCGTGGCAGAGCTTGCGGCGAAGGTGGCGGTTGAGGCGGGAGTGACGGTAGTTTCGGGCGGTGCGGTCGGTTGTGACCAGGCCTCGGGTTGGGCTGCGGTCAACGCCGGCGGCAAACACGTCGTGGTGCTGGGGACGGGCGCCGACGTGGTCTACCCGCGTTCGAGCGCGGGGCTTATTACGCGCACGCTCGATACGGGCGGCGCGGTCGTGTCGATCTCTCCGTGGGGCATGGGTCCGCGCAAGTTTGCCTTTCCGCGTCGCAATCGCGTGATCGCGGCCCTGTCGCAAGCCCTCTTTGTATCCGAGGCGGGTATGCCTTCCGGGACGTTTTCTACAGCCGAGGCTGCTATGGATTTGGGGCGCGAACTTCTTGCCGTGCCGGGGTCGATCCTATCGCCCGAGTCGCGTGGCACGAATTACCTCATTGCGAACGGTGCCTGCTGCATTGTCGACGAGGAGTCCATCGAGATGGCTATCTCTCGCATATACGGCACCCTGCGCTACTCGCGCCCCGATGCTCCCGGCATTGCCGACCTGAATCCAACACAGCAGACCGTGATGCATGCGCTCATCGCCTCTCCGCTCAAGGTCGACGACATCGCGGCGCTCGTCTCACTCGATGCTGTCGGCGTACTCAAACTCTTGGGTTCGCTTGAACTCGAGGGCCTTATCGAGCGCATGATGGATGGAAGGTATGCGCCCTCCAAGTTTGCCCTTCACGCCCAGACGCCCTTCGGTCACAATGGAAAACGTGTCAATTAGAAAGGTGTTTGCAGATGCAGTTCGATCAGGTGACGGTTATCGGTGGCGGTCTGGCGGGTTCGGAATGCGCGATCCAGCTGGCAGACCGCGGGTTTGCCGTAAAGCTGTGCGAGATGCGCCCCCAGGTGAGCTCCCCGGCCCACCATACCGATCACCTGGCAGAGCTCGTCTGCTCCAATTCGTTTAAGTCGACCCGTCCGGATTCCGCGGCTGGTTTGCTGAAAGCCGAGCTTGAGCGCATGGGTTCAGTCCTGCTCGATTGCGCCCATCGCGCGGCTGTTCCCGCCGGTGGCGCCTTGGCGGTCGACCGCGTCAAGTTTTCCGAGCTTGTCGAGGCCGAGGTTGCCGCCCGTCCCAATATCGAGGTCGTGCACGGCGAGGTCACGCAGATTCCCGAGGGTCACGTGGTCATTGCCGCGGGCCCGCTGTGTTCACCGGCGCTGAGCGAAGAGGTTATGAAGCTCGTCGGTGGCGATGCCCTTGCGTTCTTCGATGCCGCGGCGCCGATCGTCGATGCCTCCACGCTCGATATGGACGTGCTGTTCTCGCAGTCGCGCTATGAGGAGCAGGGGAGCGGCGACTATCTCAACGCTCCGCTCAATAAGGAGGAGTACGAGGCCTTTATCGAGGCGCTTACCACGGCCGACCGCGTGGTGCTCAAAGACTTTGAGGGCGGCGATTTGTTCCAGGCCTGCCAGCCTGCCGAGGAAGTTGCGCGCACCGGCAAGGACGCCATTCGCTTTGGCGCCATGAAGCCCGTTGGCCTCACCGACCCGCGTACCGGACGTCGCCCCTGGGCGGCGATACAGCTGCGTGCCGAGAACAAGGAGAAGACCGCCTATAACCTGGTGGGCTTCCAGACCAACTTGACCTTTGGCGAGCAGAAGCGCGTCTTCCATATGGTGCCGGGCCTGGAGAACGCTGAGTTCTTCCGCTACGGTGTCATGCATCGCAATACCTTTGTCGACGCTCCGCACGTGCTCGATGGCACCTTTGCCGTGCCCGGTACCGGCGTGCGCCTGGCCGGTCAGATCACCGGCACCGAGGGGTACATGGAAGCCGTGGCGACAGGTCTTCTCGCGGCGCTCAACACCTATGCCGAGGCTATCGGTGCCGCGGGCGTCGAGTTGCCGCGTGTGGGCGCCCTAGGTGCGCTCGTGGGCTATGCGACCGATCCTGCCACCGTGGGCTATCAGCCTATGCATGTCAACTTTGGCCTGGTGCCGCCGCTCGAGGACGGTAAGCGCCGCAGCAAGCGCGACCGATATCAGGCCTATGCGGACCGTGCGCTCGAGGCCCTCGATGCCTACTTGGCCACGCGTTCCGACTTGTTTGGAGGCGACCGGTCATAGCCTTTGACCTGTACGACACCGTCGACTCGTTTATCGCCTATATCGCACGTGTTGAGGGACTTTCTCCCAACACGGTGACGGCCTATGGCTCGAGGCTAGAGCGCTTTGCTGTCTGGTGCGAGCGCGAGAATATTGATGCTTTCGCTGCCGACGTGCGCACCATTCGTCGCTATCTTGCCGAGCTTTCGCGTGAGCAGGTGGCTCCCCGAACGCTTGCGGCGCACCTGTCGGCTATTCGATCTCTCTATCGCTGGATGGCTGCCGAGGGGATTGTCGAGGGCGATGCGGTCTCGGCGATCGCATCGCCCAAGCTGCCACGTGACCTGCCGGGCGTCCTTACGACCCAGCAGGTTGAGGCGCTGCTCAAGACGCCTGATACCTCGACGCCCGCGGGACTGCGCGATGCGGCGATGCTTGAGTTGCTCTATGCCTCCGGCGCGCGAATCTCGGAGCTCGCGGCGCTCAACGTGGAGTCTATTGGTTGGTCCGAGCGAACGCTGCGACTTTGGGGCAAGGGGAGCAAGGAGCGTATCGTCCCTCTGTATCGTCGCGCACTCGAGGCGACGCGTCTCTATATTGAGGAGGGGAGGCCGGAGTTGCTCGCTCGGGCAAAGCGCCGTGACCCCGCTACCGGGCCGCATCCGCTGCTTATATCGGCGCGCGGCAATCGCATGAGTGCCGCCATGCTCAGGCGGCGGTTCCATACGCTGGCGACGCTCGCCGGCATTCCGGCCGACATTGCCCCGCATGCGATGCGCCATACCTTTGCGACCGATTTGCTCGAGGGCGGTGCGGACCTGCGCTCGGTTCAAGAGCTGCTAGGTCATGCGAGCCTGTCCACGACGCAGATCTACACGCATCTCACGCCCGATCGGCTCAAACGTGCCGTGGCTCAAGCCCATCCCCGCGGCGAATAGTGGCTGGGACGTCCCGCGCCGCACTCAGGTGTGTGGTTTTGATTGCGGGTTGGCAGGAAGATGCATTCCTGCTATCATTCATCGGGTTGCTTCACGGCAACATGTTTTTATCACGCACGCGCGGCTACTTCATACCGTGGTGCCCGGGCTTTGGTAGCACATGTCCGGGTTGGTTTTGGAGGATGACCCCGCGCGGAGGCAAACCACAGGAGGTTTAACATGGCTACCAAGATTAATATCCGCACCCTGCTCGAGGCCGGCTGCCACTTCGGTCACCAGACCCGTCGCTGGAACCCCAAGATGAAGCCGTTCATCTTCGGTGAGCGCAACGGCATCTATATCCTTGACCTCAAGCAGACCATCCTCGACGCCGACCAGGCCTACACCTTCGTCAAGAACGTCGCCAAGGGTGGCAACGTGCTGTTCGTCGGCACCAAGAAGCAGGCTCAGGAGGCCGTCAAGAACGCTGCTGAGCGCGCCAACATGCCTTACATCAACCAGCGTTGGCTCGGCGGTATGCTGACCAACTTCGTCACCATCCGCTCCCGCATCAACCGCATGGAGGAGCTCGAGGCCATGGTCGAGGACGGCCGCATGGCTGTTCTGCCCAAGAAGGAGCAGGCTGTTCTCGGCAAGGAGCTCACTAAGCTCCAGACCAACCTCGGTGGCGCCCGCGACATGAAGGGTCTGCCCCAGGCTCTCTTCGTCATCGACACCAAGCGCGAGGAGAACGCCATCAAGGAGGCCCAGCGCCTGAACATCCCCGTCGTCGCCCTGATCGACACCAACTCCGATCCCGACGAGGTCGAGTACGGCATCCCCTGCAACGATGACGCTATCTCCGCTGTCACCCTTATGTGCGAGCTCATGGCTGACGCCTGCCTCGCTGGCTCCGGCAAGGAGCAGGTCTCCGAGGCCGAGATGGCCGCTGAGCCCAAGGCCGAGTAAATCAGTCTTAGTTAATTCTTTTTCATCTCTTTGAAAGGAACCACAATGGCCCAGATTACCGCCGCTATGGTCAAGCAGCTCCGCGAGATGACCGACTCCCCGATGATGGAGTGCAAGAAGGCTCTCGTCGAGGCTGACGGCGACATGGACGCCGCTGTCGACGTTCTGCGTAAGAACGGCCTTGCCAAGGCTGCCAAGAAGGCTGGCCGTGAGACCAACGAGGGCGCTGTCGCCGCGTTCGTCTCCGAGGATGGCAAGACCGGCGCTCTGCTCGAGCTCTCCTGCGAGACCGACTTCGTTGGCTCCAACGCCAAGTTCACTGGCTTTGCTTCCAAGGTCGCTGAGGTTGTCGCTACCACCGAGCCTGCTGACGTCGACGCTCTGCTCGAGAAGCCGATGGGTGAGGAGACCGTTTCCTCCGAGCTCACCGAGATGATTCACATCATGGGCGAGAACATGAAGATCTCCCGCTTCGCTGCCCGCAAGGCCGAGAACGGCGCGCTCGCTTCTTACATCCACATGGGTGGTAAGATCGGCGTCCTCGTCGAGTTCGCCTTCGAGAAGGCCGAGACCGCTCAGGCTGAGTCCTTCAAGACCTTCGCTCACGACGTTGCCCTTCAGGTTGCCGCCGTCGCCCCGATCTGCGCTACCCGCGATCAGGTTCCGGCCGAGACCGTCGAGCACGAGAAGCAGATCTACATGGCCCAGGCTGCCGAGTCCGGCAAGCCCGAGGCTATTCAGGAGAAGATGGCTGTCGGCCGTCTGGAGAAGTTCTACAAGCAGTCCGTGCTCACCGAGCAGGAGTTCATCAAGGACAGCTCCCTCACCATCAAGAAGTACGCTGAGCAGGTCTCCAAGGAGCTCAGCGACACCATTACCGTCGTTGCCTTTGACCGTCTGGTCCGTGGCGAGTAAATAAGCTTTTGTAGCTGGTAATGAGCAGGCTGTGGGTTTTACTCACAGCCTGCTTTTTCATGGCTCTTATCAGAGCCTTTGATATCATATTGAGAGTCTAATTAAAGGAGGATCGCTTTGTCCGACATCCGATATAAACGCGTGCTTCTTAAGCTTTCCGGCGAAGCACTGATGGGCGACGGCCAATATGGCATCGACCCCAAGGTTACCGACCATCTTGCCAAGCAGGTCAAGGAGCTGCTAGCCGTTGGCCATGAGGTCGGCGTCGTTGTCGGCGGCGGCAATATTTTCCGCGGCATGGCCGGCGCTGCCGGTGGCATGGAGCGTGCTCAGGCCGACTACATGGGCATGCTGGCTACCGTTATGAACGCGCTCGCCCTGCAGGATGCCTTCGAGCATAACGATGTTCCCTGCCGCGTGATGAGCGCTATCCAGATGAACGAGATCTGCGAGCCCTATATTCGCCGTCGCGCCATCAACCACCTTTCCAAGGGCAACGTCGTTATTTTTGCCGCCGGTTCGGGCAATCCGTACTTTACGACCGACACCGCCGCGGCTCTTCGTGCGTGCGAGATCGGCGCCGAGATTCTGATTAAAGCCACCAAGGTTGACGGCATCTACGACAAAGATCCCGTCAAGTGCGCCGACGCCGTCCGTTTTGACAAGATTACCTATCACGAGGTTCTCGTCCGCGGTCTGCAGGTTATGGATTCCACGGCTACGGCACTGTGCCAGGACAACCGTATGCCGATTTTGGTCCTCAACATCGATGGCGAGGACACCGTCAAGCGCGCGCTTTCGGGTGAGCCCGTCGGCACGCTCGTCTATCAGGAGGATTAAGCATGGCAGAGAACATCACCGCCCATATGGACAAGTCGCTCGAGTCCCTCAAGCATAACTTCTCCAAGGTTCGTACCGGCCGCGCCAATGCCAATATTCTGTCCGACATCACCGTCGATTATTACGGTGTTCCCACGCCGGTCACGCAGGTTGCCGCCGTCAAGACCCCCGAGGCCCACATGCTGCTCATCGAGCCGTGGGACAAGGCACTCATCAATGCTATCGTCAAGGCTATCGGCGCTTCCGATCTGGGTATTACCCCCAACTCCGATGGCACCGTCGTTCGTCTTCCGTTCCCGGCTCCCACTGAGGAGCGCCGTCGCGAGCTCGTCAAGGAGTGCCGCGAGTACGCCGAGCAGGCCAAGGTGTCTATCCGTAACATCCGTCGCGACTTCAACAACAAGCTCGAGCGCGATGAGGAGCTCACCGAGGACGATGTCCGTCGCGAGCAGGCCAAGGTCCAGAAGCACACCGATGAGTATGTCGCCAAGGTCGAGGAGCTTTTGAAGGAAAAAGAAGCCGAGGTCATGGAGATCTAAGGTGCAATACGACGAGCATAAACTGGTCGAGTACTTTGCCGACGCCCCTGCGGGCGTCGGTTTTTCCGACCTTGACCTCAATAACATTCCGCACCATATCTCGTGCATCATGGACGGCAACGGTCGTTGGGCCACGTCGCGCGGTCTTGCACGCACTGAGGGCCACAAGGCGGGTATCGTCTCGCTGCGCGAGATCATTACCGCCTGCGTGCGCCTGGGCGTCGACGTGCTTTCTGCCTATGCGTTTTCTACCGAAAACTGGAACCGCCCGCAGCATGAGGTCAACGTCTTGATGCACTTGTTTGCCAAGACGTTCATCGACGAGTTGCCGCTTCTGAAGCGCGAAAACGTGCGCGTTGTCTTTTTGGGTGATATTTCCGCGCTGCCCAAGAAGACCCGCGACGTTTTTGAACGCGGTCTTGCCGAGTGCGCCGATCACACCGGTATGACGCTGGCGCTTGCCGTCAACTACGGCGCGCGTGCCGAGATTACCCGCGCTGTCCGTCAGATCGCGCTCGACGTTGCCGCCGGTAAGATTGATCCTGCCGCAATTGATGACGACATGGTGGCTTCCCACCTCTATACCGCCGGCCTTCCCGATCCTGAGCTTGTGATTCGCACCTCTGGTGAGCTGCGCCTTTCGAACTATCTGCTGTGGCAGGTGGCTTATTCCGAGTTCTATGTCACCGATACCTATTGGCCCGACTTTGATCGTTGGGGCCTTGTCGACGCCATTTTGGCCTATCAGGGCCGTGACCGTAGGTTTGGTGGACTGAGCAAGACCGAGGAGGCTTAATCGTGTCCGATCGTCTCAAGGCATCTGCTCCCAAGACGCCTGCGCGCAAAGCTACCGCTGCGGGAGCGCCTACAGCGAAGAG
Organism: uncultured Collinsella sp.; assembly: GCA_900541725.1. Taxonomy (GTDB): domain Bacteria; phylum Actinomycetota; class Coriobacteriia; order Coriobacteriales; family Coriobacteriaceae; genus Collinsella. The sequence goes on along the minus strand of UQLB01000001.1, from coordinate 73,251 downwards.
CGGCACCGGTTCGTGGCTGGCGGGCTTTATTACCCGTGCCGCCGCGGGTATCGTCTACGCCGTTGTCTTTATCCTGTGTCTGGTTTTGGGTATCGTGCCCACTGCCATCTTTGTTTCCGTCATGAGCGGTCTGTGCTGCTATGAGTTTTTCCGTATGACAAGGCTCGATGGCAAGATGGCTAACGAGCGCATGGGCATCGCTGCCGCCGTGCTCTTTCCGCTGTCGGCGCTGGGCGATTCGATGCTGCTGAATGCCCTGCTTTTTGCCCTGATGCTCGCTGTGGGCATTTGGTATGTCTGGTCTCCGCGCACTCGCATCTCTGACGTTGCCGTGACGCTCATGGGCCCTATCTACACTGGCTTTATGCTGTCGGCTATCGTGCTGCTGCGCGATGCCGTGCCCGGGTTTGCCGGCGCACTGCTTTCGGTGGGCGTTTGCGCGTCCCTTTGGGTCTCCGATTCGTTTGCCTACATCGTGGGTAGCCGTATCGGCCAGCACAAGATGGTTCCCAAGATCTCTCCCAAAAAGAGCTGGGAGGGGTTTGTCGGCGGCATCCTGGGCTCGGTTTTGATTTGGCTCATCCTGTGGGCGACGCACTTCTACAAGCTCAGCCTGCCCTATGCGCTGCTGTGCGGCGTGGTCGTGTCCGTTCTGGGCGTTATCGGCGACCTCATCGAGTCGCGCATCAAGCGCGGTGTGGGCGTCAAGGATTCCGGCAACCTTATCCCGGGCCATGGCGGCATGCTCGATCGTAGCGATTCGCTTATCTTCGGCTGCATCACCGCGCAGCTGATGCTGATGATCGGAGGCGTGCTGTAATGTCATTCCAGACGACGTATGGCCCCGATGGACGCCTCCGTGTTGCCATCCTGGGTTGTACGGGCTCTATCGGCACCCAGGCGCTCGATGTGTGCCGCCAGCATGCCGATCGCCTGCAGGTGACGGCGCTGTCCGTTAACTCCAACACCTCCGAGCTTGTTGCCGCTGCCCGCGAGTTCTCGGTTCCGGCGGTTGCCGTGGCCGATGTCGCTCATGGCGATGACGCCGTGCTGCAGGAGTTGCCCGAGGGAACGAAGCTTGGCCTTGGCGCGCAGGCGGTTTGCGAGCTCGCGCGTCGCGACGATGTCGACTGCGTGCTCGTTGCTATTGTGGGCGCCGCTGGTCTCGAGGCGAGCCATGCGGCCTTGACCTCAAATAAGCGCCTTGCTCTTGCCAACAAGGAGTCCCTCGTCGTCGGTGGCGACTTGCTTATGCCGTTGGCACAACCGGGCCAGCTTATTCCAGTCGACTCTGAGCACTCCGCCATCTACCAGTGCTATCTGGGGGAGGACCCGCGCGAGGCTCATTGTATTTGGCTCACCTGCTCGGGCGGTCCGTTCTTTGGCCGCACGCGCGACGAGCTCAATCGCGTGACGCGTGCCGATGCCCTCGCACATCCCACGTGGGCCATGGGCGCCAAGATCACCATCGACTCCGCCACCCTCATGAACAAGGGCCTGGAGCGCATTGAGGCCATGCATCTGTTTAACTGCGACCTCGATTTCATTAACGTGGTCGTGCAGCGTCAGTCCAAGATTCACTCTATGGTCGAGTTTGCCGACGGCTCCGTGATGGCGCATCTCGGTGCTTCCGACATGCGTATTCCCATCCAGTTCGCGTTCTCGTATCCCGAGCGTTGGGATACCCCGGCGCCTCGTATCGATTTCCGCGAGCTGGGGCAGCTCACGTTTGATGCTGCCGACATGGATACCTTCCGCTGTCTGGCACTGGCCGAACGTGCCGGCAAGACGGGTGGCACCATGCCGTGCGTGCTCAATGCCGCCAACGAGGTCGCCGTCGATGCCTTCCTGCACGATGGCTGCAGCTTTACCGATATCGATCGCATTGTGGAATCCTGCATGGATGCCCACGATATGCAGGCGGTCGATTCGTTTGAGCAGCTTCGCGACATCGATGCGTGGGCGCGTGAAAAGGCTGCGCAGGTGCTCGCCGCAACCCGTTCCTAACCCATAAGGATTGCTTTTTCGTTTTATGGATACTGTTCTGAGCGTTCTCTCATCGGTCTTTTGGGGCCTGCTGATGCTTTCCGTCCTCGTGTTTTTGCACGAGGGCGGCCACTTTTTGGCGGCGCGTGCCTGCGGCGTCCGTGTGACCGAGTTCTTTTTGGGCCTGCCGTGCCGCTTTGACATCCATTACACGTCGCGTCGCATTGGAACCAAGTTTGGCGTGACCCCGCTGCTGCTGGGTGGCTACGCTGCCATCTGCGGTATGGATCCGACCGACGTCTCCTGCGCTGATCGCGTGTTCGCGGCTATCTATCGTCATGGTCGCGTGACCGTGGCCGACCTTGCCGCCGAGCTCGAGCTATCCGAGGTGGATGTGCTCGAGGCATGCGCCTTGCTCTTGGGTTGGGGCTCTATCGCGCCTTGGTATGAGGAAGGGGAGAAGCCCTCGCCGAGCTACTATCCCACCAAGTATCAGACGCTGCCGCGAGACGCGGCGGGTTACACCACCTTTGACGGCCGCCGTTTCGATCGAGAGCATGCGACTGCCGAGGGCGATGTGTGGGAGCTGCCGTGCGGCGAGGCTGATTTCTTGGCGCAAGAGCGCTCGCACACTTATCTTGGCCAGGGCTTTCTCAAGCGCGCCTTTATGCTGCTCGCGGGCATTCTCGTCAATATCCTGACGGGTTTTTTGCTCCTTATGAGCATCTATTCCATTACGGGTGTCACCGTGCCGATGGATACCAACGTGATCGGTCAGGTTGACGAGGGGTCTATTGCCGCCAAGGCGGGTATCGAGGGCGGCGACGCGATCCTTTCGGTTGACGGAGTATCGTGCTCTACCTGGATGGACGTTTACGATGCCATCGGCAAGGCTGCCGGTAAGGACGATATCGCCATCGAGTACGAGCGTGACGGCAAGCAGCATTCGACCACGGTTGCGCTCAAAGAGGATGAGCGCCTAGGTGTGTACGCCTCTACGCAGGTGGTCCGTTTAGACCTCATCACGTCGGCTCGCCTGTCTTTCTCCTATGTCGTGCAGACAGCGGAGGGCGTGATGCGCCTACTCCAGCCGCAGCATACGATGGAGATTCTCGACCAGTCCTCGTCGATCGTGGGTATTAGCGTTATGTCCTCACAGGCTGCTGCTGCCGGCCCTGCCACGTTCCTTTCGTTTGCCGCCCTCATTTCGTTCTCGCTTGGCTTTATGAACCTGCTGCCCATCCCACCACTCGATGGCGGCAAGCTGGTCATCGAGATCATTCAAAAGATTGCGGGCCGCGAGCTACCTCTCAAGGTCCAGACGATTGTGAGCTATGTGGGCATCGCGCTCTTTGCGCTGCTGTTTGTCTATATGCTTCGTTCCGACATCCTTCGATTTATTCTGTAGGGGAGTGTTTGGATTGTCTTTATCCCATCCTTTGCCTCGCGAGTTGACGCGCCCCGTGCATGTGGGCGGTGTGCAGATCGGTGGCGGCGCGCCGGTGGTGGTCCAATCCATGACCTGCACCGATACCGCTGATGCCCAGGCAACGCTTGCGCAAGTGTGCGCGTTGGCGCAGGCTGGCTGCGATATCGTGCGTGTGAGCGTGCCCACCGAGGCCGCGCTTGAGGGTTTCCGCACCATCTGTGCCGAGTCTCCGGTGCCAATCGTTGCCGATATCCACTTTAACCACAAGCTGGCCATTGGCGCTGTGGAGGCCGGTGCCGCCAAGCTCCGCATCAATCCCGGTAATATCGGCGATTGGGCCAAGGTCGATGCTGTCATCGATGCCGCGGGTGCTGCGGGCTGCGCAATTCGCATCGGTGTCAACGCTGGTTCGCTTGAGCAGGATATCGCCGAGCGCGACGACCTCACGCAGCCCGAAAAGCTCGTGATGTCGAGCGAGCGCTTCGTCAAGCACTTTGAGGACCGCGGCTTTACGAACATTGTGCTTTCGGCCAAGGCCCATAGCGTGCAAACGACGCTCGATACCTATCGAGCCCTGTCGCGTGAGATTCCCCACGTTCCGCTTCACCTGGGCGTGACGGAGGCGGGGACCAAGCTCCAGGGCACCATCAAGAGCTCTGTAGGCTTGGGTATCTTGCTTTCCGAAGGCATTGGCGACACCATGCGTGTGTCGCTCACAGCCGATCCGGTTGAGGAGCCGCCGGTTGCCTGGGGTATTCTGCAGTCGTTGGGCCTGCGTCGCCGTGGCCCCGAGATTGTCTCGTGCCCCACGTGCGCCCGCTGCCAGGTTAACCTTATTCCCATTGCCGAGGAAGTAACCGAGCGGCTTAAGAACTATACCGCGCCGCTTTCGATTGCCGTTATGGGATGTGCCGTTAATGGCCCCGGCGAGGCTTCTGATGCCGACCTGGGCGTTGCTTGCGGACGTGGTCAGGCCTTGCTCTTTTCGCATGGCCAGATCATTGGTAAAGTAGCTGAGGACCAAATTGTCGACGCGCTTATGGCAGAGGTCGACAAGCTTATTGAGGAGAAATAAATGACCCGAGCAATGTATATGTCTAAGCTCTATGCGCCGACGCTTAAAGAGGATCCGGCGGACGCTGAGCTCGCCAGTCACCGCCTGCTGCTCCGTGCCGGCATGATCCGCAAGGAGGCCGCCGGCCTGTATTCCTACCTGCCGCTTGCCTGGCGCTCGATCCGTAAGATCGAGAACATCGTGCGCGACGAGATGGACGCTGCCGGCGCCCAGGAGCTTATGATGCCTATCATGGTCGACGCCGAGTTGTGGCGCGAGTCCGGCCGCATCGACGCCTATGGCAAGGAGCTTGTGCGCTTTGACGACCGTCATGGTCGCGAGTTCGTCCTGGGCCCCACGCACGAGGAGACCGTCACGGCCCTGGTGCGCAACGAGCTACGCTCCTATAAGCAGCTGCCCGTCAACCTGTATCACATTCAGGACAAGTTCCGCGACGAGTTCCGTCCCCGCTTTGGCCTGATGCGCGGCCGCGAGTTCATCATGAAGGACGCCTACAGCTTCTCCGCCACGCAGGAGAGCCTGCAGGAGGAGTACGACAAGATGAAGCAGGCGTACGCCAATATCTGCGAGCGCTGCTACATCAAGGCTCTGCCCGTCGTCGCCGATTCTGGCGAGATCGGTGGCGATACCTCCGTCGAGTACATGGCTTTGGCTGACGCCGGCGAGGCTTCGCTCGTCTACTGCGACGATTGCGGCTTCGCTGCCGATGACGAGGCTGCAAGCACCAAGGTCGTCGTGACCGAGGGTCCTGGTGACGGTACGCTCACCAAGGTTGAGACTCCGGGCATGGGCACCATTGAGGCTGTTGCTAAGTTCTTTGGGTTCCCCGAGAACGGCACGCGCAAGTCGCTGGCACTCATCGACGCCGAGGGCAAGCCGGTCGTGGCCATTGTTCCGGGCGATCACGAGCTCAACGATTGCAAGGCCGAGCACGTCTTTGGCAAGGGCTATCGCATGATGACCGACGAGGAGCTTCAGGCGAACGGTCTGCACAAGGGCTTTATCGGACCGGTTAACCTGCCCGATGGCATTCGTCTGGTCTGCGACGAGAGCCTGCGCGAGTCCAAACAGTGGGCCTGCGGTGCCAACGAGGTCGATTATCACTTTACCGGTGCCTGCCCCGAGCGCGACTTTACCGTCGATGAGTGGGCCGATCTGGTCACCGTTGTCGCCGGCGACCCCTGCCCGCACTGCGGCAAGCCGCTCTCCGCTGCCCGCGGCATCGAGGTCTCTCAGGTCTTCCAGCTGGGCACCAAGTACTCCGAGGCCATGGGTGCCACCTTTATGGATGAGGACGGCAAGGAGAAGCCGCTCATCATGGGTTGCTACGGCGTGGGCGTGTCCCGCTCGCTCGCTGCCGTCGTGGAGCAGCACAACGACGAGCACGGTATCGTCTGGCCGGTCTCCGTTGCCCCGTACGAGGTCGCGGTGATTCCGCTTGATCCCAAGAAGGAAGAGTGCGCTACCGTCTGCGAGCAGATTGTTGATGGCCTGTGTGCCGAGGGTATCGAGGTCGTCGTCGACGATCGCGATGAGCGTCCGGGCTTTAAGTTTGCCGATAACGACCTCATGGGCTTCCCGTATCAGGTGGTTCTGGGCAAGCGCGGCCTTAAGAATGGCACCGTTGAGCTCAAGGACCGTGCTACGGGTGAGCGCGAGGATGTGGCGATCGACGAGGTCGTTGCCAAGGTTGCCGAGCTTGTTAAGGCAGCCCGCCGTTAATCGACGATTTCGCTTGTAGTTCGATATACGGGACGGCCCCGCATTTCTCCAGATCGGGGAGATGTGGGGCCGTCCTTTTATCTTGTAGCATCCTTGATATCTAAAAGGAAAACCCTACAGCCCATGCGAACTGCGGGGTTTTCCATTGTGCCTCCGATGCGAAATAAATCGCTCAGATATTACTGATAATCGACGACGTCGATCCAGTTCTTCAGGAACTCATCGTTCACGTTGCGCTTACGAGCGAGCTCGGAAGCGGCGACGATGCTCATCCACTGACGCACGACCTGCATGGGCATGTCGGCGCGGTCGCAGTAGAGCTCCAGGTAGGCCTCGGCCTGATCCTTGCTGTTGAGGGCAAAGAGCAGGTAGGTGGTGGCAACGTCGGCAGCAGGGGAGCCCTGGGTGGCGTGTGCCCAGTCGCACACATAGAGCTGGCCGTCGTCGCCGACGATGACGTTGGAGGGGTTGAAGTCGCCGTGGCAGACCTTGAACTCCTTGGTCATGCCGTCCAGACGCTCCTGAAGGTTGTAGCGCGTGGTGGCATTGAGCTGATCAAGGCTGTCGATCATGCGGGCGAACTTGTCGCGCTGACGGTTGAGCAGCGGGGAGGTGTAGCCGTGGATCTCGATCTGGAGGTCGACGAACATCTCGAGGTACTCACCAAAGCGCTGGGGCTCGGCAGTCATCTTCTCGGCAAGGGTGGTGCCCGGAACCTTCTCGGTCACGAGCGCCCAGCCGTTGGCGTTCTCGAGCTGGGAAACCTCGAGCGCCTTGGGGCTGCGGATGCCGCACTCATTGATGCGGGCAAGATTCAAAGCCTCGTTGAACACGTCGGAGACAGGCTTGGTCTCGTTAAAGACCTTGACGATCTTGTCGCCCAGGTCGTAAACGACCTTGTTGCCACGGCGGACGAGCTCGGTCTTGGAATCGGGTAGCAGCATGGTTGCATCCTTTCAACGATGCGATAGAAGCGACGGCGGGGGTGTGTGAAACACCCGTGCACCCCCGCCGTTAAAAACCGTGCTAAAACTAGCAGACGGCGTAGTCCTGAGGCTCGCGGCCGTAGTAGGCGTCCAGGTAGAGCTCCTTGATCTCGCTCATGAGCGGGTAGCGCGGGTTGGCGCCGGTGCACTGGTCGTTGAATGCCTGCTCGGTCATCTCGTCGAGGGTGTCGAGGAAGTACTGCTCGTCAACACCGTAGTCGGCGATGGTCTTCTTGACGCCGATGAAGTCCTTGAGCTCCTCGAGCTTCGTGATGAAGTTCTCGAAGACCTCCTTGTCGTCCTTGCCCTCGATGCCGCAGTACTTGGCCATCTCGGCGTAGTTGTGCAGCGCGTTGGGGTAAGGATACTGGGAGAAGGTACCCATCTTGACGGGGGCCTCGGCGGCGTTGTAGCGCATGACGCGGGTCAGGATGACGGCGTTAGCGATGCCGTGGGGCAGGTGATGGAAAGCGCCGAGCTTGTGAGCCATGGAGTGGTTGAGGCCCAGGAAGGCGTTGGCGAAGGCCATACCGGCCATGCAGGAGGCGTTGTGCATCTCCTCGCGGGCGTGCGGGTCCTTGGCGCCGTTCGTGAAGCTGGAGGGCAGGTTCTCAAAGACGAGCTTGGCAGCGCGCTCGGAGAGGCCCTTGGTGTAGTCGGAAGCCATGATGGAGACGTAGGACTCGATGGCGTGGGTCATGACGTCGATGCCGGAGGCAGCGGTCAGGCCGCGCGGGGCGGTCATGCAGTTGTCGGCGTCGACGATAGCCATGTTGGGGAGCAGCGCGTAGTCGGCGAGCGGCCACTTGATGCCGGTCTCCTTGTCGGTGATGATGGCGAACGGCGTGCACTCGGAGCCGGTACCCGAGGAGGTCGGGACGGCGACGAAGTAGGCCTTCTTGCCCATCTCGGGGAAGGTGAAGATACGCTTGCGGATGTCCATGAAGTCCATGGCCATGTCCTCAAACTTGCACTCGGGGTGCTCGTACATCATCCACATGATCTTGCCGGCGTCCATAGCGGAGCCACCGCCGACGGCGATGATGACGTCCGGCTCAAAGAGGGCCATCTGCTTGGCGCCGCGACGTGCGCACTGCAGCGACGGATCGGGCTCGACGTCATAGAAGCAGTCGTGGGCGATGCCCATCTCGTCGAGCTTGGCCTCGATGGCGCGGGTGTTGCCATTCTTGAAGAGGAACTGGTCGGTGACGATGAAGGCGCGCTTCTTGCCCATGACGTTGCCCAGCTCGTCGAGGGCGACGGGCGTGGAACCCTTCTTGAAATAGACCTTCTCGGGAGCGCGGAACCACAGCATATTCTCACGGCGCTCGGCCACAGTCTTAACGTTGATCAAGTGCTTCACCCCAACGTTCTCGGAGACGGAGTTGCCGCCCCAGGAGCCGCAGCCCAGGGTCAGAGACGGCTTCATGCCAAAGTTGTACAGGTCACCGATGCCGCCGTGCGAGGACGGGGTGTTGATGACGATGCGGCAGGCCTTCATGACGTGCTCGAACAGGCTGATCTTTTCGGCCTGGGCGGAGTGCACGTACAGAGAGGCGGTGTGGCCCGGGCCACCGGCGAGCACCAGGTGCTCGGCCTTGTCGACGGCCTCCTGGAAGTCCTTGGCGTGGTACATGGCCAGGACTGGGGAGAGCTTCTCGTGGGAGAACTCCTCCTTGGCGGGGTCGGTGGAGGTGACCTCGGCGATCAGGATCTTAGTCTTGGCGGGAACCTCGATGCCGGCGAGCTCGGCGATCTTGGCGGCAGCCATGCCGGGGATGCGGTGATCGAGGGCGCCGTTCTTGAACATGGCGGCACGCAGGGCCTCCATCTCGGCACCCTGCTTGACGAAGTAGCAGCCGCGCTTCTGGAACTCGGCCTTGACCTGGTCGTAGATGGTGTCGATGACGGTCACGGACTGCTCGGAAGCGCAGATCATGCCGTTGTCGAAGGTCTTGGAGTGGATGATGGAGTTGACGGCGAGCAGTACGTCGGCGGTGTCGTCGATGACGACCGGGGTGTTACCGGCGCCAACGCCCAGGGCGGGCTTGCCCGAGGAGTAAGCGGCCTTGACCATGCCCGGGCCACCGGTGGCGAGGATGATGTCGACGTCGCGCATGACCATGTTGGTCAGCTCGATGGAGGGGACATCGACCCAGCCGATGATGCCCTCGGGGGCGCCGGCCTTGACGGCGGCGTCAAGCACGAGCTTGGCGGCGGCGATGGTGCACTTGGCGGCAGCCGGGTGCGGGGAGATGATGATGGCATTGCGGGTCTTCAGGCTGATCAGCGTCTTGAAGATCGCGGTGGAGGTGGGGTTGGTCGTCGGGATGACGGCGCCCACGATGCCGATGGGCTCGGCGATCTTGGTGATGCCGTAAGCCTCGTCGCGCTCCAGAACGCCACAGGTCTTGGTGTTCTTGTAAGCGTTGTAGATGTACTCTGCGGCGTAGTGGTTCTTGATGACCTTGTCCTCAAGAACGCCGCGGCCGGTCTCCTCGATGGCCATCTTCGCCAACGGGATACGAGCCTTGTTGGCGGCCATGGCGGCCTCATAGAAGATCTTGTCGACCTGCTCCTGCGTGTACGTAGCAAAAAGCGCCTGGGCCTCTCGCATCTGAGCGAGCTTAGCCTCAAGCGCCTCTACGTTGTCCACAATTGCGGGAGTAGTGTTTTCCGGTGACTTTTTCACCATTTGTGTCTCCTTGCGATCGGAGATTTACCCTACGCCTTGCATGATAGCAAGAAATAATTCGGTGAACGGTCAGATTCCTCTAAAAGGCACACTAAAACGCTTCAATAAAATGAAGCGTTTTAACTAGAACTATCTGCCTGCTGCATCTCCCCGCTTATCCCCGCTTACCGCTTATTGGGGACAGACTTACATGAGTGCTTTCACTCATTTGGGACAGACATCGTTTTGCCATTTTGCCGTTCTGGGCCTGTTATTGCCGCTTATTGGATATAAATAGGTTGCAGGCTCAGCATTTCGCGTTGCTTCTCTCCTTTTAGGTGTTGCCTGAACAGTTTTGAAAGGAGAGATTATGCCCCGATGCGCCCGCCCCGTTTCGATCACCGGCTATTACCACGTCTTTGACCGCGGCAACTCCAAACAGATTATTTTTGAAGATGACTCCGACCGTTATCGTTTCTTATCGGATATCTCGGACAGGTTTGCGCGCCATGACGTGGCGGTGTTGGCTTGGTGCCTTATGGACAATCACTTCCATTTGATGGTTGATGACCCATTTGACAACCTTTCAAAGGCAATGCAGTGCGCATTGACGGCATATGCTAAGTATTTCAATGGAAAAACGGGGAGAACGGGACATCTGTTTGACAATCGCTATTCGCGGGTCGCGGTTGAGTCGGACACGCAGGCGGTGCAGCTGCTCGATTATATCCATCTCAATCCTGTGAAAGGCGCGCTCGACTCGCTCGAGGCGTATCGTTGGTCAAGCTACAAGGCATACCAGCTGGGCTACGATCCCTTTGACATCTGCAAACACTCATGTAAGTCTGTCCCCAATGAGTGCGAGTGCAAAAAGGCGCCCTCCGTTGGGGAGGACGCCTTTGGTAAGTTCTATGTGAACGCGAGGTCTTTGACCCGGAGAGTCCGAGGTACTTGTTGGTAAGACCTTATTTAGGAGCGCGCAACCTTGCCGGACTTGAGGCAGGTGGAGCAAACGTTCATCTTGCGACGGTGACCATCGACGACGACGTAGACGCGCTGGATGTTGGGGCGGAACTTACGGTTGGTGACGCGGTGAGAGTGGCTGATGGAGCGACCGGCAACGGGGTGCTTACCGCAAACTTCGCAAACTTTGGACATAACTGACCCTCCTTGGGCGACAAACGAACATGTCGCGTTAACAAACAAGCCTGAACTATAGCACAGAAGCAGCTCCCTGTGCGTAATCTACACAGAGATATTCCTCTTTTGGCGATAGTGCTCACGCCACGGCCCTGGACGTAGATCCGATTTGCGTGCAGCAGAGGGGATTATGCCAGCTCGTGCGTGCGTTTTCAAGCTCGTCCCACAAATATATATAGGTTTATGGAGCATTGGGCTCCGTTTACGGATTGCTCTGTATTTATGCTCGCAATTAAGCTCGAGGTTGGCTACACTATCCCTTGACCATTAAAGGGGTACGAGATACCCACATGGAATTACATTGCTGCCAAAGAGCAGCCCTTCCTGTGGGTGTCTGGTCCGCTTTGAGCGGTCGGGCATCTATTTTTTTGACTGTGTCAGCAGTCAAGACATGTGAGGAAGGAGATCGATGGGCACGACTTCCCCCAAGGCGGTCATCATGGACGAGACCGCCGTCAATCGAGCAATGACCCGCATCGCGCACGAGATTCTCGAGCGCAACGAGGGCTGTGAAGACCTCGCTCTGGTCGGCATCGTCACGCGCGGCGACCTTCTGGCAAAGAAGCTCGCCGAGGAGATCAAGGAGATCGAGGGCGTCGACGTTCCGCTCGGCAGCCTGGACATCAGCTTCTACCGCGATGACTATGCGACCAATTTCGCTCCCGCGATCCACGCTACCAACATTCCCTTCAGCGTCGACGGCAAGCGCGTCGTGCTGGTGGACGACATCCTCTATACGGGTCGTACCATCCGCGCCGCTCTCGACGCCGTCATGGACCTGGGCCGTCCGAGCCGCATTGAGCTGGCAGTCCTCGTTGACCGCGGCCACCGCGAGCTCCCCATCTCGCCGGACTTTGTCGGCAAGAACGTTCCCTCGTCGCATGAGGAGAACGTGCACCTATATATGAAGGAAGTTGACGGCCACACCGCCGTCGAGATTAACGACGTCGCGCCGGGTTCCCACGTGGGCTCCGCGCCGCTGGGAGGTGAGTAGTACCGTGGCGTTCAACCATAAGCACCTGATCGACATTACCGAGTACTCCGAAGAGGACATCAAGCTCATCCTCGAGACCGCCAAGGCGTTCTCCGAGGTCAACGAGCGTGCTATCAAGAAGGTCCCCACGCTCAAGGGCAAGACCATCGTCAACATGTTCAACGAGCCCTCGACGCGCACCCGCAGCTCCTTCGAGCTCGCCGAGAAGCGTCTTTCGGCCGACAGCCTTAACTTTGGCGGCTCCTCGACCTCCACGGTCAAGGGCGAGAGCCTTGTCGACACCGTCGAGACCCTCAACGCCTATAAGATCGACTGTATCGTCGTGCGTGATAAGCACGCCGGCGCTCCCTACATCGTCACGCAGAACTCGCCCGCGAGCGTCATCTGCGCCGGTGACGGCAAGCACAACCATCCCACGCAGGCCCTGCTCGACCTGTACACCATCTGGGAGCACAAGGGTGACTTCCACGGTCTGAAGGTCGCTGTCGTCGGCGATATCGCGCACTCCCGCGTCTGCGGCTCGCTGATCCCCGCCCTTAAGATCATGGGCTGCGAGACCTACGCCGTCGCCCCCGGCACGCTGCTGCCGCCGGCGCCCGAGGTTCTGGGCTGCGACCACGTGACGAGCGACCTCGATTCCGTCCTGCCCGAGCTGGACGTCGTCTACATGCTGCGCGTGCAGCAGGAGCGCCTCGAGGGTGCCCCGTTCCCGACCATTCGTGAGTACCACAGGCTCTTCGGCCTGACCAAGGACCGCGAGAAGCTCATGAAGCCCGATGCGATCATCTGCCACCCGGGTCCCATCAACCGCGGCGTCGAGTTCGACTCCTATATGGCCGACCACCCGCAACGCTCCGTCATCCTGGAGCAGGTCTACGCCGGTATCTGCGTGCGTATGGCTATCCTGTATCTGCTGCTTGGAGGTGCCGATAATGGCCTTGCTTCTTAAGAATGCCCACGTCGTCGACCCGTCCGTCGAGCTTGACGGTGTCGTTGACGTCCTGATTGACGGCGACAAGATCGCCGAGGTCGGCGAGAATCTCGCCGTCGAGGGAGCCGAGGTCCGCGACCTTTCCGGCAAGTACCTCGTCCCCGGCCTGGTGGATATGCACGTTCACCTTCGCGAGCCCGGCTACGAGGTCAAAGAGGACATCGAGAGCGGCACCCGCGCAGCTGCCAAGGGCGGCTTTACCGGCGTGTGCGCCATGCCCAACACCGATCCTGTCACCGATAACGGCACTGTCGTGGAGTTCGTCAAGTCCCGCGCTGCCGAGGTCGGCCACTGCCGCGTCTATCCGTCGGGCGCCATGACCCGCGGTCTTAAGGGCGAGGCCATGTCCGAGATGGGCGATATGGTCGCCCACGGCGCCGTCGCCTTCACCGATGACGGTCGCGGCGTGCAGGGCGCGGGCATGCTCCGTCGCTGCATGGACTACGGCAAGATGTTCGGCAAGGTCTTCATGAGCCACTGCCAGGACGAGGACCTGGTCGGCCATGGCCAGATCAACGAGGGCAAGGTCTCGACCCGTCTGGCCCTCGAGGGTTGGCCGGCTGCCGGCGAGGAGCTCCAGATCGCCCGCGACATCGAGATCGCCAAGCTGACCGGCGCCAAGCTGCACATCCAGCACATCTCCACCGCCCATGGTCTGGAGATCGTGCGTGCCGGTAAGGCCGCTGGCGTTCAGGTTACCTGCGAGGCCACCCCGCACCACATGTTCCTGACCGAGAACGACCTGGACGAGACCTACAACACCTCGCTCAAGGTCAATCCGCCGCTGCGCACCGACGAGGACGCCGAAGCCATTCGTCAGGGCGTCATCGACGGTACCGTCGACGTGATCGTTACCGATCACGCTCCGCACACCCCGTGGGAGAAGGCCCGCGAGTTCGAGCTCGCACCCTTTGGCATGATCGGCCTCGAGACCTCGCTGTCGCTCGTACTCACCGAGCTGGTCAACACGGGCAAGATGAGCGTGGGCCGCATGGTCGAGCTCATGGCCATCAAGCCGCGTGAGATTCTGGGCCTCGACCAGGTTCAGGTCAAGGCGGGTTCCGTTGCCGACCTGACCGTGTTCGACCCCTCTGCCACCTGGACGGTCGGCGAGGACGGTTATGAGTCGCGCGCCGAGAACTCCGGTTTTGCCGGCCGCACGCTCACCGGTCGTGCCACCGATGTATTTGTCGGCGGTAAACAGACGCTTGCCGACGGCTGCATCTGCTAGCATAGCCTTATCGCTTTTGTGCGCGGCGCCCTTGCGGTGCCGCGCTTTCTATTCGTTTGGACCATGCAACCGCATGGGGGATTGGAGCGTTTATGCCCACACCTTCCACTGCACGCATGCACGACTTCGAGGTCGTCTCGAACCGGGAGATTGCCGACGGCGTCTTCTCGCTCGTCATCTCGGCCCCCAAGCTTGCAAGTGCGCTCAAGCCCGGTCAGTTTGTGAACATCGCCGTACCCGGTGACGCGTCCTCGCTGCTTCGCGTGCCCCTGAGCTACTACCGCGCCGACGCCGAGGCCGGCACCGTCGAGCTGTGGTACGCCGTCGTGGGCGACGATACCCGTCGTTTGTCCCAGATGGGCCCCGGCTCCACCTCTAACCTGTTGGGCCCTGGCGGCCGCGGCTGGCTTGTTCCCGAGGGCACCAGGAAGGCGCTGCTCGTGGCGGGCGGCATCGGTGTTCCGCCCGTGCTGTGCCTTGCCGGCAAGCTTGCCGAGCAGGGTGTGGCCGTCGACGTGTGCCTGGGTTTTGGCACCGCTTCCAAGGCCGTGGGCATCGATGAGTTCCGCGCGCTGGGCGCCACGGTCAACGTTTGCACCGACGACGGCTCGCTCGGCACGCACGGTTTTTGCACCGATCCTGCCGCCGAGCTGCTCGGCGAGGGCGGCTACGACTACGTCGCCAGCTGCGGTCCCGCCGTCATGATGAAGAAGGTCGCCGCTGCTGCCGCCGAGGCCGGTGCGTACTGCGAGGTGTCCCTCGAGCGCATGATGAGCTGTGGCTTTGGCGCCTGCAACACCTGCAATGTCGAGACGGTCGACGGTATGAAGGGTGCTTGCATGTGCGGCCCCGTGTTCGATGCTTCCAAGGTGGTGGTCTTCTAGTGGGTACCGTGAACATGGCCGTCGATTTCGGCGGCGTCAAGATGCAGAACCCCATCAACACCGCAGCCGGTACTTTTGGTTACGGTTGGCAGTTCCAGAACTTCTTTGATGTTTCCCAGCTGGGCGCCATCACCACCAAGGGTTGCGCAGCCGAGCCCTGGCCCGGCAACCCCGCGCCCCGCATGGCCGAGATCCCGGGCGGCATGATCAACTCCGTGGGCCTTCAGAACCCCGGCGTGGCCGCCTTTGCCCGTGAGTCAGGCCCGTGGCTCGAACAGCTGTCCAAGGACGGTTGCCAGGTCATCTGTCAGGTTGCCGGCCACTCCGTTGACGAGTTTGTGCGCGCGCTCGAGATGTATGTCGAGCTATGCCCCTGGGCTGCCGGCTACGAGATCAACGTGAGCTGCCCCAACATCGCCGCCGGCGGTGCCGCCATGGGCTCTACGCCCGAGGGCGCCTCTTCCGTTATGGCTGCCTGCCGCAAGGTGACCGATAAGCCGCTGTTCGTGAAGATGGCGCCGGTCAACGTCGCCGAGATCGCCAAGGCCCTCGAAGCCGCCGGCGCCGACGGCCTTTCGGTCATTAACTCCATCCAGGGCATGGCCATCGACGTCCATACCCGCAAGTCCCGCGTGGCAAAGCCCAAGGGCGGCCTTTCGGGCCCGCTGTGCCACCACATCGCCGTGCGCATGGTCTGGGAGGTCGCCCAGGCCGTCGATATCCCCATCAACGGTGTCGGCGGTGTCATGACCGGCGAGGATGCGGCCGAGTTTATCCTGGCCGGTGCCACCTGCGTGTCGGTTGGCATGGCCAACTTCGTCGATCCGTGCGCTTCGCTCAAGATCGCGCACGAGCTCGAGGCCTGGGCCGAGTCCCAGGGCGTAAAGGACATCAACGAACTGGTAGGTGCGTTCGAATGCTAGAGACCGATGCCCGCGACCGCGTAATCGTCGCCCTCGACTGCGATCGTGAGCGTGCGCTCGAGCTCGCCCACGAGCTTTCGGGCCATGCCGCTTGGCTCAAGGTTGGTATGACGCTCTATTACGCCGAGGGTCCCCAGATCGTCAAGACCTTTAAGGACCTAGGCTTTAAGGTCTTTCTTGACCTTAAGTTCCATGATATTCCGCATCAGGTTCGCGGTGCCGCCCGCTCGGCCTCGCTTGCCGGTGCCGATCTGCTTTCGGTCCACGGCTTGGGTTCGGGCGCCATGCTCGCTGCCTGCCGCGAGGGCGCCGAGGAGGCGCGCGAGGACCGCGCCAAGCTCGTCGCCATCACCGTGCTCACGAGCATGAACCAGGATGCCTTGAGCGAGATCGGCGTCGAGTCGCCCGTGGCCGAGGAGGCCGCCCGCCTGGCAAAGCTCGCTCAGGCCAACGGCATCGACGGTATCGTGTGCTCGCCGATGGAGGCTCACGACATGCGTGAGCTGCTGGGCCCCGATGCCCTCATCGTGACTCCGGGTGTGCGTCCGGTGGGTGCCGCCCTTGGTGACCAGTCCCGCGTGGCGACGCCTTCCCAGGCTATCGAGCGTGGCGCAAGCCACATTGTGGTGGGCCGTCCCATCACCGGCGCCGACGATCCGGTTGCCGCCTTTGACGCTATTGTCGCTGAGCTGGTCGAAAACGTCGCCTAAAAGATTCCCCTAAGTCACCACTTTTGGGTCTCATTAGCACAAAATAGCCCCTGTGCCTGCGTAAACTTTCCCATCCTTTGTGTGGAATCGCAGGTCAGGGGCTTAACTTTGGGCGCAGTATATTGCACTTTTTGCGGGTATCGTCTAACCTATGGAGCCGCGATTGGGCATTTTGTACGTTCTACGTGCTAAAATGCCAATTATTGAATCAGATATAACCCAACTTTTTGGAGGTACGAATGGCACTCCCTCAGCTTACCGATGAGCAGCGCAAGCAGGCTCTTGAGAAGGCTGCTGCCGCACGTCACGCCCGCGCTGAGCTTCGCGAGCAGATCAAGAAGGGCGAGAAGTCCCTCGAGTCCGTGCTCAACTCCGATGACCCCATCGCTTCCCGCATGAAGGTTTCCACCCTCATCGAGTCTCTCCCTGGTTATGGTAAGGCCAAGGCCGCCAAGATCATGGAGGAGCTCGGCATCTCCGCTACCCGTCGCGTTCAGGGCCTTGGCGTCCGTCAGCGCGAGCAGCTCCTCGAGCAGCTGACCAAATAAGTGAGCGCTCAGGATTCCAAGCTCTTTGTGATTTCTGGACCGTCAGGCGCGGGCAAGGGCACGCTCGTCACTCGTGTGCGCGAGCGTCGCTCTAACCTGGGCCTGACGGTTTCGGCTACCACGCGAGCCCCACGCAAAGGCGAGGTCGATGGCGTCAATTACTTTTTCCTGACGCGTGAGGAGTTCGACCGCCGCGTGGCAAACGGTGAGTTTGTTGAGTGGGCCGAGGTCCACGGTAACTGCTACGGCACGTTGGTGAGCGAGGTTCAGTCCAAGCTCGCCTCGGGCGCGTCTCTGATCTTGGAGATCGATGTCCAGGGTGCCCTGCAGGTTAAGGAGCGTTTCCCCGAGGCCGTGCTGATCTTTATCAAGCCTCCCTCGCTCGAGGTGCTTCGCGAGCGTCTGGTCGGTCGTGGAACCGAGACGCCCGAGACGATCGAGCTGCGTATGGCAAACGCCGCCGATGAGCTTGCCCTTGCCGACCGCTACGACGACGTCGTGGTGAATGACGATCTCGACCGCGCGACCGACGAGCTCGTTCGCGTTCTCGATATGCATGAAAGGATCTGAGGTCCGTGTCCGTTGTAAAGCCTTGCATTGACGATCTTCTGGAGAAGACCGATCACAACCGCTTCCTGCTCGCTTCGCTTGCCTCCAAGCGTGCCTGCGACATCAATAGCATGCTGCGTGGCCAGCACAACCGCGTGCTTGCCGTTCAGGATGTCGATGACATCACCATCGGCCTTTCTGGTGCCGATACCATTTCGATGGCTATGGACGAGATCGTCGACGGCGATATCTCCTACGATGAGGCCCGTTACGAGAAGGCGCTCGGCCACAAGGTTGCTGAAGCCTAAATGGCGGCTCGCGTCTGCCTGGTCCACTATCACGAGGTTGGACTGAAGGGTAAGAACCGCGCACATTTTGAGCATATCCTCATGGATAACATCAAGGCGGCCTTGGCCGCCTTTTCCGTGAATGCCGTGTCTCGAATTTCCGGTTATATCCTCGTGACCTTTAACGAGCATCAGGCCGATGAGGCGGCGCGTGTCATTCGCACCGTTCCCGGCGTTGCACGTGTGTCTTTGGCGTATCACACCAACCGCGACTCGCAGGAGTACTGCGCCGCCGCCGTGAAGGCGCTGCGCGAGTTTGGTTCCTTCGATTCTTTTAAGGTGCACGCCAAGCGCTCCAATACTGACTATGAGCTTACCTCGATTGACATCAATCGTCAGGTGGGTGAGGTGCTGTGTGAGGCCTTCCCCGATAAAAAGGTCCAGATGCACGATCCTGACGCTATGGTGCACGTGCTGGTGGTCCAGGGTAGCGTCTATGTGTATGCGCGCTCTGAGCGCGGCGTGGGTGGTCTTCCGGTGGGGTCTGCCGGCAAGGTCGTGACGCTGCTTTCTTCGGGTATCGATTCTCCGGTGGCGACCTGGATGCTCGCGCGTCGCGGCGCGGTGTGCGTGCCGGTACATTTCTCCGGTCGTCCGCAGACGCCCGATACGAGCGAGTATTTGGTGCAGGACATCATCCGTGCGCTTGAGCCGGGTGTCCAGATCGGCCGACTGTACGTAGTGCCGTTTGGCGACTGCCAGCGTGAGATTTCGGTCACCTGTCCCAGCAACCTGCGCGTGATCATGTATCGCCGCATTATGTATTCGGTTGCTGAGCGCATTGCGCACATCGAGGGTGCCAAGGCCATCGTTACGGGCGAATCGCTTGGGCAGGTTGCCTCCCAAACGCTTGAGAATATCATGGCCGTCAACGAGGCCGTGAAGATCCCCGTGTTCCGCCCTCTCATCGGTTCGGACAAGCAGGAGATCATCGCGCGCGCCGAGGAGATCGGTACGTTCGATATCTCCACTGAGGCCGCTCCCGACTGCTGCACGCTGTTTATGCCGCGCCGTCCCGAGACGCACGCTAAACTCGATGCCGTGCATGAGGCCTGGGAGTTGTTCGATCACGAGGAGATGATCGAGCGCCTGCTCAAGCAGACCGAGTACATCGACTTTGAGAGCAACACGTATAAGGCCCCTAAGACCTTAAAACGCAAACATTCGGAGCTTGCTCCGCGTGAGATTTACCAAGATCACGAGTAAATTTGTGCATAGACCGACGATGCGTCTGCATCGTCGGTCTTTTGCTATCTGGGCATTTTGTGGCTAAGTGTTCATTTGCTGACGTGTGCCTGAATAAATGGACGGATTTGTGCAAGGTTTTGGTCGGCTTTTGGTTTGACCGCTAAAACCGGTTTTGGGGCGTGGCTGTTACAGGGCTCCTTTCCTGACACGATGGTGTTGGGAGGTTTTGCTATGGCGCAGCGCGAACAACACGAACGGGTCAAAAAGATGGACCGCTGGGCAGGCAAGCTGCTCGGTCATAAGGCTGTGGTGGTGGCGATGCTGGGCGTCATTGCGATGGCGAGCGGCTTGGCGATGGCGAACCTTGGCGGCGGTGCCGGCGGCGTGTCGTTTGAGCGCACTGATGGTTTGGGCTCGTTGGTGGAGCCGGGATCCGGCGATGCTTCGAGCGGAAAGACATCCGAAGGCTCTTCGACTAAGGCTTCTGCCGCGGCAGAGGTCTATGTCGATGTCGATGGCGCCGTTGTGTCGCCCGGTGTATATCGTCTCAAGGACGGCGCGCGGGTGGCTCAGGCGATTGATGCCGCCGGCGGGCTGGCGCCCGAGGCAGACGTTACGGGGCTCAATCGGGCATCCAAGGTCGTCGATGGACAGAAGATTCACGTTCCAACGGTAGGGGAGCAGCAGGCGTCCATTGCGGAAGCCGATGTTGATGGTGGGGCTTCCGCGTCATCGGGCGTGAGTAGCGCAACAGGCCTAGTAAACATTAATACGGCAAGCTCGGCAGAGCTGCAGACGCTCTCGGGCATCGGTCCCTCCATGGCGCAGTCGATTATCGATGAGCGGACAAAGAACGGTGCTTTTGCCTCGGTTGACGATCTGATGCGTGTGTCGGGAATCGGCGAGAAGAAGCTTGCCAAAATCAAAGATTGCATCTGCGTATGAGTGCGACCGAGCGCGAGCATGTGATGCCTCCGCGGCCCCTGATGCCGTGGACGATGGCCCTGTGTGCCGGCATGTGCGTGAGCTGCGCCTTGGTGCTTAACGTGGCCGCTGATGCGCTGCTGAGGGAGCGGGTGCCGGCGGTCGGGCCGCTATGGGCCATTCCCGTTGCGGCGGCGGTCTTCGTTGTGCTGGCTCAATCTTGTGCGCGGCTTGCCCCTTTGAAGCGGTGGCTGTATGCCGCGTCCGTCGGTCTCGTGGCGGGAGCGGTCGTCTCGGCGTGGTGGGCTGTGGGCACGCTCAGCGCCTCGAAGGCGCTCGACGGTCGAGCGGCAAGCAGCCTCGAGTTTGTCGTGCAGGGTGATCCATCCATAAACGACGACGTGTATTCCTATACCTGCGAGGTACGCGCGGACGGTAAGAACTTGGCAACGGTTCGCCTATCGTGTGACCGCGAGCTTAAGGTCGGGGCGCACGTGCGTGTTGTCGGTCGCGTTTCACGTTTTGAGAACGATGCATATGGACGATCGCGCGTGCTCCGAGGCGAGGTGCGTAAGGTTAAAGCCGTTCGTATTTTGTCGGTCGATGAGGGCTTTCCGGGGCCGCTGCTTCGGCTGCGAAATTGGCTGCTTGCGTCCATCGCGCCTGCAGCCGACCCGGCGCGTGCGCTCATAGCCGGTGTCGCCTGCGGTCGTTCGGCCGAGCTGCGCGCCCAGCCCGCGGGCGACTGGTTTTCGGTGACGGGAACGGCGCATCTTATCGCCGTCTCGGGCAGCCATTTGGCTATCGTGGGGTTTGTAATCGAGGGCGTATTGCAAAAGACTCGGTGCTCACGTGGTCTTCAGCGGGCGATATTGGCGATAACGCTTGTGGGCTACGCTGCCTTTACGGGCGCGTCTCCCTCGGCCGTGCGCGCGTGCTGCATGGTGTTCGCGACGCTTGTCGTAAACGGCGCGGGGCGTCGCCGGCACGGCGCATCGGCACTCTTCGTAACCATGTCCATCTTTGTGCTGCTGCGGCCGACGGTGCTGTTCGAGATGGGCTTTCAGCTTTCATGTGCCAGCGTCTTTGCCATTCTGTGCTTTTGCCCCTATGCGACCTACACTTTGGGTGAGCTGGGTGTGCCATCGGGCGTTGCAAGCATGCTTTCCGTCACGCTGTGCTCGCAACTGGCGACTCTTCCCATTACCATTCCCGCCTTCGGTACGTTCTCGCTCATTGCTCCGTTGGCAAATGCGGTCATCGGTCCGGTGGTGAGCGTACTGCTTGCTGTGTCGATCGTGATGGTTCCCTTTTCGCTCGTGGCACCGTTGCGGACTTGGGCGCTCGTTGTGCCCATGATTGCCGCCCGTTGCGCGCTGTTTTTCGAGCAGCTGTTTGCCGCCGTGCCGGGTGCATCCGTGAGTGTGCCGCCCGATAGCATGTGGATTTACCTAGTGCCGTGTTTGCTGGCGGTTCTGCTGGTCTGGTGGCCGCGTCCCCGCGCACGTTCTATGGCGGTGGGGCTTGCATGCCTGGTGCTCTTGGCTGCGATTCCGTACGTCTACTGGGATCGATTCGCTCCGCCTTCGGTGACGGTGCTCGATGTGGGCCAGGCGGATGCGATTCTTATCCGCCAGGGCGACGCATTAGCACTCGTCGACTGCGGGCTCGATGAGCGCGTGGTAGCGGCGTTGGTTCGCAATAACGTGCACCATATCGATGCCGTCTTTGTGACGCATTGGGATGAGGATCACTGGGGTGGTCTACCTGCCGTGCTCGAACAGTTTTCGGTCGGAACGATTGCCGTGGCGGCGGATGCGTTGGAGGATGCTCCTGCCGAGGTATTGAATCGACCTGGCGTTGAGTATCGGCAGGTGCGCCGTGGGGATACGGTCGACATCGGCTCATTTTGCGCCCGCGTGATGTGGCCGTTCGAGTCCGTAGATGGCGAGGGAAATGAGGACTCGCTTGTCCTGCTACTCTCTTATGTTCAGGAAGGCAAGAGCCTGCGTATGCTCCTCACTGGTGATGCCGAGCTCGACCAAGAACGGGATTTCGTGCAGGAGGTGGGGGATATCGATGTCCTTAAACTTGGGCATCACGGCTCCAAGGTTTCAGTCGATGGTGAGTTGCTGGATGTCCTGAGACCCGAGCTTTCCCTCGCGAGCGCCGGCAAGGGGAATCGATACGGTCATCCGTCGGATGCCTGCATCGATGCCGTTCAGGAAGCGGGCGGTGCGTTCGCATGCACCATCGAACATGGTGATATCACCATCAGCCCGACCGCAAAGGGCTTTGCGATGCGATGCCAGCGACCGTGACGACGTCGATGGCGTGTGGTGGGCCCCTGGGCTAGAATGGCACGGAACGAATACGAAGGCCTGCGGGAGGGGAGCGTAATGTCCGAAACCGGTCTGCTGCCGGCATATCTGATCGTCGGTACCGACGGCGTCAAGCGCGATCACGCCGTCTCGCGTATGAAGGCGCGTCTGGAAAAGTCGGGAATGGTCGAGTTCAACCTCGACGAGCGCGACATGACCAAGGACCCCGATATCGAGTCCATTATCGGATCGCTTAACACCTTTCCGATGGGCAGCGAGTTTCGCTTGGTAATCCTTGATGGCTGCTCAAAGCTCGCTAAGGCGGTCTCGGAGTCGCTTGTCGACTATCTGGCGAGTCCCAGCCCCACGACGGTCTGCCTCATCATCGCCGACTCGCTTGCCAAGAACACGCGCCTGTATAAGGCGATCGCCAAAATCGACAAGAAGGCCGTGATCGATTGCTCCGGCACCAAGCGCTGGGAGTTACCGCGCCGCGTGCAACAGATGGCGACGCAGCACGGCAAGTCGATCTCGACGGCGGCCGCCGAGGAGCTCGTTTCGCGTTCGGGTGAAAACACTCGCATGCTCGATAACGACTTGGCTAAGCTTGCCCAGATGGTCGAGGCGCCCCAGATTGAGCTTGCCGACGTTGAGCGCTGGATTGTACGAACGGCCGAGGTTCAACCCTGGGACTTTCTCAATGCGGTCTCGGCCCGTGACATGCGCCGTTCGCTCGAGCTCTTCAATCTAATGCCCGCCAAGAGCTACGTGTGGACGTACACATTGCTGTGCGGCCGCATTCGCGAGCTTATCGTTGCCAAGGCGCTCGATGCGCGCGGACAGGGTCGTGAGCTGGCCGCAACGCTCAAACTCCAGTCCTGGCAGGTCAAGAATCACCTGACCTGGGCACGTCGCTTTTCGATGGCAGAGCTCGTCGCAGCGCTCGAGGGTGCCGTTGATGTGGAGCTCGCGCTCAAGGGTTCGGCCGATTCTCAGACCGCGCTTTTGCTCTGGATTACGAACATCTTGAGAAAATCGTGATGATACCTGCCTATTTGACAAATTCGTTCTATCCCTTTGAGGGGGAGCGTGCTATAGTAAGCGCTTGCATGACCTCACCGTGTCTCAGAGGTGTCATACATTTTTTGCAAGGAACTCGAAAGGAACTCCAGAAGTGGCAAACATCAAGTCTCAGAAGAAGCGTATCCGCACCAATGAGGCAGCTCGCATGCGTAACAAGGCTGTCAAGTCCGAGCTCAAGACGCTAACCAAGCACGTCCAGTCCGCCGTCGCCGAGGGCGACGCCGAGAAGGCCCAGGCTGCCCTCAAGACCGTCACCAAGCGTCTCGACATGGCTGCCGCAAAGCATGTTATCCACAAGAACCAGGCTTCCAACCGCAAGTCCGGTCTTGCCAAGCTCGTGAACAGCATCAACGCTTAAGTTGTAAATTTCACACCACACAGATTACGCGCATAAATGGAGCCTGTTTTATGGAACAGGCTCCATTTTTTGTACCGCTCGGGTAAGATAGTCCCCATGAATACTTCAATTGACATTTCCCACATCCGCAACTTCTCGATTGTTGCGCACATCGACCATGGCAAGTCCACGATCAGTGACCGCATTCTCGAGCTCACCCATACCGTCGACGAGCGCGACATGGAGTCGCAGCTGCTCGACACCATGGATATCGAGCGCGAGCGCGGCATCACGATCAAGTCCAATGCCGTTCGCGTGTCCTATGACGCCGACGATGGCGAGACGTATCAGTTCAATCTGATCGATACGCCGGGCCACGTGGACTTTACCTATGAGGTTTCGCGCTCGCTGGCAGCCTGTGAGGGCGCGGTGCTCGTTGTCGACGCCACGCAGGGCGTTGAGGCGCAGACCGTCTCTAACGCGACGCTCGCCATGAACGCCAATCTGGACATTGTGCCGGCCATCAACAAGATCGACCTGCCCTCGGCTCATCCCGACGAGGTTAAGACCGAGATCGAGGATGACCTGGCGATCCCTGCCGATGATGCCGTGTGTGTCTCGGGCAAGACCGGCGAGGGCATCCACGATCTGCTGGAGTCCATTGTCTTTTTGATCTCTCCGCCCAAGGGCGATGCGAACGCGCCGCTCAAGGCACTCATTCTGGATTCATACTTCGACGAGTATCGTGGCGTCGTCGCCACGGTCCGCGTCTTTGACGGTTCCATCAAAAAGGGCGATACCCTGCGCATGATGCAGGCAAAGGGCGACTTTTTGGTCGATGGCGTGGGCGTCAAGCGTCCCGCCGAGACCCCGGTCGACGCGCTCACGGTCGGCGAGGTCGGATACGTGGTCACGGGCCTGAAGGACCCCGAGGCCGTTCGCGTGGGCGATACCCTCACGTGGGCGTCGAATCCCTGCCCCGAGCCGCTTCCCGGCTACCGCGAGGCCAAGCCCATGGTTTATACGGGCCTGTTCCCGATCGATAACAAGGACTACGAGAACCTGCGTGACGCGCTCGATAAGCTACACGTCAACGACCCGTCGTTGGTGTGGGAGCCCGAGACCTCGGTGGCGCTCGGCTTTGGCTTCCGCGTGGGCTTCCTGGGCCTGCTGCATATGGAGGTCGTTAAGGAACGCCTGGAGCGCGAGTTCAATCTGGACCTCATTGCCACGAGTCCTTCGGTCGACTATCACGTGTACAAGACCGATGGCGAGATGATCGATGTCCGCAGCCCGCAGGACCTGCCCGAGCCCACACGTATCGAGCGTATCGAGGAACCCTACCTCAAGGCCAAGATCATCTGTCCGCCCGAGTATACGGGTGCCGTCATGCAGCTCGCCATCGAGCACCGCGGCGTGACGACCGACATGATCCATCTCACGAGCAAATCGGTCGAGATGCGCTTCGATATGCCGCTTGCCGAGCTCATTTTGGACTTCTTTGACCAGCTCAAGAGCCGTACCAAGGGCTATGCCTCGCTCGACTACGAGTTCAACGAGTATCGTCCCTCCGAGCTCGTGAAGCTTGATATCTTGCTTTCGGGCGACGAGGTGGACGCGCTGTCTTTTATCGTCCACAAGGACAAGGCCTACGGTCTTGCCCGCGGCCTATGCGACAAGCTCAAGGAGATTATTCCGCGTCAGCTGTTCGAGGTGCCCATCCAGGGTGCTATCGGTAACAAGATCATCGCCCGTTCCACCGTCAAAGCGCGTCGCAAGGACGTTCTTGCCAAGTGCTACGGCGGCGATATCTCGCGTAAGCGCAAGCTGCTCGAGAAGCAGAAAGAGGGCAAGAAGCGCATGAAGGCCATCGGATCGGTCGAGGTCCCGCAGGAGGCCTTTATGGCGATCCTCAAGGTGGACGAGTAGGTCTATGGCGCTTTCCGAATACAGCAAGCGGCTGCTGGGCGCCTATGCCGAGCAGCCGTTCCTTATGGCTCCCATGGCGGGCGTGACCGACCCCGCCTACCGCATCATGTCTCGCCGCCGCGGTGCCAACCTTGCCTACAGCGAGATGGTGAGCGTGGCGGGCCTTGCCTATGCCAGCAACAAAACGTGGCGTCTGGTACTGCCGGCCGACGAGGAGCAGCAGATTTGCGTGCAGCTCTTTGGCTCCAAGCCCGATCAGTTTGCGAGTGCCGTCGCCGCCGTCGAGGAGCGTGTGGGCGATCGCCTGTCGCTCATCGATATCAACATGGCCTGTCCTGCCCGAAAGGTTGTCACCAAGGGCGAGGGCTCTGCCCTTATGCGCACGCCCGATTTGGCCGAGAAGATCGTCGAGGCGGCGGTGGGCGCGGCGCATGTGCCCGTGACCGTAAAGATCCGCAAGGGCTTTTATGCCGAGGACCGCAACGCCGCAACGTTTGCCCAGATGCTCGAAGGGGCGGGCGCCTCCGCAGTTGCCGTGCACGGTCGTTGTGCCACGCAGCTCTATACGGGGCAGGCCGATTGGTCTGTCGTCGATGAGGTTGCCGACGCTGTCGAGATTCCCGTGATCGGTTCGGGCGATGTGTTCTGCGCCGAGGATGCCGCGGAGCATCTGCGCGACTCGGGTGCCAGCGCGGTGTTTATCGCGCGCGGCATCTATGGCAACCCCTGGGTCTTTGGTGATGCTCGCGCCCTTGCGCTCGATGGCACGCCGGTGCCGGCGCGCAGCTCCGTCGAGCGCTTAGACGCCCTGCGTGAGCACCTAACGCTGACGCATGAGCTCCTGCCGCTCATGTCGCGTGCCCGTACGTACGCAAGCTGGTACTTAAAAGGCATGCCCCATGCCGCCGCTTGGCGTGCCCATGTGGTGCGCTGCTCCACGTATGAGGAGTTCATGGCTCTGGTTGATGAGATCGAGCGCGATGTGGTGGCCTGCGAGGCTGCCCTTGCCGCCGGCGAATTGGTGCCCCCTCATCCGCTGGAGGCTTAAGGGTGGCCGTTACCGCGCTGTACGTGCACGTGCCGTTTTGCGCCCAAAAGTGCCGGTACTGCGACTTTGACTCGCGCAGTTTTGCTCCGTGCGACTTGAGCGCTGCGCTCGATGTCTATTTTGAGCAGTTGTTCGCGCGCCTCGATGCTTTTGGCAAGGCTGGGGCCCTTGACCAGATCCGCACCGTCTATATTGGTGGCGGTACGCCTTCGCTGGCGGGGGAGCGCCTGGTGGAGCTGACGCGGTGTATTCGTGCGTGGTGCGCCCCCGTTGAGTTTACCTGCGAGGCCAATCCCGAGTCGCTGACCGCCGAGCTTGCCACTACGCTTGCCAAGGTTGGTGTCACACGCGTCTCTCTGGGCGTGCAAACGCTCGATAACACCGAACTTACCGCCATCGGCCGTATTCACGATGCCGATCGGGCGCTCGCCGCCATCGCGACGGTCAAGAACGCTGGGCTTGACGTGTCGTGCGACCTTATGTGCGGACTTCCCGGGCAGACCGCGGCGAGTTGGAAGCGCACGCTCGATGGCGTGCTGGCGGCGGCTCCGCATCATGTGTCGGTCTACCCGCTCACGCTTGAGGAGGGGACGCCCCTTTATCGCATGGCGTGCCGCGACGAGTCGCTCGAGCCTGATGAGGATTTTCAGGCCGCATGCATGGACGTGGCACGCGAGCTCCTGGGTGCCGCCGGCTATCACCCGTATGAGGTGGCGAGCTACGCGCTCGACGGCCATGAGTGCGCCCATAACATTGCCTACTGGACCGGACGGGGCTACCTGGGCCTGGGTCGTTCTGCCGCGGGCATGCTCGACGCCGAGTATTTCGACCGTCTTACAGGTTTGTTCCCCGGCGTGTTTTCTCGAGGCGATTCGTACCGCGTGCGTCTGGTGCAACGTGACGATGACGCGACGGCGTTCGAGGCCGAATATCTGTCGCAGCGTGAGGCTGCGGCCGAAGACCTGATGCTTGCTTGCCGCATGACGCGCGGTGTCGCGTCCGACCTGCTGGTTTGCGCGGCTCGTGTCATCCCGGCCGATGAGCTGACAGCCGCCTGCGATCGCGCACTCGAATTGGGTCTTGCCACTTGGGTGCCCGAGACGTTCGGGGTCCATGAGGGACCCTTCACTTCGGCAGATGTCGTCGCGGGCCATGTTCGAGCTCGTCTGGCGCCGACCCACTTGGGCTGGCTCGATGGAAATGTTCTGTTCGAGCTGTTTTGGGATCTAGCTTAGGCCGCTCGGGTAGAATTACCGGAATATATACGCTGCTGTGAGCAGGAGGTTGCCGCGCATGGCGACGATGAACGAAAAAGATTACTACGAGATTCTGGGTGTCTCCAAGGACGCCACCTCGCGTGATATTCAAAAGGCCTTTCAGCAAAAGGCCCGCAAGCTCCATCCGGACGTCAACAAAGAGCCGGATGCCGAGGAAAAGTTTAAAGAGGTTTCCGAGGCCTACGCCGTGCTTTCGGATGAGCAAAAACGTGCGCGCTACGACGCTATGCGCTCTGGCAATCCCTTTGCGGGTGCACCTTCGGCCTCGCCCTACGGTGGCGGCTATGCCGGCGGCGCCGGGTACGGCAATCCTTTTGAGGGTGGTTTTCCCTTTGGTGGAGCCTGGGGCCAGCCGCGTCGCGGGCAGGCTGCCTATAATCCCGAGAACGGCGCCAACGTGGTCGTCGATATTAAGCTCGACGCCAAGGAGGCCAAGGGCGGTGCCCGCAAGACCGTCCGCTACACGCGCTTCGATACCTGCGGTCATTGCGGTGGCTCGGGCTCCGTTTCGTCTGAGCATGCCCATACCTGCCCGAGCTGCGGTGGTCGCGGCCACATCGATGTCGACCTGTCCTTTCTGTTTGGTGCCGGCACGTTCCAGTCGGTCTGCCCTGAGTGCGGTGGCTCCGGTAAGGTCGTCGCCGACCCCTGTCCCGATTGCGGCGGCAGCGGGCGGACCCGTGTGACCTCCGAGCAGACGATTGAGTTTCCCGCCGGCACGCACGATGGCGACGAGGTCCGTATTGGCGGCATGGGTCATGCCGGCACCAACGGCGCCTCTGGCGGTGATCTGGTCGGTCGCGCCCATGTTGAGGCCGAGCGCCTGGAAGGCAAGGCCCGTACCGGTTTTTACCTGATGGGCATCGTGGCGCCGTTTTTGGTGCTATCGGCCATCTCGGGCGTGTTCTCGGCCTTTGCCGTGATGTGCTTTATTCCGTTTGCCATGGGCCTGTTCATGGTGCTCTCGGACGGCGTGCTGCACCGCAGCCTGCTGTGGTGGAAGCGCGGCGCGATGCAGTTTGCCAACGGTTTTGCCAACGGATTTATGTTTGCGCTCGTGTCGGTTTGGTTTGCGAGCTGCTCGCAACGTGCCATGCTTTCACCCTACGCAATGCAATAACATCAAACCCTCTGTTTGCGGCCGGCCCAGCTTGGGTATAGGACGCACTGTGACAATAATGAAAGTCGGAAGGATTCGGTCGTGTCGGAAAATAGGGATTACTACGAGGTGCTTGGCGTCGACAAGGATGCCGACGCGCGGACGATTAAGCGCGCGTTTCTAAAGAAGGCCCGTACCGTACACCCGGACGTTTCGGACGACCCCGAGGCCGAGGCCAAGTTCAAAGAGCTCAACGAGGCATATTCCGTTCTTTCCGATGAGCAGAAGCGTGCTAACTACGACCGTTACGGCATTGCCGACGGCCCTGGTGGTTCGGGCTACGTCGACATTAACGATATCTTTGGCGGCATGGGCATGGACGACCTCTTCTCGTCGTTCTTTGGCGGCGGTGCCGGCGGTGGCGCCCGAAATCGCCGTGAGCGTCGTCGCGGCCGCGACATGGCCATCTCCCTTTCGGTGACGCTCGAGGAGGCGGCACTCGGGTGCAAAAAGACGATCAGCTATGACCGCCTTGCTCCCTGTGAGGATTGCAATGGCACCGGTAGGGCCGAGGGCGCGCAGGAAAAGCAGTGCAGCCGCTGCCACGGCACGGGCTATGTCACGACGGTCCAGCGTTCGTTCCTGGGCCAGGTTCAGTCCTCTTCGCCTTGTCCCGACTGCCACGGCGAGGGCACGGTCATCGATCATCCCTGCGAGACCTGCGACGGTCAGGGCCGCACGCCTTCGCATGAAAAGATCGACATCGATATCCCCGCCGGCGTTTCGACCGGTCGCCAGCTGCGCGTGAGCGGCTTTGGCGAGGCTGGCCTTCGCGGCGAGCCCTCGGGCGACCTGGTCGTCAACGTGCGCGTCGCCGACCACGAGCGTTTTAAGCGCAACGGTGACGACCTGTACCTCGTGAGCGATATTTCGATTGCGCAGGCAGCGCTCGGCTGCGAGATCGAGGTCGAGGGCATTATGCCCGATGAGGTCGTCAAGGTGACGGTCCCTGCTGGTACACAGTACGGCGACACCGTGAGCGTCAATAATTACGGCATGCCGCGCATTGGCGGTGGCGGTTCGCGTGGTCGCCTGATCGTGCAACTGCGCGTGGTCGTTCCCACCAATCTTTCCAATAAGCAACACGAGCTGCTCCGTGCTTTTGCCGATGAGATGGGCGATGACGTCGCTTCCGGTAAGAAGTCGGTGACCGACCGTATCAAGAGTGCCCTCGACGATATCCTCGATTAAGGAGCCCGCGTGCTCGCACCCCATATTTCCGTCGTCAACCTCGGCTGCCGCGTCAACCGGGTTGAGTCTGACCGTATCACTGCCGATCTTATGCGCCTGGGCTTTGCTATTGTGGATCCCCAGGATGCCGATCTGATCGTCATTAACACCTGTGCCGTTACGGGCGAGGCCGAGGCCAAGACCCGTAAGGCCGTCCGTCATGCGCTGGCCCATCCAAACGAGCCCTATGTGCTCGTGACCGGATGCGTGGTCAATTTGCATCCCGAGGAGCTGCTGGAGCTTTCGGATCGCGTGATCGCCGAGCCGTCCAAGATCGATGTCGCCGATCGTGTCTGCGAGGTGCTGGGCGTTGAGTCCGATAGCGTTCCCGCCTGCAGCGATGGTGAGGTGGTCGATGCGCTCGGTCGCTCTCGCCTGGGCGTGAAGATTCAGGACGGCTGCAACCATCGCTGCACCTATTGCATTGTGTGGAAGGCGCGCGGCCCCGAGCGCTCCGTGCCCGTCGAGTCCGTGCTCGAGCAAGTTCGCGAGGCCCAGGAGGCCGGCGTGCCCGAGGTGGTGCTGACCGGTGTGAACCTGGGTGCCTACGATGGCAAGAGCGCGACCGACGAGCACGTCGAAATCGATGAGCTGCTCGAGGCCATTATGGAGCGCACGTCTATTCCGCATGTGCGCATTTCCTCGGTCGAGCCCATGGATATCTCCGAGCGCCTGCTTAAGGTTATGGCGCGCTACCCGCAGCGTATCGCCCCGTTTTTGCACCTGCCCGTGCAGTCCGGCTGCACGGCGACCCTGCATCGCATGGGCCGTCCCTATAGCGCCGAGGCCTTTGAGGACACGGTGCGTATGATTCGCGCCAACTTGCCCCAGGCGTCCCTTTCGTGCGATGTCATCGTCGGTTTTCCTGGTGAGACGGACGAGGAGTTCGAGGAGTCGCTGGCGCTGTGCCGCCGTGTGGGTTTCTCGCGTATGCACGTGTTCCGTTACAGCAAGCGTCCCGGCACCCTTGCCGCCGATATGCCTGATCAGGTACCGCCCGAGGTAATGGCCGAGCGCAGTCGCCGTATGCGGGCCGCCGCGCAGGAGCTCGCTATTGCCGACGCTCGTCGTCGCGTGGGTACCGTCGAGCGTGCCGTGCTCGAGTATGGTGACAACCTGACGCTCGGCTCGTTCCATCATGCCCGTCTTGACGATACCTGTGGACTTACAGCCCCGTGCCTGCTCGATGTTGCTATCATCGGAGTCGATGATTCCGGCCTGGTCCATGCACGCAGGGAGGTTCATGGAAGCCTCGAAGATTAGACTTACCGTTCCCGAGGGGATTGATCCCTCGCGCGTTTTGGGCACCGGCGACGGCGTCCTTCGTGCGCTCGAGAGCTTGGTTCGCGCTCATGTGGTCGCCCGTGGCGATAGCATCTCCGTGAGCGGCGACCCGGACGAGGTCGAACTCGTGGCGCGCTTTTTCGAGCACGCTTTTTGCGAGGCGGCTGCCGGGCGCACGCTGTCTGCCGACGATGTCTCTCGCTGCCTGGCCGTCTTGCGCGACGGTGAGCATGAGGCTACGTCGCTTCGCGATGACGTGCTGCTTTCGTATCGCGGCCGCGTCATTCGCCCCAAGACGCTTGGGCAAAAGCGCTATGTGGATGCCATCCGCTCGCATACCATCACGTTTGGCTTGGGTCCTGCCGGTACCGGTAAGACCTATCTGGCTATGGCGCTCGCCGTTGCCGCGCTCAAGCGTCACGAGGTGGGCCGTCTGATCTTGACGCGTCCGGTTGTCGAGGCGGGGGAGAATCTGGGCTTTTTGCCCGGCACCCTCGAGGAAAAGATCGATCCCTACATGCGTCCGCTCTACGACGCCCTTTTTGACATGATGGATCGCGAGCGCACCGATGAGCTTATGGAGCGCGGCGTGATCGAGATCGCCCCGCTTGCCTACATGCGCGGCCGCACGCTGAGCGATGCCTTCGTGGTGCTCGACGAGGCGCAAAATACCACGCCCGAGCAGATGAAGATGTTCCTGACGCGCCTTGGGTTCAACTCCAAGTTCGTGATTACCGGCGACCTGAGCCAGCGCGACCTGGTGGGTCGTCGTGGCGGTCTTGTCGACGTTGAGCAGATTTTGGGCCGTGTCGACGATGTCGCATTTTCGCACCTCGAGCGTGTCGACGTGGTGCGCCATGCCTTGGTGGGACGTATCGTCGAGGCATACGATACTTATGATGATGTGCGCGAGAAACGCGTACGTGACCGAAAGGAGTCCCGTTGAGTGTATTGATCAGCAACGATGCCGAGCTCGATACGCTGCTCGACGCGCAGGAGGTAGAGCACATCTGCGAGGTCGTGCTTGCCGCCGAGGGCGTTGAGCGTGAAGTTGAGATTTCCCTTTCGTACGTCGATGAGGACGAGATGCACGAGCTCAACCACGAGTGGCGCGGTATCGACCGCACCACCGATGTGCTCTCGTTTGAGTGCGATTCGGCCTTTGACGATGACATTCCCGCCGATGAGACGCTCGAGCTCGGCGATATTATCCTTGCCCCGCAGGTTATTGCCCGTCAGGCCCCCGGTTTTGGCAATAGCCCCGCTGACGAGTGCCGTCTGATGCTCGTTCACGGCATGCTGCACCTGCTGGGCTATGACCACATCGAGGACGACGAGGCCGAGGTCATGGAGGCCCGCGAGGACGCCATCCTGCGCGATCTGGCGCTCGAGCGCGGCGAGGACCCCAAGCTGGTCCACGTCGGCCCCATCACCAACCACGCCCACGACTAGGAGCCGTCTATGATTCCCGGATCGAACAAGGACCATCCGTCCTTCTTAAAGTCGTTTTCCTACGCCATGGAGGGTTTCGTCACCGCCGTCAAGACCGAGCGCAACATTAAGGTCATGCTCGTGGCGGGCGTGTGTACCGTCATCGCCGGCTGTATCGCGGGGCTCGACATTGCCGAGTGGGCCACGATTATCATCTGTTGCGGCCTGGTGATTCACGGCGAGCTGTGCAACACCGCCATGGAGGCGATTGTCGATCTGGCGACCCAGGAGCTCCATCCGCTGGCAAAGCGCGCGAAGGATATCGCCGCCGCCTCTGTCTACGTACTTTCCATCACCGCCGCGATTGTGGGCTTGCTCGTATTTGCCCACGCGCTCGGCTTTATTTAGAAAGGGATTTTCATGTCCGACAATATGCAGCCTACCGATGAGGTTCTGGACGACGAGACTTTGGACGCGGTGGATACCGAGGGGCTCGAGGATGTCGAGGAATTCGACCCGTTTGAGGGCATGAGCGACGAGGAGCTCGACGCCCTGTGCGACGAGGACGACAACCTCGCGGGCTTTGGTGACGTTGAGCCTGGTTTCCGCAGCGGCTTTGTGGCCCTGGTCGGACGCCCCAACGCCGGCAAGTCCACGCTGCTTAATGCCTGCTATGGCAAAAAGGTCGCCATCACCTCGCCGGTGGCCCAGACGACCCGCCGCCGCATGCGTGCCGTCGTCAACCGTCCCGGCTACCAGCTGGTCTTTGTCGATACCCCGGGTATCCACAAGCCCAAGGACGGCCTGGGGTCCGAGCTCAACAAGAGCGCGCTGTTCGAGCTGAACGATGTCGATGTCGTCGCGTTTTTGATTGATGCCACCAAGCCGATCGGCAGGGGAGACGCCTGGGTTGCCGAACGCGTCAAAAACGCCCGTTCCAAGAAGGTCCTGGTGCTCACCAAGGCCGATGAGGCCGACCCCGCACAGGTCATGGAGCAGCTTAAGGCAGCCCACGAACTCATGGAATATGACGATGAGATCGTGACGTCGTCGGTTAAGAACTTCAACGTCGATGCCTTTATCGAGACCGTTGCGCACTTTTTGCCCGAGGGCCCGCGTTGGTTCCCCGAGGACATGGGTACCGACGCTTCCGACGAGACGCTCGTTGCCGAATTTGTGCGCGAGAAGGTCTTGCGTCGCACCCGTGATGAGATCCCGCACTCCGTTGGCGTTATCTGCGATGCGCTCGAGCAGACCAAGAAGGTGCTGCGCGTGCACGCCACCATTTACGTCGAGCGCGAGGGCCAAAAGGGCATCATCATCGGTAAGGGCGGCGAGATGATCAAGCATATCGGTATCGACGCCCGTCGCGATCTTGAGCGCATCTTTGGCACGCAGGTCTTTTTGGAGCTGGACGTGAAGGTCAAGGCCGGCTGGCGTGACGACGAGGCCCAGATTCGCCGCTTTGGCTACAACGCCGAGGACTAAGGACGCGCGGCGCGCATGGCAGGCTCCCGGACATATCGCACCAAGGTTCTCGTCCTCGACAAGACGAAGCTCAAAGAGACCGACCTGATCTTGACGATGCTTGACGAGCGGGGACGGCAGGTTCGTGCCGTGGCAAAGGGCGCCCGCAAACCCGGCGGACGCCTGGCTGCGCGCTGCGAGCTGTTCTGTACGGTCGATATGCTGCTCGCACATGGACGGTCACTCGACGTGGTTTCTCAGGCCGAGCTTATGGAGGCGCCGCTCGGCGCTGCGCCCGATTACGAGACGACCTGCGCCGCAAGCGCGATCGCCGAGGTTGCGCGCGTGTGCTCGTTCGAGGACGCCGAGGACCCGTTTACCTTTGCCATCACGCAGCGAGCGCTTGCCCTGGTGGGCAGCGGGCTTGACACGGCGCATATGGACCTACTTGTGGCGGCATATGTCTTTAAGCTGCTGTCGCACGTTGGCTATCGACCCGATTTTTCGGCCTGCGTGCTGTGCGGAGACCCCATGTTGTCGTATTTTTCACCCCAGGCGGGCGGTCTCATGTGCGGGTCGTGCGCGTCGAGCGTTCCAGGTGCCGAACTGGTGTCGACCGGTGAGACCGCATGGCTGCGCGCCCTCATGTCCATGACCTTCGATGCGCTTATGGCCGAGAAAATCGACCCGCATACGGCGGCGTTCTTGCTCGGGCTTTCGCATGTGTGGGCGGCGACGCATACCGACCAGCGCCTCCGTGCGATGGAATTCATGTTGGGTCGGTGATGATGCGCAGGCGCGGGCTGCTTGTGGTAACATACCGACCTGTTGGTACCTCGACCTTGGTTGCTCGCTCCACCGGCGGCTTCCCAGTCCGAGGCGAATCGAGTCGCCCGATGGCGACGTAAAACGAAAGGTGAAACAATGACTGTTTCCAAAGAGCGCAAGGCGGAGCTGACTGCCCAGTTCGGTAACACCCCGGTCGACACCGGCAACCCCAAGGTTCAGGTCGCCATCCTGTCCGAGCGCATCAAGGAGCTGACCGAGCACATGAAGTCCCACCAGAAGGACTTCCACACCCGTCGTGGCCTGCTCATGCTCGTCGGCCGTCGTCGTCGTCTTCTCTCCTACATCAAGAAGAACGACATCGTCGAGTACCGTGAGCTCATCAAGGCTCTGGGCATCCGCGACAACATCCAGTAGGATTTGTACATGCTAAGAGCGTCCTGCGCAGCGGGGCGCTCTTTTTGTGTAAGGGCGTGAACAATCACGCTCTGAAGCGTGGCGGGGGCAGGGGGCCCAAGTCACATGAGAAGCCCGCAGGCAAGGGGCCTGCGGGGTAAAGGAGAACAATGACACTCGTATCCAAGACCTTTGAGCTGTACGGCAAGACCTACACTTTTGAGTCCGGCGAGCTTGCCAAGCAGGCCACCGGCGCCTGTCTGGTCAAGCAGGGCGACACCACGATGCTCGACACCGTGGTCGTGTCCAAGGAGCGTAAGAACTACGACTTCTTCCCGCTGACCGTCGACTTCAACGAGAAAATGTACGCCGCCGGCCGCATCCCGGGTGGCTACCTCAAGCGTGAGGGCCGTCCCAGCGAGAAGGCCACGCTCACCGCGCGCATGATCGACCGTCCGATTCGCCCGAGCTTCCCGGACGGCTTCCGCAACGAGGTGCACATCGTCGCCACCTCGCTCGTCGCCGACCAGGTCAACCCCTTCGACGTCATCAACGTCATGGGTGCTTCTCTGGCCATGACGCTCGGCGGCGTGCCCTTCGAGGGCCCGCTTGCCTGCGTGCGCATCGGCCGTAACGTGGAGACCGGTGAGTTTATCGTCAACCCCACCTACGAGGAGCGCGAGAACTCCGATCTGGACCTGGAGCTGGGCGGCTCTGCCGACTTCATCTCGATGGTCGAGGCCGGCGCCGAGGAGATCTCCGAGGACGACATGCTCGCCGCTATGAAGTTTGGCCAGGAGGCCCTTGCTGCCTTCTGTCAGGCTCAGGACGAGTTCGTCGCCGAGTGGGAGCAGGTCAACGGCGCCATCGTCAAGAAGGAGTACCCGCTCGACCAGCCCGTCGAGGAGGTCCAGGAGCGCATCTTCGCCCACTACGACGAGATGGCTGCCGCCCTTCGCGACGCCGACAAGCTCTCCCGTATCGGTAAGGTCGAGGCTCTGAAGGAGTCCATCCGCGCCGAGTTCACCGAGGAGGAGCAGGCCGCTTGGGAGCGCGAGATCCCCGTGGCGCTCAAGAAGCTCGAGAAGAAGGCCATGCGCACCATGGTCGTCGAGACCGGCGAGCGCGTCGACGGCCGTGCCGCCGACGAGATCCGTCCTATCATGGTGAAGGACAACTACCTGCCGCTCGTTCACGGCTCCGGCCTGTTCCAGCGCGGTCAGACTCAGGTGCTCTCCGTCCTGTCGCTCGGTATGCTCAACGAGGGCCAGCGTCTGGATACCATCGAGCCCACCGAGGGCAAGCGCTACATGCACCACTACAACTTCCCGCCGTTTTGCACCGGCGAGACCGGCCGCATGGGCAGCCCCAAGCGCCGCGAGATCGGTCACGGCAACCTGGCTGAGCGCGCTCTGCTTCCGGTGCTTCCCGACGAGAACGAGTTCCCCTACGCCATCCGCGTGGTCTCCGAGGTCATGGAGTCCAACGGCTCCTCTTCGATGGCTTCGACCTGCGGTTCCACGCTCGCCCTTATGGACGGCGGCGTGCCCATTAAGCGCCCGGTCTCCGGTATCGCCATGGGCCTGATCCAGGAGGAGGGCAAGACCGTGGTCCTGTCCGACATCCAGGGTCTCGAGGACTTCCTGGGCGACATGGACTTTAAGGTCACCGGCACCACCGAGGGCATCACCGCCCTGCAGATGGACAACAAGGCCACCGGCCTCACCTTCGATATCCTGGCCCGCGCTCTGCAGCAGGCCAAGGAGGGTCGCGCCTTCATCCTGCAGAAGATGCTCGATGTTATCCCCGAGCCGCGCCACACTACGCGCAGCACCGCTCCGCGCATCGTTTCCATCCAGGTTCCGACCGACAAGATCCGCGACGTCATAGGTTCCGGCGGTAAGGTCATCCGTGGTATCCAGGATGAGACCGGCGCTTCGGTCGACATCCAGGAGGACGGCACCGTCTTTGTCGGCGGCACCGGCGAGTCCGTCGACCAGGCCGTCGAGCGCATCAAGCTCATCATCAAGGTTCCCGAGCCGGGCGAGGAGTACACCGGTCGCGTGGTCTCCATCCAGCCCTTCGGCGCCTTCGTTAACCTGCTGCCCGGTAAGGACGGCCTGCTGCACATCTCCCGCGTCGCCAAGGGCCGCGTTGAGAAGGTCGAGGACGTCCTCAACGTCGGCGACGAGGTCAAGGTCGTCGTCATCGAGGTCGACGATCGCGGCAAGATCTCGCTCGATCGTCTTGACAAGCCCGAGGCCCCGGCTCGCGCCGAGGGTGCCTCTGAGGGCGACGGCGAGCACTTCCAGCGCCGTGAGCGTCCGCGTCGCGAGCGCTCCGAGCGCGGCGACCGTCCGCGTCGTCCCGGCGACAACGGAGGCCGCAAGCCCCGCCGTCACCACGACGCCGAGTAGCAGCTCCACATAAGCAGTTCAACAAGGGCGACTCCGCAATGGGGTCGCCCTTTTGCTTGCGCCCGGGAGGGACGCATACGAAGTTTCCTGCTCTACAGTCCTGCGCAAGACGGAAAGCACATTAAGTGCTTTCCTTTGCGTGCGGAACTCGCGATAAACTTCATATGCGGCCCTCCCGGGCGCAAGCAAAAGGGCTGGTTAGTGCCGCTCGCTATTTAGTTAGACAGTCTATTCAGTAGTCAGATTTCAGATCAGTAGATAGACACAGCAGTATTTCCCCTGATAAAACCTACCAAAATAAACCTATCTCATATTGGCAGGTCAGGGCTCAGCGGCCCCGGCACGGGCTAAGTTTATCGCGAGTTCCGCACGAACAGGAGGCCACTTAATGTGGCCTCCGTCGTGAGCAGGACTGTAGAGCAGGAAACTTAGCCCGTGCCGGGGCCGCTGAGCCCTGACCGGCGGGATACACAGGTTCAGATGGGGCTTTGATGCATGGGTGGTCTGTTGTTGTGCAAATGGGTATCATACTGTGGTTATTGCATCGACTCTGTGATGCATGTTTGTACGTTCCCGGCGGTCGGTTTGCCAGAAGCGCCCCGTCGGTTGTTTCAGACCCGTTTCGAAGAAAGGAAACAACACTAACCTATGGCAGCTAAAAAATCATCTCCCTTGAAGATCATCCCGCTCGGCGGCCTTGACGGCATCGGCAAGAACATGACGGTCTTCGAGTGTGGCGACGACATGGTGCTCGTCGACGCCGGTCTCATGTTCCCGGATGACTCCCAGCCTGGTATCGATCTGGTGCTTCCCGACTACACCTATGTTCTGGAGAACGAGGAGAAACTCCGCGGCATCATCGTCACCCACGGCCACGAGGACCACACCGGTTCGCTTCCGTATCTGCTGCAGGACCTCAACAACAAGGTGCCCATCTTCTCGAGCAAGCTGACGCTTGGCTTTATCGAGGGCAAGCTCTCTGAGTTCCGAATCCGCGCGCCCAAGTTCCGCGAGGTCAAGGGCGGAAGCCATGTCAATCTCGGTGGCATCTCGCTCGACTTCTTCTCGATGACGCACTCCATCCCCGGCGCTCTGGGCGTGTTCATTCGCACTAACCAGGGCACCGTTATGCACACCGGCGACTTTAAGCTCGACCAGACGCCCATCGACGGCGTTACGCCCGACTATGCCGCTATCAGCCGCTTTGCCAAGCAGGGTATCGACCTGCTGCTGTCCGACTCCACCAATGCCACGGTTCCCGGCTTTACCAAGTCCGAGGCCGAGGTTGGTCCCAACTTGCTGCACGCTATCAAGAACGCCCCGGGTCGCGTGTTCGTCGCGTCGTTCTCGAGCCATATCCATCGCCTGCAGCAGATCTGCGATGCCGCCCGCAAGTGCGGCCGTAAGGTCGTTGTGACCGGTCGCTCCATGCTCACGAACACCCGCGTGGCGCGTGAGCTGGGCTACCTCAACATCGACGATGCCGATATCATCGATGCCTTCGATATCGATAACCTGCCCGACGACAAGATCGTCGTCATGTGCACCGGTTCGCAGGGCGAGCCGCTGTCGGCCCTGTCCCGCATGGCCAACGGAGAGCACAAGACGCTCTCCATCCACGAGGGCGATACCGTTATCCTCTCGGCAACGCCGGTCCCCGGTAACGAGAAAGCCGTCCAGCAGGTCGTCAACAGCCTGGCCAAGCTCGGTTGCGACGTTTGGGATAAGAACCGCGCTCTCGTTCACGTCTCCGGTCACGGTAGCCAGGAGGAACTCAAGCTTCTGATGGCCATGGCCAAGCCCACCTACTTTATGCCGGTTCACGGCGAGGCCGTGCATCTGCGTGCCCATGCCCAGCTTGCTCGTAAGATGGGCATCAAGGATGATCACATCTTTATCCTCGATAACGGCGACACGCTCGAGATGCGCGGCGGTATCGTCAAGCGCGGTACGCCCGTCGAGTCCGGCGTCGTCTACGTCGACGGCCTGCGTATCGGCGATACCGACCCCATCGTCTTGCGCGATCGCCAGAAGCTCGCCAACGACGGTATGGTTACCGCTGTTGCCATCGTCTCGCTCAAGCACAAGAAGATCGAGGCCATCGAGTTCTCGGGCCGCGGCGTCTCGTTTGCCATCGACGACCAGTTCTCCGAGGATGCCTCCGCGTCTATTATGAAGACGATCGAGAAGGGTAAGTTTAGCTTTACCAGCAGCGGTTCCGATGCCATTCGCAAGGCCGTGCGCGATTCGCTCTCTAACTTTATCTGGAGCCGTACGCGCACCCGTCCGATGATCATCCCGGTCGTCATGGAGGTTTAGTTTGGCGCGCGGATCTGCACAAAACGCCAAAGGCAATAAGGCCAATAACCAACCGGCATCTGCTAAGGGTGCCGGTTCCCATCTTCGTGCCAATAAGGGCCACGAGGCCGACTTCGACGATTTTGAGCCCCTGGTCGAGCCCTCGGCCAACCGCGATATTGCCGGCGTGGTCATCGCCGTTTTGGCGATTGCGTCCTTCATTGCCGTGATTTCTCCGGCAACAGCACCCGTTACGGCTGCGGTTGGCGGTTTCTACCACCTGGGCTTTGGACTGGGCGCCTACGTGCTGCCGATCGTTATTTTGCTGTTTGCCGCCACGCTCTTTTTAGGCGAGGACTCGCCGCTCAACATTCGCTCGGTCGCGGGCGGAGCCGTGGTCTTTATTGCCGTTGTCTCCATTCTTTCGCTGATGGTGCCGGGTACGAGCGACTCGTGTGACCTTATGTTCACGCCGCAAAATCTGTCCGCCTCGGGTGGCTACATCGGTGCGTTTATTGCGAGTGCGCTGCAGAATGCCCTGGGTAAGCCTATCGCGATGGTGGTCCTGTTGGGTCTGGCCGTCGTTGGTTTTGTCATCATCGGCTTTTCGGTGGGTGGCGTGCTGCGCTCTGCTCGCGACCGCGCGGCCGATTTTGCCGAGCGCCGTCGTGCCGATGTTAACGCGAGCCCGTGGGGTGACGACGAAGCCCTGTCGGTGCCCGGCGTTGCCCGTCCGCACCTGAGCATTCTTCGTCAAAAGGGCTCCGATGCTGCCGTGACCACGGTCATGGGCAACGATGTGGACCCGGTTTTGGACGATGACGACGAGGACGAGGATCCGTTTGTCGACGTATCCGATGCCGTGGAGGCCGAGCGCGCTAAGACGACGCTGCTGCCGCGCCGTCATGTCAAGAAGGGCAAGGCCACGCCCAAGTTGAATACAAGCGAGCCCGACCCGTCTTGGTCCGATAGCGAGATTGAGCTTACCGAGGGCGATGACGAGGACGACGAGGCTCCGATTGAGACCGCAAAGACAACTTTGCTGCCGCGTCGCCATGCTAAGCGCGAACAGGTAACCGGCCAGCTTTCGATGGAAGACGACCCCGATAAGATCGACGAGTCCGAGCCGCCGTTTGCCGTGAATCCTGTCTCGGCAACACCTCAGATTCCCGACTTCTTGAAGCATCCCAAGGTTGCCGATACGGCTGTCGCGGGCGCTGCCGAGGCGCCTACTCCTAGCGATGGGGGAGCGGTCAATGCCCCCGCGGATAACGAGGGCGAAGAAGAGGACGGCCTCAAGCTTCCGCCGCTCGAGATCCTGCACGCCAACCCGCAGTCGGCGTCCTCCGCGTCATCTGACAAGGAGCTGGAACAGACTGCCGAGTCACTGCAATCCACCTTGCTTGAGTTTGGCCGCAGTGCCCGCGTGGTCGGCTGGATCGCCGGCCCCACGGTGACGACCTTTAAGCTGCAACCTGGCGAGGGCGAGCGCGTGAGCAAGATTTCGAGCCTCGAGGACGATATCGCGCTTTCGCTCGCTGCTCAGTCGGTGCGCATCTTTGCCCCGATCCCCGGTACCTCGCTTGTGGGTATCGAGATCCCCAATCGCAAGCGCCAGAACGTCAACCTGGGCGACGTGCTTCCCTATGTGAAGGGCGGTCCGCTCGAGCTGGCCATCGGTCGAGATGCCGAGGGCACGCCGGTCGTCGCCGACCTTGCCAAGATGCCCCACCTGCTGATCGCCGGCACGACCGGTTCTGGTAAGTCGGTGATGATCAACTCCATCATCACGACCCTGCTCATGCGCGCGCTTCCCGAGTACGTTCGCCTGATCATGGTCGACCCCAAGCGCGTCGAGCTTGCGGGCTATAACGGTTTGCCGCATCTCTATGTGCCCGTGGTGACCGAGCCCAAGCAGGCCGCGAGCGCTCTGCAATGGGCCGTGTCCGAGATGGAGCGTCGCCTGAAGGTCTTCGAGCGTCTCAACGTGCGTAAGATCTCGACCTACAACGAAAAGCAGGCCGCCGGCGAGTTTGAGCATTACGACAACCCGCCGCAAAAGATGCCCTACCTGGTCATCATCATTGACGAGCTCTCGGACCTGATGATGGTCGCCGGTAAGGATGTCGAGGCCTCGATTGTGCGTATTGCGCAGCTGGGCCGTGCCGCCGGCATTCATCTTATCGTGGCCACGCAGCGCCCCAGTTCCAACGTAGTGACGGGCCTTATCAAGGCCAACATCACCAACCGCATCGCCTTTAATGTCGCCACGGGCATCGACTCGCGCGTCATCATCGACCAGATGGGTGCCGAAAAGCTCACCGGTTTGGGCGACATGCTGTTCTCCAAGGTCGACTGGGGCAAGCCTCGCCGTATCCAGGGCTGCTTTGTCTCGGACGACGAAATCAACGAGATTGTCGAGTTCGTCAAGTCGCAGAGTGAGCCTGACTACCACGAGGAGATTCTGTCTGCCGTGGCGCCCGCTTCCATGTCCATGGCGGGTGGCGGCGGCATTGTCCGCACCGGAGTCGCCGAGCCGCAAGACGATGATCCGCTCATTTGGGAAGCCGCCCATATTGTGGTGGAATCGCAGCTGGGCTCCACATCTGGCCTGCAACGCCGCCTTAAGGTTGGCTATGCGCGCGCCGGGCGTATTATGGACATGCTGGAAGAAAAGGGTGTCGTCGGCCCGCCCGACGGTTCCAAGCCGCGCGAGGTCCTATTGGACGAGGAGGGGCTTGCCGCGCTGGAATCTGTCGACGCCGAGATGGCACGTGAAGATTGTGAGTTTGGAGGATTCTGATGGCTGCACGCTTTGGTGACATGCTGCTCGAGCAGCGTCGCCGAATGGGCCTTTCCATTCAGCAGGTCGCCAACACCATCAAAATCAGGCCGCAGATCATCGAGTTTTTCGAGACCGGTAACTTTGCTTCGATGCCGCCGCGCGGCTATGCGCAGGGCATGATTTCGAGCTATGCTCGCTTTTTGGGCCTCAATCCGCGCGAGGTCGTCAATGCCTACTTTGACGACCTGATGGCATACGAACGCGAGACATCGCAGCAGGGCGGTCGTTTTCAGGACGCCGCCGGCTACGTCAATTCGCGTTCTTCGGTCGATAACGGGCGCTTCCTGATGGTTCAGGGCGGTCGTTCGACCCGCTATGGACAGCGTCCTCAGCAGGCCGGTTATATTACCGAGACGGGTTCGGGCGAGGAAATTCGCTCACAGCGTGACCGGTTCCGCAGTACGCCGATGCCCGAGGACCGTGCGCTTCCCGCTGCTCGCGGCGTGGCGCGTGACCCTCGTGCCGGCTACGGCGACGGCGGCTATTCCGATCGCGGTTACCGTGGTGCCTCTACGGGACGCTCTCGCGGTGGCTATGCGGATGCCGATACCACGCAGGTCACGCCGCGTCTTCGCTCTCAATCACAGCCGTATGGCCAGCGCTCCTCGGCTCCGCGTTCGGGCCAGCGTGGCTATCAAGGCCGAGGTGAACTTGCGCCCCGCTCGGGTCAGCGCAGCCTTCAGGGCCAGGGTGGCTATCGCGGCCGTTCCGATAGCAATCGTGGTCGTATGCCTCAGGGAGGCGGCCGCAGCAGTTCCAGTCGTGGACGCGGCGGATCACGTACTCCTCAAAACAACGGGCTCGATCCGCGTATCGTCTACGCCGGCATCGGCGCCGTGGCGCTGCTGCTGATCGTGCTCATCGTGGTGCTCCTGCGTGGCTGCGGCTCCTCGGCGCCCGAGTCGACGCCCGAGACGCCCGTTGCCACCAAGACGACGACCAAGAAGTCTTCTAAGAAGACCGAA
This sequence comes from uncultured Collinsella sp., assembly GCA_900541725.1. GTDB lineage: Bacteria > Actinomycetota > Coriobacteriia > Coriobacteriales > Coriobacteriaceae > Collinsella. The sequence goes on along the minus strand of UQLB01000001.1, from coordinate 28,617 downwards.
ACGGTCGACGAGGACGAAGATACCGATGAGGCGACGGATGAGTCGACCGATTCGGACGCCACCAAGACGGCCAAGAAGGAAGAGAACGAGGTCACGAAGGTCAAGGTCTCCGTTGCCAAGGGAAAGACCGCGTGGATTGAGGTCAAGGTCGACGGCAAGTCGGTCTATGGCGCCCAGGCGACTGGCCCCTTTGAGCAGGAGTACACGCCCGAGTCCTCGATCGAGATCACCACGTCCAAGCCTTCCGATGTCACCGTTACCAAGAACGGTGAAAAGGTCCGTTACGATACCAAGACCTCGGGCGTGGCGCGTGTGACGATCACCGTTCCCAAGAAGGAGACGACTGATTCCGCGAATGGTGAAAGTTCTGATGGTACCGACACCACCGATGGTACCGACACCACCGATGGTACCGACACCTCCGACGGTACCGATGCCCAGTCCACGGATGGTGCCGTTACCGCAACTGACGGTCAAACGCCCACCGATTCTACCGACTATTCGTACGATAGCTACTAAGCCGCTCGTACGCGAAAGGAAACATCATGGCTAAAGATTCCAGCTTCGACGTCGTGTCCGAGGTCAACATGCAAGAGGTCGACAACGCCTTCCAGCAGACCACGCGCGAGATTTCCCAGCGCTATGACCTTAAGGATTCCGGCGCTACGATTGAGCTTTCGAAGGGCGACAAGCTCTTTACGATCAACGCCCCGGCCGACTTTGTCTCCAAACAGATTGTCGACGTGCTGAGCTCCAAGCTCATCAAGCGCGGCGTCGACCTCAAGGCTGTCTCGTGGGATGCTCCGCAGGCGGCATCGGGCGGCACCGTGCGCGTGCTCGGCCATATCGTCGAGGGTATCGACCAGGCGACCGCCAAGAAGATCAACAAGGACATCAAGGACCAAAAGCTCAAGGTCAAGGTGACCATCGAGGCCGACAAGCTGCGTGTTTCCTCTGCTTCGAAGGACGCGCTGCAGACCGTGATTCAGTTCCTGCGCGACCAGGACTACGGCCAGCCGCTGCAGTTCACCAACTACCGCTAATATCAATCGAAAGGACCGCTCTCCAACATGGATACACCGTTGGGCTCCGTGCTCTACATCACCCTCGGGTGCGCTAAGAACGAGGTTGACACCGACCGCATGCGTTCTCTTTTGACCGCCGCGGGCTACGAGGAGGCATTCGACCCGCAGGATGCCGATATCGCTATCGTCAATACTTGCTCGTTCCTCGCCTCCGCAACGTCCGAGAGCATCGAGACCACGCTCGAGCTCGCCAACGAGGTTCAGGACGGCGTTCGTTCTTGCCCCATCGTCATGTGCGGCTGCGTGCCGTCGCGCTATGGCGACGACCTGCCTGACGAGTTGCCCGAGGTCGCTGCCTTTGTGAAGGCCGACGAGGAAGACGGCATCGTGGCGGTCATCGATGGCGTGCTGGGTGTCGAGCGCGAGATTGCCGCCTATATTCCTCAGGTCAAGCGTACCGTCGAGGGTGCGGTTGCCTACGTCAAGATTTCTGATGGCTGCAACCGCTTCTGCAGCTTCTGCATGATCCCTTACATTCGCGGTCGCTATCATTCGCGTAATGCCGAGAGCATTATCTCCGAGGTTCGCGACCTGGTTGCCGGCGGTGTGCGCGAGATCGTGCTGATCGGCCAGGACACGGGCATTTGGGGTACCGACTTTGCCGACGAGGACGTCGCCGAGGGCTCGCCGCGCAATCTGGCGCAGCTGCTGCGTGCCGTCGCCGAGGCCGTGCGTCCGCACAACGTCTGGATCCGCGTGCTCTATCTGCAGCCCGAGGGTATGACCGACGAGCTTATCGAGACGATTCGCGATACGCCTGAGGTGCTGCCCTATATCGATATCCCCGTGCAGCACTGCGACGCCCGCATCCTCAAGGCCATGCGTCGCTCCGGTTCGCGCCAGGAGCTCGAAGATTTGTTCCGCGACCTTCGCGAGCGCATCCCCGGCATCGTGATTCGCTCTACGGCCATGGTCGGATTCCCGACCGAGACCGACGACGAGTTCCGCGACCTTATTGACTTTATGGACACCGTCGGCTTTGACTACACGAGCGTCTTTGCCTACTCGCGTGAGGAGGGCAGCCTGGCCGCCAAGATGGAGGGCCAGGTCGATGAGGAGGTCAAGCTCGAGCGCGCCCAGGAGGCCATGGATCTGGCCGAGTCGCTTGGTTTTGCCGCCACGGCAGCCCATGTGGGTGAGCGCGCCCAGGTGATCGTCGATGGCATCGAGGAGACCGAGGACGGCGCCGAGCTGATCGGTCACGCCTGGTTCCAGGCGCCCGATTCCGATGGCGCGGTGCATCTGGATGCCAGCGAGGCGTCCGTGGGCGATATTCTGACCGTCGAGTTTACCGATAGCTTCTGCTATGAGCTTATCGGTCATGTTGTGGAGTAGGAGAGCGTTGTGGCAAACGAGAGCAATAAGGAACTGACGAGTGTTTGGACGCCCGCCAACATCGTGACGTGCGTTCGCATCGTCTTTATCCCGGTGTTCATGATCGTCTCGGCCCTGTCTCACGCGAGCGTTGCCGGTACGGACTGGAGCATCTTTGACGGCCCGCTCGCCGCCGCTGCCTTCATTTTGTATGTGATCCTGTCGTGCACCGATAAGGTCGACGGCTATCTGGCACGCTCGCGCAACGAGATCACCGATTTCGGCAAGTTCTTGGACCCCATCGCCGACAAGCTGCTGGTGTTCTCGGCCCTGCTGCTGTTCTTGGATTTTGGCGCGGTGACCGTGTGGTCCGTGTTCATCATCTTGTTCCGCGAGCTGCTGGTGAGTGCCCTTCGCATGGTCGCGAGCGCTGCCGGCGTGGTCGTTGCCGCCGATAAGCTCGGCAAGTATAAGACGGCGACCACGATGGTCTCCATCTGCGGCTATCTGTGCGTCTTTGCGATGGCCGGTCTCCAGCTGGGGCCGGTGTCGCTGCTGCTCGGTGTCTATTCGGTGTCGCGCTTCCTGTACGTCATCGCCGTGATTTTGACCATTGTCTCGGGCGCCCAGTACTTCTGGAACTGTCGCAAGATCGTCTTTTCGGTCTAGGTCCTGGTGGGTATGACGGTCTCTTTTGAGCAGATTTCCGCACATAACGAGGAGCTGGCGCGCGATATTGTCGAGCGTGCGAGCGCTCGGGGCGTGACGGTTTCGACGGCTGAGTCGCTGACGGCGGGTATGATCGCCTCGACGATTGCGGATATCCCGGGCGCCTCGGCGGCGCTGCGTGGCGGTGCGGTGACCTACTGCGATGAGATCAAGCATCGTGTGTTGGGTGTTGAGCAGGAGACGCTCGACCGCTATACCGCGGTGTCGCATCAGACCGCGCGCGAGATGGCGGTGGGTTCGCTGGAGCTGTACCAGAGCGATATTGCAGTGAGCGCAACGGGTTATGCCGGCCCCGGCGGTGGTACTGAGGACGATCCTGCGGGCACTTTCTATATTGGCCGGGCGCATCGTTCCGCCGATGGGGGAGTGCCGGTCGTGGACTCTGTGCGCTGCCACTATGAGGGCGACCGTTCGTGTGTTCGTGCCCATGCGGTCACGGAGGCATTGGGTCGCATTGCCCTTGTGCTCAACTCTATGGAATAGACGTGTTTTAAGGGGCCTCCGGGCCCCTTAATTGTGGAGATAGGGACCTTAGGCTCATTTGGCGTTTGTGCTGGTTGTATATGTAATTTTGCCTGCCTTGTTCATATTTGGTCCTTTGTGGTCAAGCATTTGGTCAGTGTTTGGTCGGCGTTTGGTTGGTTTTTGGAAAGACCGCCTGCATATGATTTATCTGAACGGTTGACCACGAACAGCCGTTCGTTTATTATCGATGCAGGTTGTTAAGAGGAGGGCTATTCATGGCCAAGAATTCAGGTCCCGTACGTACCGTTCATGCTCGCACGACGGGTAAAGAGCGCGATGAGATGATCGCCACCACCAAGGCCGAGATCGAGAAGAAATTCGGCCAGGGTTCCATCATGAGGTACGGCGACGGTGGCCCCGAGCTCGAGGTCGAGGCCATCCCTACGGGCGCTCTGGCACTCGATGCCGCTCTGGGTATCGGCGGTGTGCCGCGCGGCCGAATCGTCGAGATCTACGGTCCCGAGTCCTCCGGTAAGACGACGCTTTCGCTCGAGATCTTGGCCGAGGCCCAGGCAATGGGTGGCGTTGTGGCATTTATCGATGCCGAGCACGCGCTTGATCCCACGTATGCCGCGCGCATCGGTGTGGATATCGACGAGGTGCTCATTTCCCAGCCCGATACGGGTGAGCAGGCGCTCGAAATCGTTGACATGCTTGTGCGTTCTGGTGCCATCGATGCCATCGTCGTCGACTCCGTCGCCGCGCTGACCCCGCGTGCCGAGATCGAGGGAGAAATCGGCGACACTACGGTCGGTCTTCAGGCTCGCCTGATGAGCCAGGCGCTCCGCAAGCTCGCCGGCTCGCTGTCCAAGTCCAACACGACGTGCATCTTCATTAACCAGCTGCGTGAGAAGATCGGCGTCATGTTCGGCAACCCCGAGACTACGACGGGCGGCCGCGCCCTTAAGTTCTTCTCTTCGGTTCGTATCGACATTCGCCGCATCGACAGCATTAAGCTTAAGGACGAGGTTATCGGTAACCGCGTGCGCGCCAAGGTCGTTAAGAACAAGGTGGCGGCTCCGTTCCGTTCTGCTGAGTTCGACATCATGTACGGTACGGGCATCTCTAAGGAGGGCTCGATTCTGGACATGGCTGTCGAGTGCGGCATCTGCAAGAAGATGGGCTCCTGGTTTGCCTATGGTGAGGACAAGCTCGGCAACGGTCGCGAGGCCGCCAAGGCGTTCCTGCGCGAACACCCCGATTGTGCCGACGAGATTGAGCATAAGGTCCGCCTTGCCTGCGGACTTGAGTTTGATGACGATGCTCCGTCCGAGGTTGAGCTGACCGATCAGCCTGCGCCTGAGGAGTTTGACGAGCTTTACGCCATCGATGGTTCCGCCATGCTCGATGATGACGACGAGTAGCGGTTACGCTCATGTCGTATACGGTGACCGAGGCCACGGTCGTCTTTCCCGATAAGAAGGCGGCCTCCTCGTTTTCGAGCGGGTATGCGTCCAAAAAGCCTTGCGCACATATCGATTGTGAGCTTGAGGGCGGTTTTGAGCGGTCCATTTGGATTCCCGTGCGGGTCGCGCGGCTGTATGTCAAAAACCGCCCCGATCTTCCCTGTGATTGGGACAACTTTCGTGAGGCGGTGCAGCTCATCGAGCGTAAATGTGCACTTACCATGGTGACCGAGATGTTATCGCGCCGCGACCATGCGACGGGTGAGGTCCGTGACAAGTTGGCTCGCTACGGCTTTCGCCAGCCCGCGATTGATTTCGCCGTCGAGCGCGCCACCGAGTATCGCTTTTTAGACGAGAACCGCTTTTGCTCGTACTTTATCGAGGAACGCAAGCGGCGCGGTTGGGGACAGCGCAAAATCGAGACCGAGCTCAAGCGACGTCATGTTGTGCTCGATGACATTCCCGGTTATCCCGAGGATTATTTTGCCGTCGAAGACGATTTGGCGCGTGCGTCAGCCCTGCTCGCCAAGCGGCGTGTTCCAGAGACGCGCGGATTCGAAAAACTGGTTCGGTTTTTGATGGGCAAGGGCTTCTCGTATCACATCGCCGCCGATGCCGTTAAGGCACGTCTCGATGCCGAATGCGAGGAATGTGCACTTTAGGCGTATGCGTTTTGTGGCCCCGCCGTTCACCGCGTTTTAGCCGCCGTGCCGGGGCCATTTATTTGACAGTTGTTGTGGTTCAACGTACGATAAACACTGTCATTTGCTTTGTGATATGTGCTCATCTGTGATGAGTTTGTTTATATGTTTATCTGTATCCGACCCGCATAAGCTGCGCCCATATTACTCAAATGTCGCGAGCCGTTCGTAAGGACGGTTCGCTTTGTTGTGTAACGAATCCATAAAAAGGAGTGAGCATGCCTATCATCGCAGCGCTCGTTGGCATCGTTTTGGGTGCCATCGCCGCCATCGCCTACATGCGCACCGCCAAGCAGGGTAGTCTTCACGAGGCCGACGAAAAGATCCAGTCGGCACACGCACAGGCTGAGTCCCTGATCGGTGATGCTAAGCGTCAGGCCGAGACCCTCAAAAAAGAGGCTCTGCTCGAGGCTAAAGAGGAGATCATCAAGAACAAGCAGGCCGCCGAGGCCGAGGACAAGCAGCGTAAGAGCGAGATTCGTACGCTCGAGAACCGTGTGATGCAGCGCGAGGAGTCCCTCGATCGCCGAAACGACGCTCTTGACAAGCGTGAGCACCAGCTGTCCAGCCAGGCCGGTCAGGTCGAGAAGCGCTCCCGTGAGCTCGAGGAGCTCTGCGCAAAGCAGACCTCTGAGCTCGAGCGTATCGCCGACCTTACCCGCGAGGATGCCCACAAGGAGCTCCTCGATAAGGTTCGCGGCGAGGTCACCCACGAGGCCGCCACGATCATTCGCGAGTCCGAGCAGCAGGTTCGCGCAGAGTGCCACAAGACCGCCCAGGAGATTCTGTCCCTGGCGATTCAGCGCTGCGCTGCCGACCACACTGCCGAGGTCACCGTTACCTCCGTGCACATTCCCTCTGATGACCTCAAGGGCCGTATCATCGGTCGCGAGGGTCGCAACATCCGCACCTTCGAGCAGGTTTCCGGCGTCAACCTCGTGATCGACGACACGCCCGAGACCGTCGTTCTTTCGAGCTTCGATCCGGTCCGTCGTGAGACCGCCCGTGTTGCCCTCGAGAACCTCATTGCTGACGGCCGCATTCATCCCGCCCGCATTGAGGAGATGTATCACAAGGCTGCCGACCTGGTTCAGCAGCGCGTGCGCGAGGCTGGCGAGCAGGCTGCCTTCGATACCGGCATCCACGACCTGCACCCCGAGATCGTCAAGACCCTTGGTGCCTTGCGCTACCGTACTTCGTTTGGTCAGAACGTGCTTCAGCACTCCCTCGAGGTCTCTGATCTCTGCGGCGTGATGGCTTCCGAGCTTGGCCTGGACGTTGTGACCGCCAAGCGCGCCGGCCTGCTTCATGACCTGGGCAAGGCAATCGACCATGACGTCGAGGGGCCGCATGCCGTCATCGGCGCTGAGCTTGCCCGCCGTTATGGCGAGAAGCCCGTTATCGTCCACGCTATCGAGGCTCACCATGCCGATGTCGACCCCAACACGGTGCTCGATGTCCTGGTGCAGGCCGCCGATGCTGTCTCTGCCTCTCGCCCCGGTGCCCGTCGCGAGTCTGCCGAGAACTACATCAAGCGTCTTGAGAAGCTCGAGGAGATCGCCAACTCTCATGACGGCGTCGAGCGTACCTATGCCATGCAGGCCGGTCGCGAGGTCCACGTCATGGTTCAGCCGGACAAGATCTCCGATGCCCAGTCCACGGTTCTGGCTCACGATATCGCCCATCAGATCGAGGAAGAGATGGAGTATCCCGGTCAGGTGCGCGTCGTCGTGATTCGCGAGAGCCGCGCTGTCGATATCGCTAAATAATATGAGCGACGCGAACGAGCTCATCTCATTTATCGCGTCGATGTCGGGGGAGGGCAACCTTCGCGTCGAGGAGAACCTTGGCGAGGGGTATGTCCGCCTCCGCGTTTCGGAGGCCGAGCGACGCCAGGCAAAGCACGACATTCAGCATGTCGAGGATATCGTCATCGAAATGCTCCGTAATGCTCGCGATGCCGGCGCCGACAAGGTCTATCTCGCCACGACCAAGGAAGATGGCGTCCGCACGCTTGTCTTTCTGGATAACGGTTCGGGCGTTCCACAGGATATGCAAGAGCGAATCTTCGATGCCCGCGTCACCTCCAAGCTCGAGAGCATGAAGATGGACCGTTGGGGCGTTCACGGTCGTGGCATGGCATTGTTTTCGATCAAGCAGAACACCGACGAGGCCCGTGTGGTCACGTCTGGTGTCGACCTTGGCTCGGCCTTTAAGGTGAGCGTTGCGGCCGACCGCCTCAGTGAGCGTGCCGATCAGTCCAGCTGGCCCCAGGCCGTCAAGGATGAGGACGGACGTTATGTCTGTGGTCGCGGCCCGCATAATATTATTCGCGCTGCTTGTGATTTTGCGCTCGAGGAGTTGCGTGGTTGCGATGTCTATCTTGGTTCTCCGTCTGAGATTGCCGCGACCCTTTATGCTCAGGCGTCAAGTCGGCTCGATGCGTCGCGTCTCCTGTTCATTGATGAAGAGAGTGAGCTTCCGGTTGTCGATCGTTTAGGCCTTGCCTCTGATGCCGAGGACTTTATCCGTATCTGTTCGGGTTTGGGTCTTGAGATGTCCGAGCGCACGGCTCATCGCATTTTGGCAGGGCAGATTAAGCCCGTTCGCGGTGTGACCGCGCGTCTGCTGCGCGAGCGTGATTCGTCCTCGCATGCGCCGGCTCCTGTCGATCTTGCGAAGGATCGTCGCGGGCTACGTATTGCCAAGGATGACATGGCACAGTTTTCGCGTGCTGTGGAGCGTGACTTTAATGACCTTGCCGCCCGGTACTATCTCAACCTTTGCGGCGACCCAAAGATTCGTGTTTCGCGTGATCGAATCACCGTGACCTTCGATCTTGCCAAAGAGGAATAGTGCCTTTACCGAGTCCACTCGGTACGATAAAGTTATTGCAGTTAAAACGTACTTTTAAACGCAGGAGTTTCTTCATGGATTGCCTGAAGGTATCAAGCAAATCATCGCCCGCGTCCGTTGCCGGCGCCATCGCCGGCATGGTCAAGGATGGTGTACCCGTCAACATCCAGTGTGTCGGCGCCGGTGCGGTCAACCAGGCCATTAAGGCCGTGGCTATCGCGCGCGGTTTTTTGATTCCAACCGGTTTTGATATTTCCTGCGCGCCCGTGTTCTCCGACATCCTCATTAACGGGGAGTCGCGCACGGCCATCCGCCTTTCTATCTACGTTCACCAGATCAATCGAGCTGCTATGGATAACGTCGTCATGGATGATGTTAAGCCTGTGGCATAGCTTCTGCTTGCCTCGATTCGCCTCCCTTCCATCGTTAGGACTTATGCACATGGACCAGCGTTCCGTACGCGATATTCTTGCCGGTAAAACCTACTTTATCCGCACCTTTGGCTGCCAGATGAATCAGCACGATTCCGAGCGCGTGAGCGGTCTGCTCGATTCGTATGGTTGCCTCATGGCGCTCGATCCCGAGCATGCCGATATCGTTGTCTTCATGACATGCTGTGTGCGTGAGGCCGCCGATACTCGCCTGTACGGTCAGTGCAATTCCTGCAAAAGCCTGCCGCCTTCGCCTTCGGGCAAGCGTGTGGTTGCCGTGGGCGGCTGCATTGCGCAGCGTGATGGCGAGGGCCTGCTCACCAACGTCGATAACGTCAATGTCATCTTTGGCACGCATTCTATCGCACATGTGGCCGAGCTCATTGCCGAGGCGTTCCTTGACGGCAAGCGTCATATCCGCACCAATGAGCATGAGGATACGGATGCCATGAGCATGCCGTGGCATCGCGAGACCCAGTATCACGCCTGGGTGCCCATCATGACGGGCTGCAATAATTTCTGCACCTATTGCATCGTGCCGTACGTGCGCGGTCGCGAAAAGAGCCGCCCCTTCGAGGAGATTGTCGACGAGGTGACTGGTTTGGTGCGCCAGGGCGTGCGTGAGATTACGCTGCTGGGTCAAAACGTTAACTCATATGGTCGCGATCTGTTTGGTAAGCCGCGTTTTGCCGATCTGCTGCGTGCCGTGGGCGATACGGGTGTGGAGCGCATCTTCTTTACGTCTTCTCATCCCAAGGATCTGCTGCCCGAGACCATCGACGCCATGGCCGAAACGCCTGCCGTTATGCCGCAGCTGCACTTGGCCGTCCAGTCAGGTTCGACGCGGATCCTCAAAGAGATGAATCGCCGTTATACACGCGAGGACTATTTGGGCTTGGTCGATCGCATTCGCAACCGTATGCCCGATATCGCGCTCTCGACCGACATTATCGTTGGCTTCCCGGGCGAGACTGAAGAAGACTTTGAGCAGACGCTTTCACTTGCCGAGACGGTCCGCTATGCCCAGGCCTATACCTTCATCTATTCCAAGCGCGCCGGTACCCCGGCCGCAGAGATTGACGATCCTACGCCGCATGAGGTTATTCTCGAGCGTTTCAACCGCCTGGTTAAGGTTATCGAGACCACGGCACATGAGTATAACCAGGGTGAGCTTCATACTGTGGTGCCGGCGCTCATTGAGGGCACGAGCAAGAAGAACGATGCGGTCCTGCTGGGCAAGAGTCCCAAGAATCAGACCGTGCATGCGCCTATCCCCGAGGGTTACAGCATCGATCAGCTTGTTGGCAAGATCGTTGATGTTGACGTTGACGTTGCCAAGACCTGGTATTTGTCCGGCTCCGTTGTGGGCGAGCCGCGCTAATGGTTTCTTCCGGGGCAGGTCTTTCCGCCGTTGCGATCGTTGGTCCGACGGCGGTTGGTAAGAGTGATGTTGCCGACCGTTTGGCCGCTCGTCTTTCGTCCGAAGTGCTGTCGTGCGATGCGATGCAAATCTATCGCGGCATGGACATCGGTACCGCAAAGATGGCGCCCAATGAGTGTACGGCGCCGCTGCGTCTCGTCGACATTGTAGAGCCGGGTGTGGCATATTCTGCTGCGCTTTATCAGGCTGACGCTCGCGCGCATGTTGAACGTCTCCTTGGTTCGGATTGCCTGCCGGTTTTTTGCGGAGGTACGGGGCTGTATCTCAAGGCCGCCCTCGATGAGATGGACTTTCCCTCGGGTGAACTTGAGGACGATCGTCGCGCGGGGTATCAGGAACTTGCCGAGCGCATGGGCGAGGAAGCGCTGCACGCGCTTCTTGCCGAGCGTGACCCCGAGTCTGCTGCGGTCATCCACCCCCATAATGTTCGTCGCGTGATTCGCGCGCTCGAAATGTACGATGATGGTGTGTCCTACGCGCAGCAAAAGTCGCAGTTTAGTGTTCCGCGCGAGCATTATCATGCCCTATGGTTTGGTCTGACGCGTAATCGCGCGGTGCTCTACGAGCGCATTAACCTGCGTGTCGATCTGATGTTTGAACAGGGTCTTGTTGATGAGGTTCGCGGTCTTATGGACCAAGGGCTGGGAGATGCCCTGACTTCGATGCAGGCAATTGGCTATAAAGAGATTATCGATGCTTTCAATGGCGTGACGAGCATGGACGAGGCTCGCGAACTCATTAAGATGCGTTCGCGTCGCTATGCCAAACGTCAGCTTTCGTGGTTTAAACGCGATGACCGCATCGTGTGGTTTGATATGGATGAATGTACGATCGATGAGGTCGTTGAGGATATCCTGCATCGTATTGAGGCTGTCTAATGGCCCGTTTTCCCCTTGTTCCCACGGCACCCGAGCCCGAGCGTGCCATATTAGTTGGTGTTGAGTGGCGCGACAATGCGTGGCCGCTCGATCGTTCGCTTGACGAGCTTGAGCGCCTGGCCCATACGGCTGGCGCCCAGTGTGTGGCGCGTTTGTCACAGCGTCTGGTTAAGCCGTATCCAAAATCGTTTATCGGTTCCGGTAAGGTTGAAGAGCTGTGCGGCCTGGTACATCGTATGGATGCCGATGTCGTTATTTTTGACGACGACCTGACGCCCTCGCAGCAATCCTATTTGGAGAAAGCCGTGGGCGAGCCGGTAAAGATTATCGATCGTACAGCACTGATCCTGGATATCTTTGGCCTGCATGCTCAGACGCGTGAGGGACGCCTACAGGTACAGCTGGCACAGCTTCAATATCTGTTGCCTCGTCTGCGCGGTATGTGGAGCCATCTTGCCAAGGAGCAGACGCGCGGCGGCATCGGTTCGCGCTTTGGCCAGGGTGAAAGCCAGCTCGAGGTTGACCGTCGCTTGATTCGCAATAAGATTGCCGCGCTTCGTCGTGAGCTTAAGCAGGTTGAACAGCGCCGCGATGTCCAGTCTAAGAGCCGCATTGAGTCACCGGCGTTTCGCGTCGCGTTAGCCGGTTATACCAATGCCGGTAAATCGACGTTGCTCAATCGTCTGACCGGCTCTACGGTACTTTCTCAGGACAAGCTGTTTGCTACGCTCGACCCGACGACGCGTTCGTATCGCCTGCCCGGCGGTCGCGGCATGACGATTACTGATACCGTCGGCTTTATTCAAAAGCTGCCGCATGGTCTGGTCGATGCCTTTAAATCGACGCTGTCCGAGGTTTTGGGTGCCGATCTAATTCTCAAAGTCGTAGATGCGTCTGACGAGGACTATGAGCGGCAGCTGGAGGCTGTCGACCGCGTGCTTGATGAGATCGGCGCCGGAGAGCGCCTAACGCTGACCGTATTCAATAAAATCGATCTTCTCGATAGCGTTGATCGATTAAGTTTCCGTCGTCGCTATTCCGAGGCTGTGCTGTTCTCGGCCCAAACGGGCGAGGGACTTGACGAGCTCGTCGATCGCATTGCTCGCGAGGCAGCTGCCACCGATGTACTGCTTTCAGCTGACATTCCATATCGTGAAGGTGCGCTCATCACGCTCGTGCATGAGCAGGGGGCCCTTTTGCACGAGGAATATCTTGAGGATGGCGTTCGTATTGTGGCGAAACTGCCGGCTCGTATTGCACCTCGGCTTGAGCGTTATCGCACCGAGTAGGCGAGCTCCAAAATGCCCAGAATGATGGGCTGATGCAGTAGATAAAAGGGGAGTGCGTGACGTCCAAGGCTGGCGAGCGCCGGGATGGGATTCGCGTAGGCCCAGCTAGGGACGGTCTTATCGATTCCCTTCGCTATGTGTGCGGCGAAGTATCCTGCAAGATACATAAAGATAAACGGGATGATGGGGTAGTAATCACCTGAGATAAATCCAGGGCTCGGAAATCCTAGCCACGCCAGGTATGGGACAGGGTAGGTCGTTTTGGGGATGCTCCAGGTGAGGGCGAACAACACAAGGCATAGGGACACGCCCCATCTCGCCGAAATCTTCTTAAGGACGGGATTGGTCAACGCTACGATGCCGGTACATGCGGCCATACAGTAGATGATGCCAAAATTAACCGAATCGTCGACTGAGACAAGTGTTGTTGCCAACCAGACGACGAGTGCTGCTAAGGCGTATTTGGCGGCACGTTTGATATTGTTGCGCGAAAGAGTGCACATCCAACCCGCGATAAACAAGAATACCCAGCTGATGCTGGCGCGCCAGATGTCTTGAAAGACGGTCTGGGTAAACCAGGGCATATCCCAACCGTACAGGTAGGCGAGATCGTAGCAAGCGTGAAAACCTGCCATTGAAATCATCGTAAACCCGCGGACGGTATCAAAGATAGTGATGCGTTTTTGCATTACGAGAACCGGCGCATCAAGCCGACGACTTTGCCCAAGATAACGGGATTCGTTGCATAGATAGGCTCCATGGTGTCATTCTCGGGCTGCAGGCGTACGCGTCCCTGCTCCTTGTAGAACGTCTTGACGGTCGCTGAACCATCAATCATGGCCACGACAATTTCGCCGTTCATGGCACTCTTTTGTTCACGGACGATGATGTAATCGCCATTGAAGATGCCGACATTGATCATTGAGCTCCCATGCACCTCAAGGATAAAGGAACCCTGATCAGTGGCGATTTCGGTCGGGATAGTAAAAGTGTCTTCGATATTCTGCTCGGCCAGAATGGGAATCCCAGCCGCGACGCGACCAACGAGCGGTAGCGAGACCGTTCCGCGAGGTGCGGTGGGCTCGTCAGATTTAGAAATTGAGACAGAGGAACCGTCCTCGTTAAAGAGTTCCAGGGCGCGCGGTTTGGTGGCATCGCGCTTGAGTAGCCCGCGCGCCTCCAGAGCAGATAGATGGGCGTGCACGGTGCTGGGGGAGGAAAGGCCCACGGCAGAAGCCATCTCGCGCACGCTGGGCGGATAACCCTTCTCCTGCTGATATTCCTTGATGAAGTCGTAAATTTGCTGCTGACGCTTGGTAATTTTGCGAGCCATCAGGGCATCCTCTCTACCCGTGTCAAACAAATGTTCGAATTTTGCTTGACAGGAACAACTGTTCGAAGATAATAATAACCGAACATTCGTTCTCGCGCCAGATATTTTTGTCCGCGCGGCTTGATAAAACTGTTCTCAGCAAAACACGCGAGAGGAGAACATGATGAACGCAACGAATATGGTCCAGGGAAACCTCGCCCTTAAGCTCGTGACGCCTGCTGAACCCACTTTTACGGTTGTTCAGGGTGGCCGCTCCGGCTTTCAGCCTTTGACCGTAAAGCCTGCTCGCAATCAGCAGGCTGCAGTTGTGCCGGCCCGCGTTGCCCTGAAGGTTCCGACGATTGTCGCCGTTGCCGTTGCGCTTACGCTCTTCTTTGTCCTCGCTACGTCGGTTTTTAGCGCTCGTCACGCCGCGTATGCCGAGTCCGTTTCCAACGTTACCTACGAGACCATTCGCGTTCAGCCTGGTGATTCTCTTTGGTCGCTTGCCGAGGAATATCCAATCGAAGGCCTTTCCACGCAAGAGACTTCCGACATGATCCGTAACGTCAATCATCTGGAGCATGGTTCGCTCGCCGCCGGTGCGCATCTTAAGGTTCCTGCTCGTTCGTAATCATTATCGCGCTGCACATGGTACCCTTGTTATCGTTTAAGAGGAGGTACCATGCGCTGTCCCAAATGCGGCAAGGCACATACCCGCGTCGTTGATTCCCGTATGCAGGAGTCAAATAACACCATTAAGCGCCGTCGCGAATGTTGCTCGTGTAACTACCGCTTTACAACGTTCGAGCGATGCGAAGACCCAATTGAGGTCATTAAGTCGGACGGAACCAAGCAGCGGTTCGATCGCAATAAGCTGCTCGTCGGCTTGATGCGCGCCACCATCAAGCGTGATATCGACACTAAGAAGCTCAATGAGATTATCGACGATATCGAGGTCGAGCTGCGTTCTCGTACGCTGACGGCCGTCACGTCCCATGAGTTGGGTGACATGGTGCTCAAGCGCTTGGCCAAGATCGACAAGGTGGCGTACATCCGCTTTGCCTCGGTCTACCGCGATTTCAAAGACGTCGATGAGTTTCTGCAAGAGCTTGACAAGCTAAGGTGATTCCATGTCCAACATTACCGTCAACATAAAGCGTCTCGACCCCACCGTCGAGCTTCCCAAATACGCCCATCCCACCGATGCCGGTTTGGATCTGCGCTCCAACGAGGACTGCGTCCTGAGGCCCTTCGAACGTCGTCTGGTCTCTACTGGGCTGGCCATCGCCCTGCCCGACGGTTACGCCGGCTTCGTCCAGCCCCGCAGCGGCTTGGCCATCAAGCAGGGCCTGTCTATAGTCAATACGCCGGGCCTCATCGACGCCCACTACCGAGGAGAACTCAAGGTTATCCTCATCAACCTGGATCCCTCCAACAACATCAAAATCAACAAAGGCGACCGCATAGCCCAACTCGTCATCCAAGAAGTCCCCACGGTTAACCTCATAGAAGTAGAAGAACTAGACGAAACCGACCGAGGCAACGGAGGCTTCGGCTCCTCCGGCGTCGCCTAGGGGCGCTCGTATCCCTCCCGCCCGCCTCTCACACATATCATTCCATGCTCAAACATT
The DNA here is from genome assembly GCA_900541725.1 of uncultured Collinsella sp. Taxonomy (GTDB): domain Bacteria; phylum Actinomycetota; class Coriobacteriia; order Coriobacteriales; family Coriobacteriaceae; genus Collinsella. The sequence continues at coordinate 13,016 of UQLB01000001.1, read as the reverse complement.
CTCGCTTCGCTTCGCTCGCTGCGAAACTGCGCGTGGAACGATATGTGTGAGAGGCGGGCGGGCGGCTACTCGCTTGAAACAATATTTACTTTTCTAGTAAGCCGACGCTACAAAGGGACCGTCCCCTTGTAGCGTCGGCTTACTGTATTTATATTTTCTGGTTCCCCTTTGCAGATTTTACTGGTGGGGAATCTGGTATAGCTGCTAGTACGTTAACGCAGCTAGCCTGCGGGAGGCCCTATATATCGTCCCGCGCGCAGTTTCGCAGCGAAGCGAGAATGTTTGAGCACGGGATGATATATAGGGCCTCCCGCAGGCTAGCGGACATTAAGACCCTAGCGAATATGCGCGGGTTTATCGCCCCAGTAGAAGCGGCAGAAGGCTCGTTTGCGCTTTTGGGGCTTGCCTACTAGCTCCATGGTTGCGATGGCTATGTCTTCGGCTGCGTGGGGGCGGCGTAGTACTTCGCCATTGATGAGTAGGGCTTTGAGTGATTCGGGATGGTCGTGCAGGTGACGTAGGGTAACGATGAGCTCTCGTGCGGTGGTGACATGCATGCTGGCGCCCATGCCGGTGAGCATCGTGGTGTTGGCCTTTTCCTGGCCATAGGACTTGCCCAGCAGGATCATCGGCAGATGTGCGCATAGGCACTCGGTGACGGTGAGCCCGCCCGACTTGAGGATTGCCAGGTCGCAGCCGTGCATGAGGGCCGCCATGTCATCCACGTAGTCCAGAACTGTGACGTTTTCGAGCTTCATGGCGACGAAGAGCGTCTTCAGCCGGGTGGCATACTCCACGTCTTTACCGGGCAAAAAGACAAAGTGCATGTCCTCAAAGCCGCGTAAGAAGGGGAGCGTGTGGTCCATCGCGGCGCGGAAACGCACGTATGGTTGGGGCAAACTGGCGCCGGCCATCACCAATACGACGGTTTTGTCTATGGGGAGATTGAACTTGCTGAGCTCATCTTCGCGTTTGTAATCTGAATCGAAACCGGCTCGGATGGGGATGCCCGTTATGCGGATCTTTGACTCGGGAACCTTGCGCGGGCGCAGCGTTTCGGCCATAAACTCGTTGGCTACACAGAATAGGTCGGTGTCCTTGTGGGGCCAAAAGCCTTCGACTTCGTAATCGGTCGGCACACAGATGACCGGGTAATCGATACCCGTAATTACGCGGGCGCCCACGGCAACATTGGCTGCTGTGATGTGCGTTGCGACCACGGCTATAGGCCTGCGGCGACGAATATATTCGTTGAAGGCGGGGAACATAATACGCGACCATGCCGTGCCGCCACCCCAGAGAAGATGTCCCGTAAGCGTATATCGCCAGGTCAGGTCGTAAATGGGGCGTGTGGCTCCCGTAAAAGAAGCCGCGGTCTTATTGCCGTCGAATTTAATACGTCCAAAATCAAGGATATCGAGCACTTCAATTTCAATATCCTCAGGGATTCCCTTGGTGCCGCGGATAAGATCAAATGCTTGTGCAATCGCGTTGGCGGCGGCTTTGTGGCCCGATCCAACCGATGCGTGCACAATGGTTACTAGGGGTTTTTGTGCAGGTGAAACGGTCATTTGCTCCGGTTGGGGAGTGGCTTGCATGGGCAGGGGAGCGCTATTGCTCATCTGCGTTTGATCCATCGATAACTCCCCTTCAGCTTTGTTACGCGATTTATCATTGTAGTGCATGAGTGTCATGTTCACGTAAATTTGGGTATGAGCGCAAAGAACGCCAATCTTTCGACAGGAGGTCTCTTCATGACTACCCATCAGCCGATCGATGTTGCGATTATCGGTGGCGGCCCTGCGGGCTATGCTGCGGCCATTTATGCGGCGCGCTCCAACCTAACGACGACCGTGATTGAACAGGGCATGTCGGGAGGGCAGATCGCCACGACCAATGAAGTCGAGAACTATCCGGGCATTCCGCTCTTGAGTGGCGCCGAACTCGGTGAGCGTTTTCAGCAGCATGCAGAGGGCCTGGGAGCACAGGTTACATGGAGCATGGTTACGGGTATCGATTACGATGCCGATGCAGCGCTGTTTACGGTGCATCACGATTTGGGCGATACGTCGGCCTCGAGCGTTATCGCTTGCATGGGTGCCACGCCGCGATCTGCTGGTTTTGTTGGCGAGGATGCGTATCGCGGTCGCGGCGTTTCGTATTGCGCGACGTGCGACGGCATGTTCTTTCGCGGCAAGCAGGTTTTTGTCATCGGCGGCGGCAATGCTGCCTGCGAGGAAGCTCTGTTCTTGTCAGAAATCGCCAGCAGCGTGACCATCGTTTTGCGCCGCGATCAGTTCCGTGCCCCCGATGGTGTGGTTCAAAAAGTTCTTGCAAAAGATAATATTTCAGTTAGGTACCAAACTAGTATTGTCGAGCTCTCGGGCGAAGCCATGCCAACGACGATTACCTTTAAGGACAATGCATCCGGGGAAACTCACACCGAGTCATTTGTCCCTGGCTCGTTTGGTATCTTTGTCTTTACCGGAACGCAGCCCCATTCCGAGCTCGTTGAGCATCTAGTCGATCTGGCGCCGGACGGCGGCATTCTGACTGATGAATCCATGGCGACCCGCACGCCAGGTCTATTTGCCGCTGGCGATATCCGTTCCAAGCGTTTACGCCAGGTTGTGACCGCCGTTTCTGACGGAGCCATAGCGGCAACCAGCGCATACGCGTTTCTCCGCGGATAAGTACGATAATATATCTTATGTAAGGTTGTTATCTATCAACTAAATGGCGGGACGATGCATCAGTGCACTGTCCCGCCATTTTTCTTGCAGGCTATATGGTATGCAAAACTAGATAACCTAGAATACAATATAGAAAATGAACGGAGGACCTTTATGAACCACGTTAAACACGTTATTCCGATGTCTGATTCGTCGGTCAGCATTAAGCCTGAGGATATTCAGCCCACTGTGCTGCCCGATGCATTTATTCAGTCCGATATCGTGCGCAAACTAAATACGTTGAGTCTGCCGCGCTATAACCAGTTGCCCAATGTGACGCTCTACCGCGACCAGGTTATTGAGTATGTTGCGCTGTGGATGGAGCCGCTGTCCATTTGCGTTGAGCAGCCTGTCATTACGCCATCGATGATTAATAACTACGTGAAGGTCGGCCTGGTGCCTGCTCCGGTCAAAAAGCAATATGGCCGCGAGCAGATTGCCCGCCTGATCGCTATCTGCATCTTTAAACAGGTGCTACCTATTGCTGCGGTGCAGGCACTCTTTAACATTCAGCGTTTGAGCTACGATGCCCCGACGGCCTTTGATTATGTGGTCGATCAGCTTGAGGCATCGATTCGTTCGGCGTTTTCCGTCGAGCAGACGCCGGTTCCCGATACGGCGCATCAGGTAACGCGTGAGTCGCTGCTTGTGCGCAGCGCGGTTTCATCCTTTGTTTCGAAGGCTTACTTGATGAGCTATCTCAAGTTCAACGGGTTTAATAGCTAGCCGGCGTATAAAACGGGCGGGACAAAGAGCCATCTGTCGCTTTGTCCCGCCCATATTTTTGCTTGGTTGGACTTTATTTGCCCGAAGCTACGCCCATGCCGTAGCCGATGATGAGGCCGTGCATCTCGGCGTAATAGGAATCCAGGCCGTTGCAGGGCATGATGATGGTCTTGGAGCCGGGCCAATGCTCGACTATGCGGTCAGTAAGCGCCTGTGCTCCAGCTTCGTTCTCAACGTGATCGATGATGACCTCGCCGCCGGCAAAACCCTCGGCTTCCATGGTATCGATAATCTTGTTGAGCATCTTCTTTTCGCCTCGCGTGTGCCCCACGAGTTCGATTTTACCGGCCTCGCTCGCCGTGCCCAAAATGCGGATATTGAGCTTGTTGGCAATGACGCCGGCTGCCTTAGGGATACGTCCGGCTTTAGCGAGGTTTTCGTAATTGCACAAACTGAAGAGGATTTTGCTGTTCTGTTCAAGGCTATCGAAGTATGCGCAAGCATCCTCGAATGAGACATCCGGGTTGCTTGCAAGATAGCGGTCGAACAGCAAGAAAATGAGGTCCATTTTGCCGCCAGCTGCGCGTGAATTGACTAGATGAATCTGTCGGTCGGGCTCCTCGGCAAGAACCATATCGCGAGCCGTGGCTGCTGCGTTGTAGCTGCCCGAGACACCCTCGGAGATGGGCATGCAAATCGTCTTATCGGCCAGCTTAAAAAGCTCTGCCCATTCCCCTACACTGGGACATGCGCTCGACGAGGCACTCGTCTCTGCCTGGACGGCGCAATTGAGCTCGTGGACATCGAGTGACAAATCATCAACAAACTCACGCTCCCCCACTCGGATCTTGAGGGGTGCAAATGCATAGGTTGTATGAGGTGCGGTTGGTTGCCAATCGCGGAGGTTGCAGCTCGAATCAGAAATAAGCGCCCAGCTCATAGAGGGTCCTTTCTAGTTGTTCCTCAATAATTATAGCCATCTTGCCGCTCTGTGCGAGGTCTTTCTAGTATTGAAAACTAGATAGACTGCCACACAAAAAATGGCGCTGCATCCAAAGTAATGGACCCCGCAGTCCGAAAGCTGCGAGGTCCACATTCGTTCGCTGTTAAAAAAGCTTAGTAGCGCACGAAGATATAGTTGTTGTTCATGCCGGCGGCAACGGAGCTGATGATAACACCTGTGTTGTAGTCGGAAGCATGAATCATCTGACCACCACCGATGTAAATGCCGGTGTGGTACGAGTTGACCACAACGTCACCGGGCTGCGGATCGGACACACGCGTCCAGCCCATAAAGGTACCCGTGGTGCCGAGGCGGCAATAGCGACCCGTGAGGCAATAGCTCACAAAGCCGGAGCAGTCAAAGCTGTTCGGTCCAATGCCGCCCCAGGAATACGCGCAACCGAGCTTGCTGTAGGCGCGCGACACAACGGTGCCGCCTTCAACAGACGGGCTCGGAGGCTGCGGCGTGGGAGCCGGAGCGGGAGCCGGAGCGGGAGCCGGAGCGGGGGTAGGAGCGGGAGCCGGAGCAGGGGTCGGAGTGGGCTGGTTCGAGCCGCCACCCTTGTTGCCATCGTTGTTCTCGGTCGTACCGGCAGTCTCGTTGCTCACCGTGGCCTTCTCGGCAGTGCTGGCGTTGATGCCGGCCTGCAGCGCGGCGTTGGCCTCGGCCTCTGCGGCAAGCTCGGCCTGCAGCTGCGAATCCAGGGAGTTTACGACGTTCTGGGCTTCAGCCTGCTGGGCGTTAAGCTCGTCGACCTTCTTTTGCGTGGTGGCGACGTTCTTCTCCTGCTCGGCCTGTTTATCGGTGAGCTGCTGCTTAAGCTCCTTGACCTCTTGAATGGTCTGAGCCTGCTTATCGGAAACTTTGCCGTAGTAGAACAGACGGTTGAGCATATCGCTCAGATCATCGACACCCGTCAGAACCTGAAGCAGGCTCAGACCGCCGGTTTTGTACTCGCCGGCGACATAGGTCGAGAGCTTGGCCTGACCATCGGCGATCTCCTGCTGCTTTTGCGTGATCTCGCCGGCAGTCTGATCGAGCGCCTGCGTCTGCGTGGCGAGCTCATCGTAAATCTGCTGGGTTTGGGTACCGATCTGCTCGAGCTTCGTACGAGCAGCGGCAAGGTCGGATGCGGTATCGGCGTAGGCAGGAGCCGCGAGGCCCAAGCCCAAAACACAAGCGAGGGTTGCCGTAGCAGCGCAGCGTGCCATGTTTTTGTGCGTGTTTGCTGTGCGCATGTAGCTTCCTTTCCAGTAACTAAAGGTAACGGCTACTCCACCGTCACCAGGCTAAAGAGCTCCACATCGTCATCAGACGGCGTGAGCTTCTCGCGCGGGTTGAGAAACGCAAGCTCAAGTATACAACCGTAACCGATAAGCTTTGCGCCCATATCTCGCACCAGTTTACCTGTTGCCTCGACGGTTCCGCCCGTCGCGACCAAGTCGTCCAGAATCAACACGGTATCTTTAGAGCTGATAGCGTCGGCATGGATCTCAATTGAATCGGTGCCGTACTCGAGCTCGTAGCTCTGGCTTACGGTCTCGCGCGGCAGCTTGCCCGGTTTACGTGCGGGAACAAAGCCGGCACCAAGGGCCACAGCCACCGGTACGCCAACCATAAAGCCGCGAGCCTCGGGACCCACGACCTTGGTGATTCCCATGCCGGCAAAGTGCTCGGCGAGGGTATCGGTCATGGCTTTGAGCGCCTCGGGATTGCCAAAGAGCGGCGTGATGTCTTTAAAGATGACTCCGGGCTCGGGATAGTCGGGGATGTCGACGATTTGAGATTCGAAGTCGTACATTGCATGACCTTTCAATGGGTTGCCGAAATATCAGCAGCGGTTATTTGCCCGCGGTGACGGTGCCGGATTGCGAAGGGGCGACGACCTTGAGCGGCTTTACGAGAGAATCCTCGTGCGAAGCCGGCACGGCAGTTTCTTCGTTTTTGGCCTTGGTGGACTCGGAGCGAGCGATTTCCTCATCGAGTGCATCAATGTCGGCGTCCTCGACCACGGCGTTGAGCGACTCAAAAACGCGGTTCTTGAGCAGCGCAGTGTGCACACCCTCGGTCAGGTCGTGAAGCTTCTTAAACGCACGCTCGAGCTTGGCGTCGCGCTCGTCATCGGAGGTATCCATTCCGAGCATGCTCACGAGCACCTGCTCAAACATCGAGGACTCGCGGTTGGCGGAAGACACGTACTGACGCAGGTTGCGGGGCTCGATATGGAAGCGTGACAGCTCGGAGCAGTAGCGGATGATTGGAAAATCGCGACCATCGACGAGCTCACGATTCTGCGGACTCTTGATGATGCGAATGAGGTCGTTCTCGGCGAGCGAGCGGATAAACGAAATCTCGACGCCCAGCATATCGGGAATGGTCTCAATGGGATGCAGCTTTTGCTTAGTCTCCTTGGGCTCCGTCTTGAGCGGAACATCGGACAGCAAGCCCACCTCGTAAGCGAGCGTTGACAGGTCCGTGGCGTTTTCCAAGCGCTGCTTAATCACGTTGAGCGGCATATAGCGGGTCTTCTGCAGGTGCAGAATGACCTCCAGGCGATCAACGTCCTCCTTGGAGTACTGACGGTATCCCTTAGGCGTACGATGAGGGGTAATGAGCCCCTCATCCTCTAGAAATCTAATTTTTGAGTTCGAAAGATCGGGGTATGCGCCTCGAAGTAGGTTGACGACTTGGCCGATACTCAGATAGTTGCGTTCGGCCATGCCCTACTCACCGGTTTCGATGCGCTCCGGCGTGCTCTCGTGGTAGATGAGCGTAAACGTACCGATCTGGACGGAAGAACCGTCGTGCAGCGGGGCTGCATTGACGATGGCACCGTCGACCCAGGTGCCATTGAGCGAGCCCAAGTCCTCGATGCGAGCGCCGAGGCCCTCGCGAATAATGCGCGCGTGGCTGCGCGAAACGGTCATGTCATTGAGGAAGATGCCGTTCGCGGGATCGCGGCCAATGGTGGTCACGTCATCCTCGAGCTCAAAAGCGGCACCAGTCTGCGGACCCTTGACGATGGACAGAACGGGGGCGGTGATGCGTACGTTGGCCATGAGGTCGGGAACGGTGACGTCGCTTGAAGGCACGCGGAATACGCAGGTAGCGTCAGCAGTCTTATCATTCTGAGGCATATTGTTAACCATGTTGTCCATGACAACCCCTAACTTATCGCGGACGTGCCGCAAATAATGAACCGTACGTAATCATACCCCAACGAATCAGTCTTCGATTTCAGGGTTCAGAAAGTCGATGTCCTCGTCCTCGGGATGCGTGAGAGCCTGTTTAATGGCCGCTCCGCCCTTAATGGAGTAGATGACAGCGGTGAGCATGGAGAAGATCACGCCGCCGTACACAAAGAAGATGCCGAGGGGCATCGAGCTTCCGTTGAGGCCCGGGAAGGCCGTAAGGGCTGAAGGTAAAAGATGCAGGCCGTCAATAACGGGGAACCCGAGCAGCATGAGCGAGAAGCCGGTCATGAGCAGCGCTGTGGCAATCTTTCCGGGGAAGACAACATCGATGGGGCGACGGTGATAATGGCGCACGATAAGCGTGCCGATGCCCAGATAGATGTCGCGGCCAATAATGAGCACGCAGACCCAGATGGGCAGCTCTCCGCGGACCACCAGCCCCAAGACGCCGGTGAACAGCAGCGCACGGTCGCAAATGGGATCCATGACCTTGCCGAGCCATGAGACCGTCTTAGTCATGCGGGCGATCTGACCGTCCATCCAGTCGGTGGAGGCGGCAACGGCGTAGATAACGATGGCGATGACGCGGTTGTTGTCCGTCACAAACAGGTACAGAAATACCAGGGTGAGGATCAGGCGCGTAAAGGTGATGAAATTGGAGATCGTAAAGATCTTATTCGACGGGTAATCGGAAGTGCCGATAAGCTCCTTTTTGATCTTCTTTTTGATGCCCACAGGACTCCCCCGCTGGTAAACGACAAAACTTTCGATACTATACCCGTTCTGGCGATGTCTATCCAGCGTAAGCATAGAGAGTCCAGACATGTGGAGGACGGTATCGGGCAGGATGTCTATCGCTTTTGTGTACGTCAGCCTCCAAACATGTCATCAATTGTCGTATTTGGAGGGTGACGTACAAGTTTTTGTTGAGCGAAAGTATCGATTAATAAAGCCGTTGATTCTTCGTTGCTTACTTTATTGATTCTTAACAAAAAAGGTCAGGCACTAGGTGCCTGACCTGCAAACTTCTGGTCGGGACGACTGGATTCGAACCAGCGACCCCTTGACCCCCAGCGAGGTCAGAATGACCCTGACCTGTGCTTATTTTGTTAAAACACGCGCAGATAGCGCAAGTAGCGCATTTCCGCATTTGCAAATTTTACCAGCTCAGCGCGGTCTGTCCAGATAGCATATTTTCGGCTTCGAGGAGCGCGGTGCAGCCGATGATTTAATCAACGGGGGTAGGAGCCCCGAATCGTCGCCTCTCCGGGTTCCCGCAGGTGGGCCCGCCTGTTTCTAATCAACTGCGGATTTAGGAGCAGACATGCAGAACGAGAAATGCAGCAATAAAACCTTACGCGTATGCGGAGCCGGCGGCGTGAGGAAGAACAAGGGCAAATGGCAGGCTGTCGTGACGGTGGCCGACGAGATGACCGGGAAGAAGGTCCAGAGGACCAGGAACACCCGCGTGCCCTGCCTGAAGCAGAGCGCGCGGGGAAAGGCGGCGGCGATGCGCGTCCTCGCGGAATTCAGGTCGGAGGTCGAGCTGGAACTCGCCGAGGCCGAGGAGGCGAGGGCCGCTATCGGCGCCGGGCTTCCCGCCGAACAGCGGGATGACTACGCCGCGCTGCCGCTTTCCGAGGCGCTCGAGAAGTTCATCGACTTCTGCCTGGAGATGAACAGGATCACCCCGACGACCCGCGACGACTACCACTACAGCGCCCTGCACATCGAGCGAGACGAGCTGGGTCTGGTCCCCGTGAATGAGGTGACGACCGACGACGTCAACGCGTGGTCGAGGCGCAGGATCGCCCTGGGCACGGCGCCGGACACGCTCAACAAGTCATTCAAGCTCGGCAAGCGGCTCTACGCCGTCCTGCTGAAGCGCAGCAACGACACGATCGGGAGGAACCCGTTCGACGGCGCCCTCGCGCCCAGGGTCATTGCCAGGCCCAGGAACGCGCTGCGCTCCGACCTCGTGCCGAAGCTCAACTCGGTGACCTCGATGATGCCGGACTCGACCTTCAGGCGGGCGGTCGTGCTCGCCCTGCACACCGGGATGCGCATCGGCGAGGTCTGCGGCCTGCGCTGGTGTGACGTCGACTTCGAGTCGGGGCTCATCACGGTCAGGCACTCGGTGGCCTACGTCAAGGACAGGGGCTCCTTCATCAAGGACACCAAGAACCACGACTTGAGGACGATCCCCGTCGACCCGGTGGGCCTGCTCCCCTTCCTGAAAGAGATCCACGAGATCGATTCGCAGAGGCTCCGGGAGGCATCGGCCCTCGGCCTGCGCGACCTCGCGGACAGCTACGTCGTGTCGCGGCCGGACGGCTCCTTCGCCACCACCAGTTACATCCGCAGGGCGTTCAAGACGTTCTCGGAGACCAACGGCCTCATGGGCACCAACGACGAGCTGATCACGTTCCACGGCCTGCGCCACACCTTCGCGAAGCAGTGGATCCGCCACGGCGGCGACATCAAGGCGCTGCAGTCGATCTTCGGGCACAAGGACGCCATGGTCACGCTCAACGTCTACGCCGACATCGAGCCGATGTCCAAGATCCAGAACATGCTGCGCGTGTTGCCGAGCCTGTGGCGAGGCTACCTCGGCCTGAGGGTGGACCCCGGCCCCATGTTCCAGCAGAAGATCCGCGAGGCGATCGAGACGCTCGAGGCGTTCGGCTACGGCATCTCCGAGCCTGACGACCGCAACGTCCTCATCCGCGACGTTCAGACGATAAGCCGCCTCTACCCCACCGAGTACGCGGCAGTGCTGGGGGCCATCCCGACCGAGGCGACCGTGGTCGAGTAGAGGCTGAGACATGCGCTTTCCCAAATCCGTAGCGCAAGTACGGGAATGTGGAATAGCGTTCAGATATATTCTACCCGGTCATCTCGGTGACGCAAATGCGGCACGGGTTTCCGCGAACGCGGATGCCCGTGCCTATCTGTTTATGATTGTGAATACGCCTGCGCGAATGTAGATGAAGCCCCGCGGTTCAGGCCGGGGATTTTCAGCCGCGCCGCCCGATTTCGAATAAAGGCCTGCAAATGCAGACGGCTTTCGGGGGGCCCGACGGCACCTCTCTCAAAAATGGGAGTATGGCCCGAGGCCACACCTGTGCCCCAGCTCCGCCACGAGGGCATCGTTGTCGGTCACCGAGACGATGGCGTCGCCGTCGTAGGGCGCCTCGATGTAGACGCGGTCGAGCGAGTTGGCCGTCCCCGCCCAGAGCGTCCTGGTGCGCCGGACGCTCCGCACGTGGGCGTAGGGTATCACCGAACGCGTCCCAGCGTACACGACGACGAGGCGGTCGCCGTAGAGCTCGAGGCGGTTGCTGCGGACGGGAAGGGCGGCCAGGGCCACGAGGGCCGGGACGGGCAGCAGCGCGAGCCAGCCCCATAGGAGCGCGGGACTCGAGCTCAGGAAACACGCGATACACGCCGCGGATAAACCGCCCGCCACAATCACCATGGCCGCTATGAACCACGGGTCTGTCCTGCCGGGGAACACCCGCTCCGGCCGCTCGTCCTTCTCACCCATTACGGCCTCCCTCCCGACGCCCTCCCTGGCGGAGCGTGGGGCCGGAGAGTGCCTTGAACCCGTCGCCGACCATCTCGCCCCCCGTTCCGTGGGCCTTCTGTAGTGGTGTGTACCCCCGACTGTTCGACGGATGTCGTACGATTAAAAGTTTGTCTAACCTTTTAAGACGGGTGCAGCAAGATCGAGCAGATTGTCCGTGCGAGAGGCTTCCCGCCGCAGCGCCCGGTCTCGGGTTCGATGCATCGACATCCGTCTCAGGTGGTATCTCCGCTGCGCGGCATTGCAGGGTGCAAAGCCGCGCAGCGGAGATACCACGGAGTACGCCGAGGCTTTGCTCGCGTGGGCTGAAACATATTCCCAATCCGGGAATGCATATCTATAAGTGCGATCGTTTTGCCGTAGATGGGAAACCCGTCGGCCGGGCGGGACCGGAGAGCCGGGCGGGACCGGAGGGCCGGGCGGCGAATGCGAAAGGCCGGATGCAGCCGATGCCCTGAATGAGGTCCCAACACATGGGAGGGGCAGGTGAATCCATCTCTTTGGCCGCTCCCGAGGGCATGGATTTCCCAGCCCTCGCCCCCGAGGACATCTTGCAGACGATTCGCAGGTCTCCGAGCGGTAGGTACCTGATGGAGCAGAGGGCCGCGCTGGCGTAGTTGCCGCACTTCGACGATATGGACGATGACGAGCTCCGCCAATTCGCCGCCCAAGTCAGGCCGTGATTTTATAGAATTCAGGGAGGACCGCTGTCACGTTCGCCGTTTAAGAAGGTGCCGCTTTGAAATATCTCGTCGAGGATTTCGATGATCCGGCAGATCCCGTCCAAGACTACGCCGAGGCCAAGCAAATCGTCCGAAAAGTACTCGGCTCCCACCCATCGGTGAGACAAGCTGCCACATGGCCATGGAAGCCTCATTTATTTGCGAAGAACATCGGCTAGCCGCAGGATTGAAATCATCGACCGATAAGTGAGTTCCACCTTTTCGCCCGCAAGCAGTCGTTTCGAGCCAATCTCATCTAGCCCCACAAGCCGAGAAAACAGCGGGCCGCTCATCGTGCCCTCGTCAATTGACTCCCTTATGGTCTTCAAAACGTCCGTATCATGAAGCGATGCCGAGCTGTAGGGGGCAACACGAGCGGAACTCTCAATTAACGACGAGACAAAAGGATGGAGATGCTTTGGACATAGTCCATCAAACACCACATCCCCATTGTCATCCGAGCCGACCAGGCGCCAAGTATAATGATCGACCCAGTCATCTCCGTCATATATGGCGTCCATGAGCAACTTCCCGTCTAGAGAGAGAAACCTATTTGGACATCGGGGCGCAAGACCGCAATCCATATCGGGCCTGCAGCAGCTCCAACCCAACGCACCACATAGTTTCCCTTTCGTACATGTGTATCAATCTCCCCGAAATGCCGGAGAATGCAATTCCAGACCCGTTTGTCGGATAGCAATCGACGTATTTTTGTTTTCCGCTCACAACCTTGTATAGATATATCGTTCCAGCAAAAGAGAAGGTATCGTGACTATTTTAGATCTATATGGCCAATTCGAGCCCTCACCATGGCAATTGTGGCAGCTGGGTTTCTTTTCATTAAAATTTCACTTTGTTAAATCCCTGCCCCTAAGCATTAAACCCGAAGTCCACCGAGTGGGCGAAAGTAAAAGAGGGTCGAATCCGAAGCAGTTCCCAGACAATTGGCGTCCGGCCAGACACTTCGGTTTGGCCCTTTCTTTCCAGGACTCTATAACAGTGTTAGCGCCGGGCGATTTTAGCCGCTAATAGTCAAACTATCTTGACCAATCC